>JANPIS010000239.1:0-1964 GCA_031425095.1 Chthoniobacteraceae bacterium
ACCCTGCTGCCAACGCTCGATCCCACACAACGGGCGTCCTTCGAGTCATGGCTCGAACAACGCCGCGCGAAACTGACGACAGAGTAAAGACAGCGACCGTTGGATGGCCGCTTGCTTGGACACAGCTCATCCCTAGCGCAGATCTGACCTCATACCCCGCAGGCGTCGAGTTTTTTGAGAATGCAGCCGATCTGAGAAGTGTCATCAAGCGCGAACTGGGCAAGCACATGGTCGTTTGTGTCCCGAGCCCTCTTTCGCAGAAGGTGTATAATGAAGTTCTCAGTTCGTCGGGAATCGCAGCCAGCTTCCATTACCTCGTCCGCTCGCTCTCATGCGTTTTGCGGGCGGACACACGTCTCGTTGAGTGCCGCTTCGCACCGGCTGAATTTGACACGGGCAGCCGACGGGAATCACAGGCACGCATCTCGCCCGTCCGACCGTAAACAGTTTACCGAGCCGGGGTAATGCGCAGACGGGAAAAACCTCGGTCGCCCGCGATCGGAATGCCTTGGCGCCGCCATGCTCCGTCGCCATTGACCGGACCACCCACACCTTGCCATCTGCCGGAGTCCATGGCGGCGCTCTCTTCGAGCAAATAATCGAATCCGGCGACGGTCGGATACGCGACCAGGAGTTCGTCTGCAAACTGGCGAGGTTGCAACACCGGAGCGGGCACGGGGAGCTGGCTGTCGTAGGTGGCCACGGTCAACAGAGTGAGGTCAAACTCGGACGCCCTCAGCAGGGCCACGCCATACATCACGTTGACGCGGTGGGCGGCTATGTCGGAGGCCGTCGTGGTGGTCGCGTCGCAACGCACAAAGTAAGCCTGCGAAGGGGACGTGCCGGCGAAGGCGCCTTGCTGGTAGAGCGTGTGGAGGAAGCCCTGCGCCAGCGTTGTGATCTGGGTCCAGAGGGGTTGCGCGTTTTCTGCCACTGCAGCGAAAGCGAGCGATCGCTCGAGCGACGCGGCGACCCACTGGCGGGTCCGCACCACAGCGACGAATTGATTTTCGGTCTCTAACCGGTCGAGCGTGCGGGCACCCCACGGAACGATCCCGGTGCCGGCAAATTGTCGGATTGAGCAAATGTGATTGGCATTGAGCGCGTCCAAGTCTGCCGTGGTGAGTGCCGGGCTGAGGCCTGTCGCCTGGAGCGTAAGCATGGTGCCTGCGGGGCTGCGCCAGATACCTCCAGATGCGTCTCTGGTCGCATAGATCGCTGCCATCGCACCACTGGCGGGAACGGTCAGCGTGTTCCCATCGAAGAGCACATGAAGGTAGGGGAAGTAGAGCGCACAAAACGTGGCGTCCGCTGGAAGCGAGGAGTTGACCCAATTGATTACATCGGTAGCGCTGCCCAATCCCGGCGGTGGATCCATGATGAAGAAAACACGGCGCGGTTCGAGAAAGGAACGGAAGCTCGCGAAGGTGGATGCAAACGTTCCTGCGGGCAGAAGGCTCACTTCGGGCGCGATGAGCACCCGCAAATTGCTGAGGGGAGCCAGCGCGTGCAATCCGCTGCGATCCTCGGGTCGGCCTGCGAACGCCTCGGCGAGGGGTTCCGCGTCCGGAATCCGAATCACGTACGTTATCCGGCGCCTCAAAATGGGCCAGCACAAGTGCGGCATAGGCATCCGCAGCAGTTCGGGCTGTCCAGTCTTCCCTCGGAGTTCGAAAGTTGGGCTCTGCCCACGGAAAGACCGGCTCCGGGTCCCGCTGACAGCCAACCGGCCTTTCTCACTCCGGAGCCGGTTTGCCAGCCACGGGTAGAGTTGAGCAGAGCCGTCTGGACAATGGCTGGCCAAGATCCTCGGCGTGACGCGGCGCGCGCTCCAGAACTGGCGGAAGCGTAAAGACTCGCCGAAGCCGGCGGCCAACGGATTTCATGAAGTGGCCGCGTGGCGCGAGTTCATGCAGCGGCACGGACTGGAGGGAGAAGCCGGCGCCACGGACGAGGAAACGGCT
>JANPIS010000240.1:0-9715 GCA_031425095.1 Chthoniobacteraceae bacterium
CGCTCCTGCGCCGCTCGTGGTCACTTCCGTCTCTGATACTTCCGCCTCGCTCGCGTGGACGAGTGTGGGCACGAGCACAGGCTACCTGGTGGAGCGGAAGGCAGCGTACGCCGCAGATTGGCAAGTCGTCGCAATCACCCCAGAGACCTCTGCGGGCGTCGATGACTCGGCCCTCCAGCCCGGCACGGCGTGGCAATACCGCGTGACAGCGTTCAACCTTGCTGGCACTTCGCCGATCTCGAACGTCGCGACCGCAGCACTGCCCACCACCTTCGCGCAATGGCGGCTCGATTGGGGGATCGATCCCGGTGCCACGTCGGACTCCGATGCCGACTTGGACGGCGTCGGTCTCCTCGCAGAATACGCCGTGGCGCTCTCACCGCATGCGGCCGACAGCGAAGCGCTCTTCGACGTAAGCGCCGCAGATGGTGGGTTGCAGCTCACGTATTTCCGCGCGCGCGCCGACGTCGCCTATCACGTCGAAACTTCCGACGATCTCTCGGGATGGAGTGCAGTCGGAGTCGATCAAGGCGGTCCCGGCCCGTGGGTCACCGCATCGGTGCCGGTGTTTGCGGAGGAGAGAAAATTTCTCCGCCTGCGGGTCACGCTCCTGCCGGGAGCGTCTGGCGAGTGAAGCGCATCCCGAGCTACATCGAGCGTGAGGTGTGCGTGGCGGCACCGCGATAGTTGGGGATATCAGCCGACGAAATAGCGATTGCCTGACGTTAATACGCAGACGTATAAATCCGACCCTTCGCTTCAGTCGTATTCCACTCCCATGAATCTCCCGCATCTCCCCGCGCTCCGCCGCGGCAAACCCTACGAAAGCCTCGAGAAGACCCAGGTCCTCAATCACCGCACCGGCCTGCCGATGGCCAGTGTCAGCCAGGTGAATGCGGGCATCATCCGCAAAGACCTCGCGAAGATCGGCGAGGCGCGCGCGGCGCTGAAGAAATTCTCCGTCGCGCAGCTCATCGAGATCTCCGCCAAGGCGGGCGAGATTTTCCTCAAGGAAACCCTGCCACTCGGTGACCAGGGGCATACGCAATCGCGGATCGACTACATCGAGACGCTCAGCGCCACGAGCGGGCTGCCGCACAATATGGTGCAGCGGAACATGCAGAAGATTCACCACGCGATGACGCACATGGGCATGGTGCTCAATGGTCTCACGCGCGGACTCGCACCGCTGGTCATCGATCGCGGTTACGGCGAGCAAAGTGGGGCGGCAGTGAGCTATTACCCGACCACCAATGCGCTTGGGCTCGTGATGCCGAGCAACTCACCCGCGGTGAATTCGCTCTGGCTCCCGGCCATCGCGCTGAAGACGCCGGTGATCATCAAGCCCGGCCGCGAAGAGCCCTGGACGCCGTATCGCCTGATCCAGGCCTTCATCGCTGCGGGTGCGCCGGCGGAGGCGTTTGGTTTTTATCCCACCGATCACGAAGGCTCCGCCGAGGTCATGAAAAGCTGCGGACGCGCGCTCATCTTCGGCGATGCGAATACCGTCGCGCAGTATAAGGACAATCCGAAATTCTCCGTGCACGGCCCGGGCTTCAGCAAGATCCTCATGGGCGAAGATGAGGTCGAAAACTGGCGGCACTACATCGACCTGATGGTGGCATCGATCGCCGAAAACGGCGGGCGCTCCTGCGTCAATGCGAGCTGCGTGGTCGTGCCGAAGTACGGCGCGGAGATCGCCGACGCGCTCGCGCGGAAGCTCGGCGCTTACGAGCCGCTGCCCTTCGACGACGAACACGCGAAGCTCTCTGGCTTCGCTAATCCGAAGATGGCGGACTTCATTGACGCCGCGATCGAGGACGGCCTGAAGACCCCCGGCGCGACGGACGTAACCGCGAAGTATCGCCACGGCTCACGCAAGGCGGAGTTTCAAGGCGGCGTGTATCTGCGCCCGACCATCGTGCATTGCGAGAGCTTCCAACACCCGCTCTCAAACAAAGAATACCTCTGCCCCTACGCCAGCGTCGTCGAAGTCCCGCAGAAGGACATGCTCGCGCAGATCGGCGATTCGTTGGTCGTCACTGCGATCACCAAAGATCCCGCCTTCACCGAGCAACTCCTCGATTCCCACCTCATCGAGCGCCTGAACCTCGGCCCGATCTCGACGATGAAGATCTCATGGGACCAGCCGCACGAGGGGAACATGTTCGAGTTCCTCTACAAGCGCCGTTCCATCGAACGGGCCTAGATCGTCCCTCCTTAAATGACGGGAAACAGATGACGGACGTGATACGCACGCTAGTTTTCCCGCCGCTCCGCGGTCTTCGCGGGTAACCTTCACCTCCCGTGCTCATGCATTCCGCCGGCTTCGATTTCCAACCCCGCACGCGCGTCGTTTTCGGACCGGACACTCTGGAGCGGGTGGGGGAACTGGCCCGGGAGCTTGGAGGAAAACATGCGCTGCTCGTGACGGATAAGGGACTCGCCGCAGCGGGGCACCCGGCCCGGGCGATCAGCTTCCTCGAAGCCGCGGGCCTGCGTGTCACGGTCTTCGATGAAGTGCGCGAGAATCCGACGACGCTCGATGTGAGCAAGTGCGTGAGCGTGGCGCAGGCCGCGGGCATCGATCTTTTCGTCGGGCTCGGCGGTGGGAGCAGCATGGATACGGCGAAAGGCGCGAACTTCCTCCTGACCAATGGCGGCGAGATGAAGGATTACTGGGGCGTCGGCAAAGCGACGCAGCCGATGCTGCCGCTCATCGCGATCCCCACCACGTCGGGGACGGGAAGCGAGTGCCAGTCCTTCGCGCTCATCTCGGATGAGCAGACGCACATGAAGATGGCGTGCGGCGATCCGAAGGCCGCGGCGAAAGTTGCGATCCTCGATCCGCTGCTCACCGTCTCGCAGCCGGCGCGCGTCACGGCCTGCACCGGCATCGACGCGCTCGCGCACGCGGTGGAGACGGCGGTGACCAAGAAACGCACTCCGCTCTCGGCGATGTATTCGCACGAGGCCTTCCGGCTGTGCTTCCTGAGTCTCGAGCGCGTACTGCGCGATCCACGCGATCTCGAAGCGCGCAGCATGATGCAGCTCGGCGCGGCCTTTGCCGGCACGGCGATCGAAAACTCGATGCTCGGCGCGGCGCATTCGGCGGCGAATCCGCTCACGGCGCACTATGGCATCGTGCACGGGCAGGCCGTGGGCCTGATGCTCCCCGCGGTGGTGCGCTTCAATGCTCACGATCCCGAAGCGCACTCGCGCTATCATGAACTGGCGGCGGAGGCGGACCTCGGGCCGATCGACGAACTCATCGGCGAACTCGAGACGATCCTCGACGTGGCGAAGATGCGCGAAGGTCCTGCCAAGCTCGGCATCACCCGCGACGCGCTGCCGAAGCTCGCGGCGGAAGCGGCGAAGCAGTGGACCGCGACGTTCAATCCGCGTCCGATCACCGCCGAGGATTTCGAGCAGCTCTACGCGGAGGCGCTGGGGCTGTGAGGGCGGAACTCCGGGTACCATACGCGTCTCGCGTGTCGGTTTCGGCGTCCCGCCGAAACGAACTTTCGAAAACGCGCGATTACGGCAAGAGTTTCTCACTCGCGGAACATGTCGGGTGGTCCCGGTGGCGCGGAGCTCTTGCCGGGATCGATCGCCGCACGAAGTTCATCGCGGCGGGACGCCGCGACCAACACGCGGGACGCGTGTGGTACCCGGAGTTCACGCTCCTCGCCTTGGTGCTCTTTGCGCCGCTCGCTTCCGCCGCCGACTGGCCGATGCACCGCGGCAGCCCGGAACTCCGTGGCATCGCGCAGATGCCCGCGCCGGCGAAGATCGAACTCGCGTGGCAATTCAAAGCCGACAAACCCGTGAAAGCCGCCGCCGCGATCGCGGGCGGTCGTGTTTTCTTCGGCGACGACGCCGGAAAAATTTATGCCGTCGATCTGGCCACGGGCAAAGAAGCGTGGACGTTCAAGACCGAGGCCGGCATCGAAGCCACGCCGCTCGTGCTCGAGGGCGTCGTCTTCCTCGGCTCCGGAGATGGGAATCTCTATGCACTCGACGCGGCCGGCGGAAAAGAGAAGTGGCGCTACAAGACCGACGACAAAATCCTCGGCGGTGCGAACTACGCGAAGAACCCGACGGGCGATGGCCACTGGATCCTCGTCGGCAGCTATGACTCCAGCCTGCACTGCGTCGATGCCGCCACTGGGAAAGGCATCTGGAAACACGAGACGGACAATTACATCAATGGAACCCCGGTGGTGACGCCCGACGGTGAAGTGCTCTTCGGCGGCTGCGATAGCTTCATCCATGTGCTCGCCGTGAAGGACGGCACCGAGCTGCGCCAGATCGAATCCGAAGCCTACATTGCCAGCTCCGTCGCCACTGCGGATGGCCTCGGCTACGTCGGCAACTACGGCAATATCGTCATCGGCTTCAACCCCAAGGATGGCGCGATCCTCTGGAAATATCGCGACCGCAGTTTCCCCTACTTCTCCAGCGCCGCCGTCACCGACGACCGCGTGATCATCGGCGGTCGCGACAAGCGCCTGCACTGCATCGACCGCGCGACCGGGAAGGGCGTGTGGACTTTCCAGACGCGCGGTGAAGTCGAGAGCAGCCCCGTGGTCTGCGGCGAAGTGATCGTCGTCGGCTCCGGCGACGGCCGCCTTTACGGAGTCGGCCTCGCGGATGGCAAAGAACGCTGGGCTTACGAAATCGGCGCGCCCGTCACCGCGTCGCCCGCCGTCGCCGATGGAAAGATCGTCGTCGGCGCGGAAGACGGTGCGCTCTACTGCTTCACGGCGAAGCCCTAGGGCAGGCGGAAAAAACGCGCGCGCTTGCGAAGATTCCGACTCGCCAAATTTCCACGCTTCTCCCATCGTCCCGGAAGATGAAAATCCAACTGCTCGCCCTCTGCACACTTCTGGCACCGTTCGCCGCGACTGCTGCGGACACGGCTTACACCGCACTGCGCGTCGTGGGGAAAAAGGACCGCGAAAACTTGAACCGCGTGCTCGAAGTGCGCGGACGCAACGGCATTCCGCAACCCGAGGTGTGGAAAATCACCGTCGAAGAGTCGGCCGCGCGTGGGGGTCTGCGCGAGTTTGACGTGCAGCGTGGACGCATCATCGCGCAGCGCACCCCGACCAGCCGCAGCTACGGCGGCGTCATGAATTTCGGGCAGCTGAATCTCGACTCCGACGGCGTCTTCACGATCGTGAATCAGGAGACGCAGGAGCAGGGGATCGTCTTCAGCCGATTGGAATACCTTCTGAAGTCCGGCACCGGCGGCGGGGCTCCGGTCTGGCAGGTCGATCTTTTCGACGGCTCCCGCTCGACGGGGCGCATGACCATCGCCGCCGACAGCGGTGCGGTCCTCGATCGCAACTTCCAGAGCGGCGGAGCCCGTGACCTCCAGCCACGCACGACGCGGCGCAAAAATGACGAGCCGACCTCTGGCAGCGACCGCGATTTCGTGAACTCCGAGGAACGCGATCTTCCGCCGGTCTCCAGCGGACGCTACTCGGAGCGTGGAGAAAAGTTTCGCAGTGTGGAGGACTTTTTCCATCGCCTCGGCCAACGCTTTGAGCGTCGCAGCGATCAGTTGAAGAAGTTCTTCGTCGGCGACGAGCCGCGGTAAGATCGCGCCGGAGACATCCGGTCGCTCCGACGCAAGGCACTGGCCACTTGCCACCTCGGCATGCGGGCGCTAAGCACCCCGAATGATCTCATTGCCTGTGGCCACCCTTCCCGCGTTCTCCCTGCCCCTTGCGGCCAATTCCGCGCTCGTCCTCGGCGTGATCGGGCTGGTCGTCCTCGTCGTCGCGATCGTCCTCTTCAACTTCCTCGGGATCTTCGTCCGCGCTTGGGTCGCCGGAGCGTACGTGGGCCTCGGCAATATGGTCGCCATGCGCCTCCGCGGCGTGCCCGTCGCTCTGATCGTCGATAGCCGCATCACCGCGGTGAAGGCCGGCATCCAGCTCGCCACCGATCCGCTCGAGGCGCACTACCTCGCCGGCGGTAATGTGCAGCAAGTCGTCCTCGCGCTCATCGCCGCGGATAAAGCCGGCATCCCGCTCGACTTCGATCGCGCGTGCGCCATCGACCTCGCGACGAAAGGCACCGGCAAGACCGTGCTCGAGGCCGTGCGCACGAGCATCAATCCGAAAGTCATCGATTGCCCGAACCCCGCGACGGGCAAAGTCACGATCGACGGCGTGGCCAAGGATGGCATTGGCGTGAAGGCCCGCGCCCGCGTCACCGTCCGCTCGAATCTCGACCGCTTCGTCGGCGGCGCGACGGAGGAGACCATCATCGCCCGCGTCGGCGAAGGCATCGTCAGCGCCATCGGCAGCGCGGACAGCTACAAGCTGGTACTCGAGAATCCGGACCGCATTTCCAAGGCCGTGCTCGCCAAAGGCCTCGATAGCGGCACCGCCTTCGAGATCCTCTCCATCGACATCGCCGACGTGGACATCGGCGAAAACATCGGCGCAAAGCTGCAGGCCGAGCAGGCCGATGCCGACAAGCGCGTCGCCCAGGCGAAGGCCGAAGTCCGGCGCGCCGCTGCCGTCGCCGTCGAGCAGGAGATGAAGGCCCGCACCCAGGAGATGCGCGCCAAGGTCGTCGAAGCCGAGGCCCAGGTGCCCGAAGCCATGGCCGCCGCGTTCCGCTCCGGGAACATGGGCATCATGGACTACGTGAAGATGAAAAACGTCGAGTCCGACACCCAGATGCGGGAATCCATCGCCGGCATCGACCGCGGCCAGGACGCAGCGCGATGATCATCTCGCTCGCCGCCGGCGGAGGGGATTACCTCTTCCTCGTGGTCATGCTCGTCTTCGGGCTGATCAACTGGCTGGCTGGCAAGGCGAAAGAAGCCAAGGACGCCAAAGCGCCGCCGCGACCGCCGCTCACCGGCACCGTCCGCCCTCCGCGCAGCGCTTCCAGGCCCGAGTCCGCCGACCCGGAAGCCGAGCGCATGCGCCGCTTCATGGAGGCACTCGGCATCCCGCCGGACGAAGCACCCGCCACCCCGCTGCCACCGGCCCCGCGCCCGTCCGCTCCGCGCCCGGCTCCCGTGTCCGTCCCGCTGGCCCCGCGGCCATTGGCCCCGCCGCCGCTGCCCGTGCCCGAGCACTCCCTCGATGAAGCGGATACCACCACCGAGCCCGTCGAGCGCATCCACATCCCCGAACTCCAGACTCCGAAGCTGCCCGAATTCGAGACTATCAGCTCCCGCGTCGTCGCGGACTCCACCGGCGACTTCGTCACCGTCACCGGCGAAACCTCCGCCATCCCCGGCGTCTCCCGAGTCGCCGAAGTGCCGGCGCACCTGCGTGACTTTGGACTTGGCGTCGGCACCGTTCGCGCCGCCCTCGCCTCCCGCGCGAATATCCGCACTGCGCTCGTCCTTCGCGAGATCCTCGGTCCGCCGCGGAGCATGCAGCCATAGCCACAGATCAGGGCACGCGCTGGGCGCGGAATCTCCCCCCGCCTCCGACTCACCGGGAAGGCAAATCAAATCCCGGACGCGAACCGACCCGCGAATGGATTCATGAGCCACGTTTCTTTTCAGCCGGCAGCGAAGGGAGAATCACGCCTTGGCGGGCATTCTCCCGAGAACATTTGCATTGTCTCCGTGCCATTCCCGCCGAAGGTCCAACTCGAGTCATGATGTCGCCCCATGAACAGCTCGTCTGTGCGAAGCAAATCCTCAGTGGGGAGTACTTTGCCCCGACGAGCGAGAATCAGGCGATCGAGAAGGCATTGGAATCCATCGGGAGTCTGGTCCCGTTTCGCTTTGTCTCCCTCACCCTGCGGAAGCGCTTCGCCAGCGACCAGGGCACCCGACTCCTGAAGGACCTCAAGTGGCTCATCGACGGCGAAAGTGCGGAGAAGCCGCACGGCGACGCGCTCTCCCGGCTGGTCGAAGCCCTCGGCTGCACCGCGCAAACTACCCACTCCGGCATCCGCTCGAAAGCGCCGCAACGCGTCGCCAATGGGAAGTGGTGTGCAGAAATGCCGCATTGATCTGGATTAGAGGATTCCAGAAGACAATCCGTCTGGCCGAAGAGCGGCGGATCGCATGGCATTACTGACCGTGTGGCGAGATAGCTCCAGTGCCACGCACGGAGGTTAGGTCCAGGTCTCGCGAAAGTGGTTCCGAAGAAACCCTTGGAGGGACACGACGGAGCGTGTCCCTCCATGATCCCGTCTCAACCACATTAGCGAGCCTCAATAGGTTCAGGTCTCTCGTCACCCGGCATTCACCGCGAGCCGATGGGTGTGCTTTTATGTGCGACTGTGCCAGCCGCGAGCTCGGGGTGGGACGGCGGGAATGTTTGGCGGCAGTGTAGCTCGCAGGCGGCGTGGTCAGACCGCTGGCACGTGGTGAAGATCATGAAAGGGAATTCATCAAGATTTCATTCATCCTTCATGCACGGGTGGGAAGCTTTCTGCATTCAAACACCAAGATGAAAGCCGAGAACTAGCCGCCGCACAGTGAACGTAGCTATCTCACTTTCATCAAAACCCAAAAAAGACCCACAACATACCACCCGTCATGAATACAACCGAACCACTCCATTCGATCCAATCGTCCGCGATGAACACCTATCCTCCAGGAAGACATTGGACGCGTCGCGGGATCCTTGGTTGCCTGCTTCTTGCAGTGCTCGCCATGGGTGTGATGCCCGCTCAGGCGGCATCGACTCTCAGTGGAACTTATGCCACTCCCACCCGCCAGGGCGTGATTGCGTTCGTGGGACTTCGCGCATTCCGTGGCGGCATGGAAGGGCGCTTCGCCATTGATGGAAAGGCATGGCCCGGCAGCACGTATGCCGCGGTCGGCGGCGGGTTGGGCATGGTGTGGTACTACGGCACCAGCGGCAACACGGCTGGCAACGCGCTCGCGACCCTCCAATCCGATGGCTCTTACAGCGGTCCGATCTGGTTCTTCAACCGTGCCGGGAATACCACAGACTTTGGGACTGTCAGGATCACTTTCCCCTGATGGAGTGATGGGTATGGGGCCATGCGGGCCACTGAATATGAGTGCGAAGGGTCTGCCATCGATGAGTGTGTTGGGCCAATTTGCACGGGAACGGTTCGCGGGCCGAGACCAGTGGAACTGTGCGGATATCGCAGTGTTGCGCCCGATTGATTCTTGCGAGGGCGCGGTCTTCGCGGAAGATCAAGTCGTGCGCATCCTCGTAGTCGAAGACGACAAAAAGACCGCGGCATTTATCGCCAAGGCATTCAAGGCGGAGGGCTTTGCCGTGGACTGTCTGCGCGATGGTGATGATGCGCTGGCTGCGGTGGAGACGGCTCCCTTCGACGCCGTGGTGCTCGATATCATGATCCTCGGCCGTGACGGACTGAGCGTGCTGAAACAGATGCGCGCCAAGGGTAATCAGACGCCGGTGCTGCTGCTCTCGGCGCGCGGCGAGGTCAACGAAAGGGTCGAAGGCCTCAATGCAGGCGCGGAGGATTACCTTGCGAAGCCCTTTGCGCTCGAGGAACTCGTCGCACGCGTGCGGGCGCTCGGCCGGCGAGGGAGCGATGCCAGAGCCACGGTCCTGCGCGTGGGCGATCTGACCCTCGACACCGTCTCGCGGGTCGCAGAGCGCGCGGGTCGAAAGATTGAACTCACCACGCGGGAGTATCGCTTGCTGGAGTGCCTCATGCGATCCGCCGGGCGGGTGTGCAGCCGGATGCTGATCTTGGAGAAGGTGTGGGATTACCACTT
>JANPIS010000241.1:0-6915 GCA_031425095.1 Chthoniobacteraceae bacterium
TCCCCGCCCCGGCGCGCAACGGCGCGGTGCCCGGCTACGCGCTCACGGCCACGCCGGAGCAGCGGCGCGCGGCGATCCGCGCGTATCTCGCCACGGTCAGCTACATGGATGCGCAGGCGGGGCGCGTGCTCGGTGCGATCACCCGGCTCGGCGTGGCGGAGAAGACGATCGTGATTTTCACCAGCGACCACGGCTGGCACCTCGGCGAGCATGGGCTGTGGCACAAGCGCAGTCTCTTTGAGGAAAGTGCGCGCGTGCCGCTGATCGTGAGCATTCCCGGGATGAAGACGTGCGGTCAGGCGACGACGGGACTCGTCGAGTTGCTCGATCTTTTCCCCACACTCTGCGACCTCACCGGTGTGCCGCCGCTCGCGACGCTCCAGGGGAAGAGCCTGCGCCCGCTGCTCGACAACCCGCGGGCGACAATCCACGACGCGGCCTTCACGCAAGCGCGACGGGGGAAGAATGCGGAATTCTGGGGACGCAGTGTGCGCACGGCGCGCTGGCGCTGCACGGAGTGGGACGAGGGACGCAGCGGCCTCGAACTCTACGATCACGAAGCCGATCCGCACGAATACACGAATCTCGCCAACGACCCACGCCACGCGAAGACCCTGGCGCAACTGCGCGTGCTGCTTGCCGAAAGTCTCCCGCCCATCAAGTGATCAGCCTCTCCGGCGGCGAACCCGCTTGCCTTCCCCACTGACCCGCAAAGAATCCCGGCATGCAAGAATCCATGACGAGCACCACCTTCGCGATTGAAGGCTATCGCACGGTGCAGACCCTCGGCGTCGTCCGTGGCATCACCGTCCGCTCGCGCTCGATCGTCGGAAATTTCGCGGGCTCGATCCAGACCATCTTCGGCGGGAAAATTTCCATCTACACGCAGCTCTGCGAAAAGGCGCGCGAGGAAGCCTTTCTGCAAATGCTCCAACATGCCGAAGCGATCGGCGGCAATGCCGTGATCGGTGTGCGCTACGACGCCAACGAAGTAATGACCGGCGTGACCGAAGTGCTCTGCTACGGCACGGCGGCCGTGGTGGAAGGCGCACCGCCGCCGCTGCGCTAGCGCGGTTACTCGAAGTCGTAGATTACCGCGCGGGCGCAGTTCGGCTTGAAGGCTTTCTCGACGAACTCGAGGTGCAGCGGATGCACCTGATAGGCGGCTTCGGCTTCCTTGTTCTCAAACTGCAGATTGAGCGCGATTTGGTAGCTCTGGTCCACCACGTCGCGGTGGCTTTTCTGCATGCGACCGACATGGAAGCTCTTCACGCCGGGGATGGGGCGCAGATACTGTTCGGCGCCGGCGAGGAGTTTCTCGGTGGCGTCGGGGAGTTCGGGTTTGGTCCAGAAGATGACGACGTGGGAAAACATGGAACGTGAACGTTGAAGGGTTGGGTCAGTGGTTTGAAGGGTAGGGGCACAATCGCATACGAAGCGCTGCCCAAAGTCCATCCCTCCATTCCGCAAACTCTCTCCCCTGATGCCCTCGAAAACGAAACACCTCTACAGCTTTGGCCCCTAAAATCGCAGTGCTGGCCAAGACCCCTACGGATGCCCCCATCACGGGCGCAACTTGATCAAAGGACGCTGACGTTTGGCGGGGCGAGGTGCACCGGGCGGGCCTGCGGGATGCGCAGGCCGCCGCCGGTCTCCACGCGGACGGCCGGTTCGGGGCGGACCTCGACGCCGGGAATGTCGATCACTTCGGGTTCCTCCACTCGATCGCGGGCGGGTGGCGCTTTTGCGGCGCCGGGGACGGTGGTGTGCAGGTCGCTGAGGAGCTCGCGCTGCTCTTCGACGACGCGCTCGAAGCGGGAGCGAAGCGCATCGCGTTGTTGCATCACGGAATCGCGTTCGCGCCGGAGGCGGGTCATCTCGCGCTCGTGCTGCAGTGTGAACTCCTGCTCAAGCTTCTGCAGGGCCGCGCGGTCGTGGGCGAGTTCAGCTTCTTTCTCCGCGGTCAGCGTGCGTGTGGTGCGGAGTTCCACAAGCGCATTGTCGCGTTGCGCGAGGATGGATTTGAATTCGCGAGCGAAGACCGCGCTCTGCGCCTTGTGCGCTTCCTCGGCCTCGAGCAGGTCAGCTTGAGCCTTCTGCTTTGCGGACACCAAAGCGGCCGACTGGTTCTGCAGCTCGTTGATCCGCTTCTCCGCTTCCAAGGTGACGGCGGCGAGATGCTGGGCGACGGCGGCACTGTCTTTCTGGGCGTCGTCGCGCTCGGTGACGAGTTCGCCGATGCGCGCTTCCGCCTGGGCCTTGGCCGCAAGGATCTTTTCGCGCTCCGCGGCGATGGTGGCGATCGCTTTGTCCATCTCGGTGCGCAGTGCGGTGAGCGCACTGGCTTTTTCGGCGGACGCGGCCTCGATCGCGCGTTCGTGCTGGGCGACGAGGCTGGTGAGCCGATTCTCATGTTCGGCGGCGAGAGCAGCTTTTCCGGCGGTGAGATTCGCGATCGCGGCGTCCTTTTCGGTGGTGAGAACGTGCACGTCGCGTTCGTGCCGCTGCGTCTGCGCCTTAATGGTCTGCTCATGCTCTTCCGTCAGGCGGGTGATGGTTTCGTCGCGCTGCCGGATCATGCTGCGCGCATTGGTCACGAAGCCCTCGAGTTCCTCCACCCGGGCGAGGCGCTCGCCGTCGAGGCGGCGCGCTTCGGCGAGTTGGGTTTCGAGTTGCGTGCGGGAGTTGAGCACGGAATCGCGCTCCCCGATGAGCGCATCGCGGATCGCACCGAGCGCCGCGAGGGCCTGATTGTGCTGATGATTCTGCGAGAGCAATGCTTCGTGATGCGTGCTGCCGAGGCGGGCGATCTCCTTTTCGCGATTTTGGATTTCGCTGCGCGCCGCAGCGATGTCGGCTTCGGACTGCTGAATCCGGGCGGTGAGTTCGCGGATGGTGTTTTCCGCGGTCTTGAGAAGCTGGGCGTTTTCGGTGCGGCCGGTGCGTTCGCCATCGCGCTCGGTGGTCAGCGCCGCGAGTGCAGCGTCTTTGGCCCGGGCAAGGTCGGCGAGGGAGGCTTCTTTGTCTGCGGCGAGCCTGGCGACGGCTTGCTCGTGGCTGCTCGCGAGCGTTGCGAGCGCCTTCCGGTGCTCGTTTCCGAGGCGGACGATTTCCTCCTCCTTGTCGCGAATCTGTGCCTTCACCGCGGCAACATCCCCATGAAGTTTTTCGATCTGGGCGAGGCGTTCAGCGGAGAGCCGGTCGGACTCGATGAGGCGTTTCTCGACTTCAGCTTTCGCCGCGACGACGTGATCGCGAGCTGCGCTCAGCGAAGCGACGGCGGCCTCCTTCTCGGCCCGAAGCGAAACGAGCGCACTTTCATGCTCCGAAAGTTTCGCTGCGAACTGCTGCTTCTGTTCGTCGGTGCGCCGGCTCAGGTCGGCTTCGAGCTGCTTCAACTCCACGGCGCGCTGATCGAGGCGCTGATTGAGTTGCGCGATCTGGTCCTCCCGTTCCCGGATCTTTTCCTGGCCGCTGGCGATGTCACCGCGCAGGCGATCAATTTCTGCCTGCCGTTCGGTGACCGTTTGCACGGTCTCGGCGAGCGTTTGCTCGACCGATGATTTCGCGGACACCGTAGCTTTGTGTTCGGAAGCGAGCGACGCGAGCGTGGCATCAGTTTCCGCGCGCAAAGCTGCGAGGGCGGCCTCGTGCAGCGCAGCCTGAGCATTGAGAGCCTGCTTTTGCTCGGCGGTCCGTCGGGCGATGTCCTGATCGAGCTTCTGAATATGCACGAGGCGCTCGCCGTGGTCGGCTGTCGCGCGACCGAGATCGGCCTGCAGCTTTTCGATGTGCGCCTGGCGATCGGTTGCGGTTTGATGCGTCTGCGAGAGTTGTTTCTCGAGTTCCGCGCGCGCGGTGACGGCTTCATCACGGGCCTTCGTGAGCGCGGCGAGTGCGGCGTCTTTTTCGACACGCAGTGCGTTCAATGCGGTGTCGTGCTGCGACTTTTGCGCCGCGAGGACGCGCTGGTGTTCCTTCACGCGCTGCGCGGCCTCGCCCTCGAGTTTCCGGATGTGGGCCAGGCGGTCGGAGGTCGTGCGCTCGGCTTCGGTGAAGCGCTTTTCAAGGCCGGACTTCGCCTCCTCCAGACTCTTGCGTTCTGCGGCAAACTTCTCCGCTGCTGCTGTCGCCTCGGCAATCGCGGCTTCCTGTGCGGCTTTGGCGGCGTCGCGTTCCTTGATGAACGCCTTGATCCGGGTCCGGTAGGTGTCGATGTCCGCTTCGAGCTGCGCGACAGCGCGAGACTCGAAGGTGTTGATCTGAGTGGCTGCTTCGGCCCCGGCGGCGACGAGCGCGGCGTGAGCTGCCTGGCTGCGTTGGAAATCGGCGTTGAGAGCGGCGTGGGCATCCGTCGCGCTCTGGAGTTTCGAGCGGACCTGCTCGAGCTCGCGGGCGAGCTCGGTCTCACGTTTCTGCGCCGCTGCCTGCAGTTCCTTGCGAAGCGAATCCGTGGTCGTGGCGAGCTGGAGAGTACCGGCCTTGCGTGCCTGTTCAGCGGCCTCGGCCTGTTGCTTGCGCAAGGTCGCGTCGAACTCACTGCGCAGGCTGGCGACCGTGCGCTCGAGCTTCTGCGCATTCTCCGATTGCACGGCTGCGGCGGCGGCCTTCCCGCGCTCCACTTCAGCCGTCAGCTGGGTGCGGGCATCTGTCGCGGTCTGGAGCTGATCCTGAAGTTGCTTGAGCGATGCGGCGACCTCGACCTCGCGCTGCTTCTTCTCGCTTTCAAACTGCTCGCGCAACTGGGCGGCGATTGAGTCGCTACGGCGGGTGGTCTCTTCGGCGAGACGGCGTTCCGCGGCCTGTGCGGCTTCGGCGCTGGCGGCGCGGGTCTGCTCCAGCTCGGTGGCGAATTTCGCACGGGCTTCGTTTGCCGCGTGGAGCTGGGTCTCGAGCTTTTGCAGGGACTCGGAAACTTCGCGCTCACGCCGCTGCTTGGTGGCTTCGAAATCCGCGTGAAGTTTCGCCGAGACTTCCTCGATCCTGCGCGTCGTCTCTTGCTGGAGTCGCTCTTCGGCGACCTTGAGCGCCTGAGCGCCGCCGGCCTGGGCCTGGTCGAGTTCGGTGGAAAGTTTGGTGCGCGCTTCGGTCGCGGCGTTGAGCTGATCCTGAAGCTGCTGGAGCGCGGTCGCGGCTTCGGTTTCGCGTTGTTTCTTCTCGGCGTCGAAATCGCTGCGCAGCTTCGCGGTAGTCTCGTCGAGCTTGCGGGTGATCTCCTGATTCAGCCGCTCGTCCGCGGCCTTCAGCGCCTGTGCGTTTGCGGCCTGAGTCTGCTCGAGTTCGGTGGAAAGTTTGGCGCGTGCTTCGGTCGCGGCGTTGAGCTGCCCCTGAAGCTCGGCGAGAGCGGAAGCAGCCTCTGTTTCGCGCTGCTTCTTTTCTGCTTCGAACTCACTCCGCAACCGGGCCGTCGTTTCTTCGAGCTTTTGCTGCGCGGCCTTGGCGAGCCGATCCTCCACGGCGCGCGCGGATTCGACCACGGCGAGCCTGGCGCTCTCGAGTTCCTGCGTTGTCTTCGAGCCGGTCTCGCTCGCGTGCTTCAGCTCCTCTTCCAGCTGCCTGATCTTCGCGGCGACTTCCGCCTCGCGGCCATTGCGCTCGGCTTCAAATTTCTCCCGGACGTCCTCGGCCGCGTCCGCGGTGGCACGGGTGATCTCACGCTCGAAGCGCGCTGCGGTTGCCTTGGCCGTTTCAGCTTTGGCGGCGATCGCCTGCTCGAGCTCCGCGGAGAGTTTCGCCTTCTCGTCGCTGGCCGTCTTCAGCCGATCTACCATCTCGCGGACATTCGCAGCCGAATCCGCTTCGAGCTTCTGCCGCGCCGCTTCGATCTCGCGCTGTGCTTCGGCTTTGACGAGTTCCAGCGTCTGCTGATGCTCCTGCTTGAGACGCGTCTCGGTGGCCCGGGCGGTTTCGGATTTCGCGGCGTGCGCTTTTTCGAGCTCGCCCTTGAGGCGGGCGTGCTCGCCGTTCGCGGCCTGCAGTTTGTCCTGGAGCTGCTTGAGCGTGCTGGAAATTTCGGACTCACGCTGCCTCTTGGCGGTCTCGAGATCGCGGAGAAGATTGGCGCGGGCGAGGCCGAGGGTGCGCTCGTTTTCGTGGCGCAGGCGCTGCTCGATCTGCTTGGAAGATTCCGTAAGCGCGCGGCGGCTCTGCTCGACTTCCGCGGCGAGTTTGCCGCTGTGGGTCTGCGCAGAGTCGAGATTGTCCTGGAGTTCCTTGAGTGAAGCGGCGACTTCGGTTTCCCGGTGTTTCCGTGCAGCTTCGAACTCTTCCCGCAGGCGAATGTTCGTCTCCTCAATGCGCCGGGCCGTCTCCTGCTCGAGACGCTTTTCTGCGGCCTGCCACTCTTCGTTCTTCGCCAGCGTCGTCTTCTCAAACTCCGCCGTGATCCGCGCGCGGTCCGCATCGGCGGCCTGCAGTCGATCCTGCAAATCCTTGAGCGCCGTGGCGGCTTCCGCGTCGCGCTGCTGGGTCGCGGCTGCAAACTCCTTCCGGAGCGCCGCCGTGTTTTCTTCAACCCGGCGGGTGGCTTCCTGCCGCGCGCGTTCGGCGGTGGCCAGCTGTTCCTCGAGGGTGCGGCAGCGGTCCCGCGCCTGCCCCAGTTCCTCCGTGCTGCGCTTCTGGCTGGTTTCGAATTCCGCGAGCTTCTGCTGCAGTTCCACGATGGCCCGCTCCTGCGCAGGGTTTGCCACGGGCATCGCGGCGCCAGCCTGCTTCGCTGCCGAGTCGCGATCCTTTTGCAGCTTGAGCAGGTTTTCCGCACTCTTCGCGGCGCGAGACTTCTCGAATTCGATCTGCTCCTGCTTGTCGTGAACTTCCTTTTGCGCGCGGCTGAGTTCCGCCGCGATGCGTTCACGTTCCTCCGCGAGCATTTTGCGCTCATCCCGGGCGGTCGCCAGTTGTCGCTCATACTCGCCT
>JANPIS010000242.1:0-2353 GCA_031425095.1 Chthoniobacteraceae bacterium
ATATTCGGAGCCCATCGCGACGTAGTCGTCCGTCTCGGCCATCACCGCGGGCTTGCAGGCGATCGGGTCGCGCAGCACGGCGAAGCCATCGCGGGTGCCGACGGTGAAGGTGTAGAAGCCGTCGAGGTCATCGAGCGCGGAAGTCAGCGCGGCTTCGAGCGAAGCGCCTTCGCGCAGGCGCCAGCTCAGGAAGGCGGCGGCGACTTCGGAGTCGTTTTCGGTGTGGAATACGAGGCCCTGACGACGGAGTTAGAGGCGCAGCCGGTTGTGGTTACTGAGTGAGCCGTTGTGCACCAGGCAGAGGTCGAGGCCGGTGGAAAATGGATGAGAGCCCGCGGTGGTCACGGCGCTTTCCGTGGCCATGCGCGTGTGGCCGATGGCGTGCGTGCCAGACATCCCGGCGACGCCGAAGCGCTTCAGCACCGCAGCCGGCGCACCCACTTCCTTCATGATCTCCATGCTGCGCCCGACGCTCATCACCGTGACCTCGGGATGGGCGGCGGCGAACCACTCGCGCAGCTCCGCCTCCTCCGCGCCGACGGTGAAACGAGCGTGTGTGGCGATGACCTGCAGCTCGGGCGCGGAGCCAATGACCAGCGCGAGATCAGCCGCCACTTTCACCCAATCGAAACCCGCGTCCGACTGCTGCGCGATGAGCTTCAGCATTCCCGCAGGAGCTTCCGCGCCGTAGATCGCAAAGCCCGCGCTGTCCGGACCGCGGCTGCTCAGGCAGTCGAGCATCGTGGCGAAGTAGCCGCCGAGCGAAGGCTGGAGCGCAGGGTTTTTTAGAAAGAGTCCGACGATGCCGCACATGGTGTTAATGAACGGCTCGGAGCCGCGGCGAAACGTATTGACCGAAGTTGCATGGGATGCAACAAGAATTGCGCGCCGAAACTCCGCCGCTCCAACTTCAACCAGGGAAAATCAGCCAATGACCAGGGACCAGATCAAAGACCGCCTCCGCGAGGATGGCATCGATTTCGTGCTCGCGCAGTTCGTGGATATCCACGGCTCGGCAAAGGTGAAAATGTCGCCCGCGGACTTCCTCGACTCGTTGATCGACGAAGGCGCGGGCTTTGCCGGCGGCGCCGTGTGGGGCATGGGGCAGGCCGCGCATTCGCACGACATGATGGGGCGCATCGATCTCGCGTCCTACACGCCGCTGCCGTGGCAGCCGGGCACCGCGCGCTTCGCCGCCGATCTGTATGTGGATGGCAAGACGCATCCCTATTGCCCGCGCGTGAATCTCAAACGCATCCTCGCGCAGGCCGCGGCGAAGGGACTCGTCTTTAATGTCGGCATCGAGCCCGAGCATTTCCTCGTGACGAAACTGCCCGACGGCAGCATCGCGCCGTGGGATCCACAACGGATCGATCACCTCGCGAAACCTTGTTACGACTTCAAGGGACTCGCGCCCGCGATCGGCTATCTCCAGGAGATCACGCAGACGTGCAACAAGCTCGGCTGGGGCGTCTATCAGACCGATCACGAAGACGGCAACGGGCAGTATGAAGTGAACTTCAACTACGCGGACGCGCTCACGACTGCGGACCGCTTCACCTTCTTCAAAATGATGACGAGCCAGATCGCGCCGAAATACGGCGCGATCGCCACGCACATGCCGAAGCCCTTCAGCGACCGCACCGGCAGCGGTGCGCACATTCACTACCACGTGGCGGATGCGAAGACGGGCGTGAACCTTTTCACGGACCTCGAGGACCCGCTGAAGCTTGGGCTCTCGAAACAAGCGTATCATTTCCTCGGCGGCATCCTCGCTCACGCGCCGGCGCTGTGTGCGATCAATTCGCCGACCGCCAACTGCTACAAGCGGCTGCTCGTCGGACCCGGGCTTTACAGCTCTCGCTCAGGTTTCACGTGGACGCCGGCCTTCATCAGCTACGGCGACAACAACCGCACGCAGATGCTGCGCGTGTGCGGGCCGGGGCATGTTGAGGACCGGAGCGTGTCGTCGGGGTGCAATCCGTATCTCGTCTTTGCCGCCTATCTCGCGGCGGGGATGGATGGCATTGAGAAGGAGATGAATCCCGGCGAGCCGAACCTCGGCAATCTCTACAGCCTGACGCGCGAAGAGATTTACAAAAAGAACCTCAGCACGCTGCCCCAGTCGCTCAAGGAAGCGCTCGCGGCGCTGGAGCAGGATCACGTCATTCTCAATGCGCTGGGGCCGATCCAGCAGGAATTTCTCAAGCTGAAGTGGCAGGAGTGGAATGAATATCACCGGCAGATTTCGCGGTGGGAGACGGACCATTATCTGACGATGTTCTAGCGCGTGAGTTACGACGTCATTGTGCTCGGAGTCGGCGGCTGGGGCAGTGCGACTCTGCACCACCTC
>JANPIS010000243.1:0-7756 GCA_031425095.1 Chthoniobacteraceae bacterium
CCCGGTGTTTTATCTGCCGGGACTCGCGGGCACTTTTTTCAAGCCGCTCGCGCTGGCCTACATCCTCGCCATCACCGCGTCGCTCGGCGTGGCGCTCACCGTCACTCCCGCGTTGTGCCTGATGCTGCTCAAGCTCAAGGACGGCGGCCATCGCGAGGCGCCCTTTGCGCGCGGGATGAAGGCGCTCTATCGCGGCGTCCTGCCGGTCTTCGCGCGCAATCCCGGGCTCGCTCTGCTGGTGCTCGTCGCTGCATTCGCCGGCAGCGGTTGGGTCTGGCACACGCGGTTGAAGGAGGAATTTCTGCCGAACTTCAAGGAGCGCGATTTCCTCATGCACTGGCTGGAGAAGCCGAACACCAGCGTGGAAGCCAGCAAGCGCATCACCATCGCCGCCGCCAAGGATCTCCTCGCGGTGCCGGGCGTGCGCAATCAAGGCGGGCACATCGGTCGCGCCGAGGTCGCGGATGAAGTGGTCGGTCCCGACTTCACCGAGCTGTGGATCAGCATCGCGCCGGAGGCCGACTACGACGAGACGATCCACAAGGTGCAGGCCGTCGTCGATGGTTACCCCGGCCTCACGCGCGATCTGCTCACCTTCCTGCGCGAGCGCATCAAGGAAGTGCTCACCGGCGCCAGCGCGAGCGTCGTCCTGCGCATCTTCGGTCCGGATCTCGACACGCTGCGCACGCACGCCGCCGAAGTCAGCGCCGCGGTGAAAGACGTGCCCGGGATCAGCGCGCTCAAGGTCGAATCCCTCACGCTCGTTCCGCAGATCACCGTGAAAGTGCGGCCCGAAGCCGCGGCGTTGCACGGCCTCACCGCCGGACAAATCCGCCAGGCCGTGACCACGCTGATCAGCGGACGAAAGGTCGGCGAAGTGTATCAGGATCAGCGCGTCCACGATGTCACCGTGTGGAGCCTGCCCGCCGTGCGCGCCGACTACACCACACTGCGCGAGCTTCTCATCGAAACGCCGAGCGGCGGACACACGCGGCTCGCCGACGTGGCCGACCTCGCCATCGTCCCGACGCCGAATGCCATCAAACGCGAAGGTGCCTCCCGCCGCATCGACGTGACCTGCAACGTCACCGGTCGCGCGCTCGGCGAGGTCGTGCGCGAGATCGAGCAGCGCGTCGGCCAGCTCACCTTCCAACCCGGCCACCATCCCGAGATCCTCGGCGAATGGGCCGAACGCCAGGCCGCGCAAAGCCGCCTCGGTTGGCTCTCGCTCGCCTCGCTCGCCGGCATCCTCGTCCTGCTCTATGCCGATTTTCAATCCATCCGCCTCACCCTCCTCGTCGCGCTCACGCTGCCCTTCGCGCTCATCGGCGGCGTGCTCGCGGCTTGGCTCGGCGGCGGAGTGCTCTCGCTCGGATCGCTCGTCGGTTTCGTCACCGTGCTCGGCATTGCCGCACGCAACGGCATCCTGCTCGTCAGCCACTACCGCCATCTCGAACAGGAAGAAGGCCACCACTTCGGCCTGCCGCTCGTCTTGCGCGGCAGCGAGGAGCGCCTCGTGCCCATCCTCATGACCGCGACCGCCGCCGCCTTCGCGCTGCTCCCGCTGGTGCTGAAAGGCAACGTCCCCGGCAACGAAATCGAACGCCCGATGGCCCTCGTGATCCTCGGTGGACTTGTGACAAGCACGCTGCTGAATCTCTTCCTGCTCCCCGCATTGTATGCGCGCTTCGGCGGCCGGCTTGCGCGCCCACCCCACCCAAAGGCGCGCGCTGCGGTCTCCCGAGGGGCTTCGTAATTGTTCCTGGTTCCCAAAATGGGGCATTGGGAACCAAACTGTGGCGGTAACTTCGTTGCCAGTGGCGGCGTCACCCCTTCCGCTGGTGCTCGCTCAGATACGTGCCCAGGCTCTTCGCCATCGTGACGAAGTCCGCCGGGATCATGAGCACAGTGGTGCTGTTATTCTCCGCGCCGATTTCCGAGAGCATCTGCATCCGGCGTAATTCCAGCGCCACCGGATTTCCCGCCATCTGCTCCGCGGCCTGCGAGAGCTTGAGCGACGCTTCCAGTTCCGCCTCGGCCTTGATGATCCGCGCCCGCTTTTCGCGGATCGCCTCGGCCTGCATCGCCATCACCTGCTGCATCGCCTCGGGCAGTTCCACGTCTTTCATCTCGAAGCGCTCGACCTCCAGTCCCCAGGCGACCGTCGAGGGCATGATCCCCGCGCGCAGCAGATCGTTGATCTTGTCGCGCTGCTGGAGCACCTCGTCGAGATCGTGCTGGCCGATGATGTTGCGCAGGCTGGTCAGGGCCAGTTGGTAGATGGCCTGGGCCGCGTTGTTCACCGCGATCACGGACTTTGCCGGGTCCACGATCTTATACCAGAGCACGGCGTTCACTTTGATCGTCACGCTGTCGCGGGTGATCGTCTCCTGCTGCTCGGCGGACACGGTGGAAATACGGACGTCGATATTCACCCAGCGCTCGATCCCGAGAGGGATGATCCAGAACAATCCCGGCCCGCGCACGCCGGTGAACCGTCCCAGCCGAAAGACCACGCCGCGCTGATATTCCTGCGCGACGCGCAACCCGGAGAGCAAGAGCACGACGAAGAGAGCGATGGCAATATACATAGGTACTCACTCTCAGACCTCATGCTTGGCGCGAGAAGCGAATACGGGGTGCACCCTTCGACTCCCGCGCGACCGGACCCGATGGATGCAACCCTTTCACGGTTGGCGGGTATTTTTGATCCACTCCCGAGATAGCTCATGCCTCGCCACTCTGAGTTGAAGGATGGGACACTATTGGCGGTCCCAGAACATTCAAGCATTTCGACCGTGAACAAAAGGGTAAGCCGTGGGCAATGGCGCTCCGATAGGACGCTCACGCTGCGTGACTCAAGACTTCACGCTGAGGCGCACATGACGCTGCGCGAAGATTCAGGGCAGCCAGCCGCCGACGGCTTGCAGCGGCGGCAGGGCTTCGCCTGCGGCGATCCACGCGGCGAGCGCAGTGGGTGCGTCGGCGGTCTTCGCCGGGAGCTGGAGCGTCGCGGTCCAGCGGCCTTCGGCGAAGGTGAGCGCCGAGGATTGCAGACGGAGCACGACGAAATCGTGACGAAGCTTGCGGCCGCGGTTTTCGCCGCGCTGGACGTCGGTGGCGAGGTCGGTGCCGAGCAGGGCGATCCAGACTTGCAGATTCTTTGGCGTCGGCTGGGCGGGTTGGAAGGTGACTTCGGCACGCGACGGATCGGGCAGCGTGACGCTGAGTTTTCCGACTCTTTCCGAGGAAGGTGGGGGAAGGTTTTCGCGCTGGAAGAAGCCTTTCCACTCGCGCCCGTTGGCGACGAAGTCCGGGGTATAGACCGAACTGCTCTGCCACGCGGCGGAGTAGCGCCGCTGCCGCGCGGTGAAGTCGCGCGAGGCGAAGCGATCCGGCCAGCCGAGGCCGTCCCAGTAGTCCACGTGGAAGACCGCGGGCACGACCGTCTTCCACAACCGGGGATCGGTCTTGAGCTTTCCGATCCACGCTTCGGCGGCTGGGCAACTGCTGCATCCTTCTGAGGTAAAGAGTTCGAGCAAAGTCGCGGGCGTCTCCGCGCTGGAGAAGGTGCGCGGCTCGGCGCGGGAATTCGCGGTGACCATGAGCATGACGAGGAACATGGCGGCGGAGTTGCGGAGTAGATCGATCATGGGACTGCGCCGAGCTGTGCAGGGCGTGCAGGAGAGACAGCGCAGCGCACCGAGTTATTCCTGAGCGGGAGAAAAAATGCGCTGGCTACGTTTCTCCATCAATCATACGCCTGCGACATGAAGTTCCTCCTTCCCCTGTTCGCCGTGCTCGCGACGCTCCCGCTGGCAAGTGCTGCGGACGCGAAGCGCACCAACGTGCTCTTCATCATCTCCGACGACCTGAACAACCTGCTCGGCTGCTATGGAGAGCCCGATGCGAAAACACCGAACATCGACCAGCTCGCCGCGCGCGGCGTGCGCTTCGATCGTGCGTATTGCACCTTCCCGCTCTGCGGACCGAGCCGGAACTCGATGCTCACCGGCCTCTATCCGAACAGCACCGGCATCCTCGGGAATGCGCAGATCTTCCGGCAGACCATTCCCACGCAGGTGAGCCTCTCGCAGGCCTTTCGGCAGCAGGGCTACTTCGCGGCGCGGATCGGCAAGCTCTACCACTACAATGTGCCCAACTCGATCGGCACGGATGGTCACGACGATCCCGCGTCATGGGAGGTGGAGATGAATCCGGCGGGCGTCGATCGCACCGAGGAGCACTCGAAAATCTTCAGCCTCACGCCGGGACAATTTGGCGGCACGCTGAGCTGGTATGCTTCGCCGAAAAGTGACGCGCATCACACCGATGCGATGGAGGCTGACGATGCGGAGTGGATCCTCGAACGCTGCGCGCAGCGGAAGGATCGTCCGTTCTTTCTCGCTGTCGGATTTTTCCGCCCGCACACCCCGTATGTCTCGCCGAAGAATTACTTCGATCTTCACCCCGTCGAGCAGATGCGCGTGGTGCAGGGCGTGAAGGAAGATCAGGCCGACCTGCCCGCGGCGGCGCTTGGCAGCTATAAGAAGGAGCAGGATGCGATGACCGATGATCTTCGTCGGCAGGCGCTGCAGGCGTATCGCGCGAGCATCAGCTTTATGGACGCGCAGGTGGGCCGCGTCGTCGCGGCGCTGGATCGGCTCGGGCTCGCGGAGAGCACGGTGATCGTTTTTACCAGCGACCACGGCTACCACACCGGTGAGCACGGGCTGTGGCAGAAGCAGAGTCTCTTTGAGGAAAGTGCGCGCGTCCCGCTGCTCATCGTCGCGCCGGGGGTGAGTCCGAAGGGTGGCTCGGTGGTGAAGACCCCGGTGAGCCATCTCGATCTCTTCCCGACGCTCACCGAACTCGCCGGCCTGAAAGCGCCTGCGAACCTCCAGGGCCAGAGCCTCGTGCCGATGCTGAAAGACGCTAGCGTCACGGGCCGCGGCTGGGCGCTCACCCAAGTGGTGCGCGGCGGCGGCATCAAACGCTTCGGCGCGAGCGCGGCGACGGGCGACGGCGGCGGGCGCTTCATTGGCTACAGCCTGCGCACCCCGCGCTGGCGCTACACGGAGTGGGCGGAAGGCGCGCAGGGCCGTGAACTCTACGACCACGACGCCGACCCGAAAGAGCTGACGAATCTCGCCGCGGTGCCCGCGCATGCGAAGACCGTGGAGGAACTCTCCGCGCAAGTCCGCGCCGCCGCGAAGGCCACCTATCCCGCATCGGGCAAAACTCCCGAGGTCGAGCCCGGCCTGTGGGCGCCGCTGCTCGTCGATCCGTGATCGACAGTGGGGGGCTGCGGAAGCGTTGGACGTCGCTCCCGGCGGCTGGCTCCCGCGTTTTCACTTGAGATGCATCGGAGCGCACCGGACGTTGTGTGCGCTTATGAAATTCTTTCTGTGGTTGTTGCTCGTCTGCGGTGTCGCGCTCAGTCAGGTCCAGGCTGCGGAACCGGCGCGTGCAAACGGCCCGGTCATCGTCGTGCCCATCCGCACCGAGGTCTCGCAGGCGCAATTTTTCCTCCTGCGGCGTGCGCTCAAGGAAGCCGAGCGGGAAGGGGCGAGCGCGTTCATTATCGACATGCAAACGCCCGGTGGTGCCGTCGATGCCGCGATGGACAACATGGAGGCGCTGCAAAAGACGAGCGTCCCGACCTTCACCTATGTGAATGATCGCGCGCTCTCGGCCGGCGCACTCATCGCGCTCGCCACGCAGAAGATCTACATGGCGCCGACCGCGGTGATCGGTGCGGCGGCTCCGGTCCTCGCCGGTGGCCAGGATCTCGCGAAGACGATGGAGGACAAAACCGTCTCGATGCTCTCCGCGACCGCGCGGGCTGCGGCGCAGAAAAATGGGCACAACTCCGACGTCGCCGAGGCTTTCGTGAACAAGGATAAGGAGCTGAAGATCGGTGACGTGGTGATCGATAAAGCAGACTCGCTGCTCACGCTCAGTGCCGACGAAGCCACGCGCCTCTACGACGGCAAGCCCCTCCTCGCCGCCGGCACCGCAGCGACCCTGGAGGAGTTGCTGAGCAAAGCCGGGCTGACCGGCGTCGTGCGGCGTATCGAGCCGAGCGGCTTTGAGCAGATCGCCCTGTGGATCACCGCGCTCGCGCCCATTTTCCTGCTCGGCGGCATCGTCGGCGCGTACATCGAGTTCAAAACGCCCGGCTTCGGACTGCCCGGATTTCTTGGCCTCGTCTGCTTTGCCATCTTCTTCACCGGTCACTACGTCGCCGGGCTTGCGGGGTGGGAAGTGCCCGCGATGTTTGTCATCGGACTCCTGCTGGTGATCGCGGAGTTGCTCATCTTCACCGGTACGATTATCCCGGGTCTGATCGGCGCTCTCTTCATGGTCGGAGCATTGATCTGGGCAATGATCGATCGTTACCCCGGCGACGCTTGGTTGCCGACTGGCGAGATGCTCATGCGTCCGCTCGTGAATCTCGGCATCGCCGTCCTGGGCGGTGTCGCCGTCGCGTATCTCATCGCGAAGTGGCTGCCGAAGACCTCGCTCTACAGCCACATCGTGCTCGGTGCGGCGAGCGGGTCCATGGCCGCGTCGCGCGTCCCCGTGGTGAATTCGCGCGTCGCTCTCGGCACCGTGGGCACCGCCCACACGATGCTCCGTCCGAGTGGCAAGGTGAACTTCGATGGCCACCACTGCGACGTCGTCACCGACGGCGACTTCATCGATCCTGGCGCGAAAGTGCGCGTCGTTGCCGTGGACGGAACACGCGTGGTGGTCGAGCCAGCGTAGCGCGAGCGGGGCCTTCAGCCTGCCCGTTGCGCGCTAAAGCATCTTCTCCACAAACTCCCGGCTCTCGAAGAACGCGAAGTTCTCCAGCTTCTCCCCTGTCCCGATGAAGCGCGTCGGCAGCCCGAGCTCATTCTTGATCGCCACGACCACCCCGCCTTTGCCGCTCCCGTCGAGCTTCGTCACGATCACCCCCGTCAGCTTTGCCGCGGCGTCGAACTCCCGCGCCTGCGCCACGGCGTTCGACCCCGTCGTCGCATCCACGACCAGCAGCGACTCGTGCGGCGCCGTCGCGTCGCACTTCGCCAACGCGCGTTTGATCTTATCCAGCTCGCTCATCAGGTTCGCCTTCGTGTGCAGACGGCCCGCCGTGTCGCAGATCACGAACTCAATGTTCCGACTCTCCGCCGCGCGATAGGCATCGTGACAGATCGCCGCCGGGTCCGCGTTGTATTGCCCCTTGATGATTTCGCACCCGATCCGCTCCGCCCACACCCCGAGTTGCTCGATCGCCGCCGCGCGGAAGGTATCCGCCGCCGCGAGCAGCACGCTGTGGCCTTTGCTTTTGAGAAAATAGGCGAGCTTCGCCGTGCTCGTCGTTTTGCCGGTGCCATTGACGCCCACGACGAGGATCACCTTCGGCTTCGAGGGGAAAGGTCGGATTTGAAGATTGTCGCGCGGCAACACCTTCAGGATCTCCTCCCGCGCGATGGTTACCGCCGACTCCGCCGTCAGCTTCTCCTCCCGCGCGCGGCACGCCTGCAGGATGCGCATCGCCATCGGCACACCGAGATCCGCGCGGATCAGCATTTCCTCCAGGTCGTCCCAGTCCACGGGCTTTCCCGTGAATTTTTGGATCAGCGACTTAAAGAATCCGAGAGCCATGGGAGTTGAGAGTCGCTGGCTGGCTGCTGCCACTTCGCTGAGGATGACAGCGTTTCTGGAAATGCTTGCGCATCTTCTTGCTCACGGGCCGCGCCTACTTCTT
>JANPIS010000244.1:0-11118 GCA_031425095.1 Chthoniobacteraceae bacterium
CCCGTCGCCAGTGGACGGAGCGACGGTTCCGGCCGGGAATGTGGCGCTGGGTTGGTCGAACTTGCCCGCCACGACCGGGACCAACGTCTGGGTGGACGTTTGGTTCGGCACCAATGCGAGCGCATTGACCAAGGTCGTGAGCGCAGGGCTCAACACGACGACCCATACGGTGAGCGCTCCCACGGGCGCCACGTACTACTGGCGGATCGATTCCTATCTGAATGGCGTATCCACTGGCACTCCACTCACCGGAACGCGGTTCTCCTTTCTCGTCACCGACACTGACGGCGATGGACTGCCGGATGCCTTCGAACTGGCGCACACCACACCTGCCTCGGCGACCGCCTTGAATCCTGGGGACGATCTCGACAGCGATGGCCTCACGAACATGCAGGAATACCAGCGCGGCACCCTGCCGCGCGACGCCGATACCGACAATGACACCCTCAACGACGGCCCGGAACTCACGGGTGTGGGTGCCCGTCCGGCGACCGATCCGCTCAAGGCCGACACCGACGGCGACGGGCGCAACGACGGAGCCGAGTCGAACACTGGCGTGTGGGTTAGCGCGGGTAACACCGGAACCAACCCAAAGAAGGTGGATACCGACGGCGATGGGTTGAGCGATGGCGCGGAAACCAACACTGGAACCTACGTGAGTGAGACTAACACCGGCACCCATCCGCTCCAGCGTGATAGCGACGGCGACAACGCGGAGGACTGGTATGAAGTCGCCGCTGCCTACACCGATCCCACCAACCCTGCGGACAAGCCAAACATTCCCTATCCGCTGCCCGACCCCGATAGCTCCACTGGCACTGGCACCAAGCCAGTCAAAGTCTTCATCCTCTCCGGCCAGTCGAACATGGTCGGCTTCGGTCGCGTGGCCGGCACGGAAGCGGATACCCTCCAGACACTCACTGGCACCGAACTCAAGTTTCCCAACCTCGTCACCAGCACGGGCGCGTGGACGGTCCGCAACGACGTGAGGTATCGTGGTGTGATCTCCGCTCTGGGCGATGCTCCGCTGGCTCCGGGATTCGGCGCGGATACCGACTCCTTCGGCCCCGAGCTCGGCTTCGGCCACGTGGTCGGCTGGTTGCACGACGAGCCCGTGCTCATCATCAAGACCTCCATCGGCAACCGCGCCCTCGGCTGGGATTTCCTGCCGCCGGGCAGCGTGCCCTACACCTACAGCGGCACCGTCTATCCCGGCTACGGCGACTACGATGACTACCCCGTGGGCGGCACGCCTCCGGTGACCGGCCCCTGGTATGCCGGCAAACAGTATGACGACTCCTTCCTGGATGAACAGGACATGGGACCGAAAGCCTGGGCCTCCGGCATCGCCTACATCGCGGCCTGCTTCGTGAAGAACGCCGGAAACGTCTATGTCAGCAAATCGGCCCACACCTCGGCCGCTTCGACTGCACCCGGAGTCGGAGCGAATTGGTCCACCTACTGGACGCTCTACAATGTCACCAACGTCACCGACATCCTCGATAACTTCGCCACGCAGTATCCGTCTTGGGCGTCGCGGGGCTTCGAGATCGCCGGCTTTGGCTGGTTCCAAGGCTGGAACGACGGCCAGAGCACGACTACTGCTTGGGCCGTTCGTTACGAGCAGAATCTGGCGCGCCTCATCCGGCAACTGCGCCTCTACTACAACGCCCGTTATCCAGGTAAAATCAAAGCCAAGGCCCCCTTCGTCATCGTCACCTGCGGCTTCGACGGCTTTGCCGCCACTGGCAACCGCCTCACCGTAGTCAACGCCCAGCTCGCCATGAGCAATCCGACGCTGTATCCCGACTTTGCCGGCAATGTGAAATCCATGGAAGGCCGCGGCTACTGGCGCGACTCCGGCCCGAACACTGCGCAGAACTACCACTACTATCACAACGCCGAAACTTACATGCTCGTCGGCGACGCCATGGGTCGAGGGATGTTGGATCTCCTTTATGCCGGGGGCGACTTCGCCACGTGGGCCACGCAATGGCCCACCTACAATCTGAGCGACCCAGACGGTGACTTTGACCTCGACGGTACAAGCAACGACGACGAACGCGTTTGGGGCCTCAATCCCATCAATGGCGTCTCCGTGAGTCCCATCAAGTCCACGGCCAGCCTGAAGTCGGGCACCTTCACTTACACCCGGCGTTCACCGTTGCTGGCAGGCCGGACTTACACCGTGTGGACATCGCCCAACCTCACGACCTGGACGCAGGACACCGCCGCAATCCAGACACCCGGGGCCCCCGTCGGAGGCGTAGAAACCGTCACTGTCACTCTCAGCCCCGCACTGCTGAGCAGCCCGAGGCTCTTCCTCCGCGTCCGGGCAGCTCCTTGAAGATTCGTTTTTCAGCACTCCATGATTCATCTGAACGCCAATATCATCCACCGCGGGATTGCCACGAAAGTGGTGACGTGGCTCGCGGGACTCGTCTTCATGGTTACGGCACATGCCGTCACGATTGATGCCGTCTATTTCGGTCAGACTCATGTGCTGAAGTCGGACAATCCTTATTTCGGTCTTGTGGGGAATCGGGAGGCGTTGATCAAGGTCCATGTGACCGATCCCGCCACGCCAGCTTCGCCCGCGGTCAGCGCCACGCTTTCTCTGAACGCACAGACCCTGGTATTGCCACTGACCGGCCCGGCCACGCTGCCCGCTTCCATCCCGGATGGGCTGGGCGTGGTGCAGCATTCCTATGCGAACAGCTTCACGGCCATCATTCCCGCGGCCTGGGTGAGGAAGGGACTGCAGGTCACGGTAGATGCCGGTGCTGCCAGCACGAGCCTGACTAACCTGGACATCGGCGCGCCGACCAAGGTCATCATGACCATGTTCGACGTGCAGTATTTCGCCGACACGAACGATAACTACCCGAGCGGGACTTTTGCCGAGTTGGAGGCGAAGTGGCCGGTGGCTGACCTAGAGGTGCGGCGGCTGGGGCACGTGGTCTTTCCCGAGCTGGTCATTCCGCCCCGCGAGGATGCCGGAACCAAGGCCGCCAGGATTAAGTCGAAGGCGGAGTACGCCGCGCAGACGGGCCTTTCCTTCGATGGGGAGCAAGCCGCCGCTTTGGCGTGGAATGGCGCACTGAAGCGTGCAGCGGGCCGGTCGGGTCGGTGGAGTCTGTATTACCTCAATGTCTATAATGCCTTTGCCGGTGGGCAGGCGGGTGGATTTGCGGGTGTGGGCAGCGGCACCTCTCTGGGCATCCTGAATCACGAGCTGGGTCATGCGCTCTCGCTGCCGCACTGGGGCGACAATGCGGCCTATCCCTACAAAGGGGACATGCATGGCATCCAGGCACCGACCAATTACAATGAGACCCACGCGGGTCCCGCCTGGGCGTTTCATTTGCCCACGCGGGCTTTCATCCCGCCCACCACGCAGCCGGGTAACGTCGGCGGCAAGCCCGTTGGGACTTACAAGGTCGATCCGATGCAGGGCGGCGGGGCCGGATGGCAGGAGCCGGCCTATTTGATGAACCATTTTTCCGATTACTCGGTGAACCAGATGCGGGACTACCTGCAAGGCCATGTGGTGGTGTGGAATGCGGCGCTCAATAGCTACGCTCAGTGGAATCAGACCACCGGGGACTACACGACCACGGTGACGAACAATGGCGTCCAGTTTCCCACCACGCGAGACGTGCCGGTGATCAGCATCCTGGCCTCCGTCTCCGGCTCAAACCCGAGCGTGAACATGGTGTATCCGCCGATCGGCCCTTACACCGCCGGGTTGATCCGGTTGTTCGATCCCACGGTGGCGGCGGACCGCACGGCGGCTCAGGCGATCTTTAGCCCTACCAATGGCTCCGACTACTGCGTGCGGGTGGTGCAGGGCGGCGTGACGAAGACTTACATGCTGGCGGCTTCTTTGTTAACCTCCATTTCCGCGTTTGACAGCGCCAGCCTCAGCACGGAGGCCATCAACCTGCCTGCCGCTGGCGGCGCGGTGACAAAGATCGAGCTGCTCTCCACGCCGAACGTGGAAGACGTGGGCCTGCCCGCCAATCCCACGGTGCTCTACACTTGGGCACCGCTGACGCCGGAGCCGGGCACCTTTGATTTGCCGCCCACGGCCAACAGCTCGTCCGCCATCACCATGACCGCGCTGCCCGGTGCGGTCGCCTTCGGCTTCACCGGCGGCACGGTGGAGTATCTGTTCACGGAGACTTCCGGCAATCCCGGCGGTACGTCCAGCGCCTGGCAGACGAGCCGCTCTTACACAGACACCGGCCTGCAGGCAGGCACCGCCTACAGCTACTCGGTCTCCATGCGCGCAGGCACGCTCACCACCACGGCTTCCGCGCCTGCCTCGGCGACGACTCCTGCTGCGTGGCCTCGCCAGCAGCATCATGGTCAATGCCACGCAGCCGTTCGCGCTGCAAAGTGGCAGCGGCTACAAAACGGTCACGGGGCTGGGCACCTTCGACGCCGCCACAGCGGACAAACTGGTGGTGGTCGTGGGCGCCGAGAACGCCAACAACGACCACTTTGCCATTGTCGGGGTGCGCTACAATGGCGTGCCGATGATCGAGGCGGTGCAACAAACCGGCATCACCGCGGATGGAGCGGTGGGCATCTATTATCTCGATAACCCCGGGCCGGTTGGCTCTGGCATCTCCATCTCCAGTTACAACCCGAACGGTGGACTCGGCGTGGCCTACGCTCTGTCGGGCACGCGGCCCGGATTCGGTGCCTACAACAGCAGAAAGGGCGGCTTTGTCACCTCGGTCCCGCTCACCATCTCGGCAAACAACTCCATCGTCATCGCCGCATTGGAAAACTCCAACGGCGGCACGCCCACGGCCAACGTCCCACTCACCCAAGTCAGCAGTGGTAGCTGGGGCAGCAATTGGGGTGGCCTTGCCTCCGGCTACATCCAAGTCGCCACCCCGAGCACCGTGACGCCGACCTTCACTGCTACGACTGGGAACAGTGTCAGCATCAATATCGCCGCCGTGGAATTCCTGTCGGAAGCCATTCCCCCCAGCACTTGGGTGCAGACCGCGGGCGGTGCGCAGAGTTGGACGACCGCGGCGAACTGGATCCTCGGCACCGTGCCATCCCCCGTGGCGGGAGACACGGTGGACTTCAGCAGCGTCGATCTCGCCGCGAATACCACGCTCAGCCTCGGGGCGAACCGCACGGGCGGGCTGTGGAAGTTTGGCGATACTTCCGGTGCCGAGACGTGGACGGTCAACGCGGGAAACTCCATCATCCTCGCTGGAGCCGCACCGACCATCGAGGTGGTGACCAGCACGGCCGCGCTCAACTGCGTCCTGGCCGGCAGCGCGGGTCTCGACAAGACCGGCGCGGGCGCACTGATCCTCACGGCGAGTAACACCTTCACCGGCGGGACGACCTTGCTCAATGGCACCCTCACCCTTAACAACGCCTCCGCCATCGGTTCCGGTTCTCTCACCATCGGCAGTGCCAGCAACCCCATCCTCCGCAACGACAGCGGCAGCGCCATCACGCTCCCGAACAACAACTCGGTCTGGGCGGGTAACTTCCGCACCGGAGGCAACGGACTCAACTTTGGCACCGGCAATGTTTCCATTACGGCCAACGCCACCCAGGACATCTCCGGCACCCTCAGCATCGGCGGTGTGGTCAGCGGGACCTTCGGCATCAACAAGCAAGGCACCGGCGGCACGCTCGTTCTCACTGGCCTCAACACCTTCACCGGCGGCACCGTCCTCCGCCAGGGTACGCTGACCGTCAATACCCTCAAGAACTACGGCGTCCCCAGCTCGCTCGGCGCTCCCGCGACGGGCAGCATCGTCATCGCCCCCAATAACTCCAGCACGCTAAGTTACACCGGGACGGGAGACACTACCAACCGCCCCATTCAGGTCGGAGGCATCGGCTCGGCGGCCACGACGGCCACCGTCGCCAACAACGGCACCGGAGCCCTGGTGTTTACCGCGGCGGCCTTCAATACCCCCGTGGGCATCACCACGGGCAGCGCCGCCCGCAGCCTCGGGCTCGCGGGCACCTTCGGGAACACCGCAACGCCGAACGAAATCCAGGGCGTCATCGCCGACAACACCCTCAACGGCGCCACCGCCCCCGCGGACCGGATCAGCCTTACCAAAGGCGGCACCGGCGCGTGGAGACTCTCCGGCGCCAATACTTACACCGGGTCCACCACCATCTCCGCAGGAACCCTCATCCTCGGGCTTAGTCATGTGCTGCCGGATACCACCAGCGTCTCCATCGGCGCCGCCACCCTCGACGCGGACACTCGCACCGACACCGCAGGCACGCTCGATATCACCGGCGCCGCCACCATTCGCTTCGGCACCGGTGGTGCTCTCCGCTTTGCCGACAGCAGCGCCATCGACTGGACTGGCGGCACGCTCACCATTACCGGCACCTTCGTCTCCGGTTCCTCCCTCCGCTTCGGCACCAACAGCAGTGGCCTGACCGCCACCCAACTCGCCCGCATCTCCAAGCCCGGAGGCGGTGCGGTCGCGCTCAATGGCAGCGGCTTCCTGATCGACCTGTCAGCCGGCAGTTATGCCGCTTGGGCTTCCACCAACGCTCCCGGCACCACCCCCACTCAGGATCAAGATAACGATGGCGTGAGCAACGGCGTGGAATACGTGCTCGGTGGTACCGCCCTCACGGACGACCTGTCCAAGCTCCCCGCCATCTCGAACTCCGGCGGAAACATCCTCTTCTCCTTCCAGCGGGCTCAGGCCTCCATCAATGCAAACTCTGCCGTGACCATTCAGGTGGGCACCACTCTGCTCGCCTGGCCGGACAACTATGCTGTTGGCGCCGACACCACGACGTCGTCATCAAGCGTGACCGTCGTCAAAGGAGTGCCGGTCGGATTTGATACCGTGACGCTCAGCATTCCTCAGTCACCGGGCATGAAAAAATATCTCCGCCTAAACGTCACGATTACGCCGTGATCCGAGAGAAGTTGCGCTAAACTCTGCGACTGGCGGTAACTGCGAGCTTAGCTCACCTTGCGCAGTTTCGTGATGCGACCGGTCTGGACCCACTCGGCGACGAAGATGTTTCCAGCGGGGTCGAAGCATGCGTCGTGAGGGTGCAGGAACTTACCCGAGACCCAGCCATCACCCTTCTCGTTGCGACGCAGTGCCATCTTGTCTTTCAGCACCTGCTCGCGCCATGCGGGATCTTCGCCGAGGTGCGTAATGACCTGATCATCCTTGCCGAGCAGGGTGATGCGCGCGCTGAGGTCGGGGACCAGGAGCACGTCGCCGAGGCTGTCCACATTCGCGGGCAGGATGAAGCCATCGAGGGTCTTGAGATGTTTTCCCTCGAAGGTGAACCACTGGAGGCGCTTGTTCGCGCGATCGGCGACGACCAGGGAAGGCTCGCGGCCGGGGCGGCTGTCGATCCAAAGGCCGTGCGGAGTATTGAATTGCCCGGTCTCTTTCCCCGGCTCGCCGATCATCGAGAGCCAGTTCCCAGCCTTGTCGTAGCGGTGGATGCGGTGCGAGCCATAGCCGTCGGCGAGAAAGAATCCGCCATCGGGCAGGAAGGCGAAATTCGTCGGCATGAAGGCGTCGCGGCCCCAGCGTTTCTCCGGCTTCGTATCTTCACCCTCGGGATAGAGCTTCGATTCCATGGGCGCGCGCTTCTCCCAGACGACTTCGCCAGTGAGCGTCAGCTTCGCGAAGGTTTTCTTCATCTGATACGCAGTTACCCAGAGGAATTGCTCTTTCCCCTCCGTGCGCACCTCGAGTCCGTGCCCGCCGCCTTGGAACTGATTGCCAAACGCGCGCACCAATTTGCCGCTTTGGTCGAAGACAAAGATCGACGGATGATCCTTCAACTCCTCGCGGCCTTCGTGGATTACGTAGAGTAGTCCGTCGCGATCGACAGCGACATTGTGTGTGGTCTGCCACGCATACTTGTCCGGCAGTTGCGCCCAACCATGCAGCACCTCGTAGCGGTGCTCACCTTCGCCGATGACGAGTTGCTTTTCCGTCTTCTGCGCGGTGAGGATGCGCGGCGCGGCGAGCGCGGCGGCAGTGGTGGCGAGGAAGTGACGACGGGTGACGGTGGGGGGATTTTTCATCGAGCGAGATGGAAAGATTATGTCGATGCCGAGTCGGCGGTAAAGGTCGCAGCTCGGCAGGCCGCATGCGTTGCTTTGGGGGAAGAGCGCAGTTGAGCCGGACCGCCGACGGCGACTACGCTGGGCGCCTATGAGCAAACCCGCCTGTCCCATGTGTGAGATGACTGACCTGCATGAACCCGCCGGGAAGTGGGAATGCATGACTTGCGGACACGAGTGGGATAAGGAGCCTGAGCCTGCGAAAGAACGTGTCGTGAAAGACGCGCACGGCAATGTCCTGGCCGACGGCGACTGCGTGATCCTGATCAAAGACCTGCCGCTCAAAGGTTCGTCCGGCGCGCTCAAAGGCGGCACGAAGTCGAAGCCCATCCGGCTAGTCGATGGCGACCATGAGATTTCCTGCAAAGTGGACGGGGTCGCCGTGGGCCTGAAGGCATGCTTCGTGAAAAAGGCATCGGCGTAAGCAGCGTGGACGCTGCGGAATGTGCCGTGGCGCCCGCGCCTCTCCTGGCTGCGGCCCGCAGCAGAGCTCGGGTTGAGGCGTGCGCCCTGCTTGGGAGAGTGAGATGCGCGCATTCCTGCTCCATACCGCCGCCGCTTTCACCGTCGTGATGGCCACCGTCAGCGGGGCCCCACTCACCGTCAAGGAGGTCGCCTTCCATGTCCGCACGGGGATGCCCGAGGCGGAGATCCTCCGCGAACTCGCGCAGCGCCGCCTCCTCGCACCGCCGGATGCGGCCGCGGAAAAGCAGCTTGCGGCCAGCGGCGCGGGTCCGAACCTGCTCGCGCTTCTGAAGTCCGGCGCATACTTGCTCCCACCCGCCCAGGCTCAAGCCGCAGCGGCGCGCCAGACCGCGCAATTGCAGGTGGGCGCGCAGCAGGCTGCGGCCGACCGCGCGCAAGCCGAGGCGCGAGAGCGAACGAATGCCGCAAACGCCGGGAGGATGCTCGCCCGTCGATCAGTGCAGTCCTGGATCAAGGACCAGCTCGTCCACTGCGACGGCAGCAGCCTGCGGGATTTCGACGATACCAAGCTCAGCAACACCCGCGTCTTCGCCTTCTATGCGTCGGCCTCGTGGTGCGGGCCCTGCCGGAAATTCACGCCCAAGCTGGTCGCCGAGTATCGCAGCCTCAAAGAGAAATACCCGGAATTGGAGGTCATCTTCGTCAGCAGCGATCGCAATGAATTCAACATGACCGAATACATGCGCTCGCACGCGATGCCGTGGCCTGCGCTGAAGTATCGTCAGATGCCGGCGCAGCTGGCTGGCTTTATGGGTAAGAGCATCCCGTGGCTCGTGCTCATCGGTGATGATGGCCGGCCGCTCTCGAAGAACGGCGTCGATGGGCAATACCTCGATCCCGAGCGCATCCTCGCTGCGCTCGATCCGATGCTCGCCGAACTGCGAACGCGGGGTCTCTGAGCGCTGGGGAAACTGACGCGGGAAACCTCCCGCCAGCGTTACCGTTCAGTGCGTCTCGTTTGGTGGCCACTGTTTGCCAGCAAGTTCCGGCGGGAGTTGTGTCGGGTCCTGCGGGTAGATCAGGGAGAGGTCCATGTTCCGCGACTTCGAGCCTTGGAGGAATTCCAGTTCCTCCGGTGCGCCGACGATCAGCCAGAGCACGTCGGCGTCCGTGTCGTTAAAGACCTGCCGCAACTGCTCCGGCCCCACGAGCACGCCGCCGTGCTTCGGCACCGTCAGCGTCTCGCCGCCCACGCGCACCCGTCCCACACCTTCGAGGACGAAATAGAATTCCTCCTGCCGGATGTGCCGGTGCAGCGTATTCGCGCTCCCCGGCGGCAACCGCCACAGACGCGCGCCCAGATTCTCGCTCCCCGTCCGCTCCAGAAAATCCGCGTTGGGGATGCGCATCAAATTCGACAGACGCCACTGCAGGTCGTCCGGCCCGATGAGGTGATAACCGGTCACTGGTTTCATCCCGCAATCGTGCCCTCAAACGCGCCCGAGTGCCACCCGCAAAGGCTCGCCCGTCCGAGCACTTACCTCGAAGGCAAGCGTGCTGCTGCCGGGTGCGGTTGCATCCGCTGGAGCGAAAGGTGCCGCTCGCGCAACCGGTCGAGCATCTCCAGCTTTTCCAGCCACAGCAGCGCGCGCAGGCGGCGGCGTTCCGCTTCCTTGGATTGGATGATGTGCTGAAGATCGGGATTCACGGCAGGAGGAAACGTTTCTCGAACTTCGCCCACGCCTCAAGCAGCGAGTGGCGGGCGAGGATATCGCGCAGGCGATCCATCTCAGCGATCCCGGCTTCGACGAACATGACCAGCCGCGCGTGATCCTTGGCACGTCCGGTTTGGAGCGCGATGGCCATCAGGTGCTCGGCGGTCATCACCCGCGTGGTCAGGCCGTCGGCTTCGCGCGTCACCGCTTCGCGAACGGCGTCGGCCACCAGCGGCTGGCTGGCAGGGAGAAACTGCACCGGCCAGCCCTCGATCTGGATGGCATCGCCCTCCGCCGGATAGCCGAGTTTCGCGCAGGCTTCATAGATCGGCGTCAGGGCGAGGATCAACGGCGCCGGCTCGAACAGCACGAAGATATCGACATCCAGCGTCGCGACCGGCTCCAGGTAAAACGCCGCGCCCACAGCCCCACCGACCGCATACGGCCCGATGACGCCGTTGGCGTGTAATTGATCCACGATAATGAGGGTCTGCTTCATCAGATTGACCCGTCTCTACCCGCTAAAGATTTTGCAAAAGCTGATCGACCTTTCCTGAGTCGTCCACTTCGTCACAAATGCTCTTATAAGTCCTCCGAGCTTGCTCAATGCAAATATGGTGGCCGTGGTATCGCAAAAGCACATTAACACTCTCAAAGTGATCGGGGCTATTAAGAAGGGATTTCGGATCGTCAGTCACGAGGTGAGGCGGTCCAGCTGGAAGTTTGCCGATCTTCTCTGGATCGACGTCCGGTTTTGTCACGTAGGGGTATTTCCGTGCAGCGAGTAGAGGAAGCAATCCTCCTGGAGAAGTGAACATCACTGCGTGCAAGGTGTGCTTCTTCGCCTGCACTCCGTGAAAA
>JANPIS010000245.1:0-6540 GCA_031425095.1 Chthoniobacteraceae bacterium
CCTCGATCTCGATCGTTTGCTCGCCGCGCTGCACCCGCAAGCGGACGACGCCGGCGGGTCCCCGCAGCATCTCACGCGCGATGTCGTGGAGCCGGGCGCTCTCGTGCGAAGCGGCATAATACGGCGACCACTCGGCGATGAGCTCGGCCACGGGGCGGCCCGCAATCGCGAGCAGCGCGTCGCCACGGCGTAGCGCGAGCGCCGGCCCGCCGGTGGCGGGAGCCACGTCGACGACCACCGGGCGCCCTTCGATGAAGCGCACCGCAGCAGGCACATAAGCGTCGCCCACTGGTGGACGCACGAGGAGGGAGGCCCACAGATTCGTGTGTCCGTCATTGACGCGCGCGGCGAGTGCGAGCAACTCGCGCTGATAGGCCACCGCGTCCCTGGCCAGCGCGACGCGCGGCATGAATTCCCGGAGCACGGCCTCCCAATCCTCGCCGATCAGGTCGCGGTAGGGCGCCCAATAACGGACGATGTTCCAGAACCGAAACAAGGCGAGCAATTGATAGCCTGCATCAGGCCGCGGCGTGCGTGCGTAGCCCGGCTCGTGCTCGAAGATGGGATTCCAAACCCACGGGGTGAGCGACACGTGGAATTGCGGCCCGCGGTCGGGCCTCGCCGCATGCACGCTCTGGAGTTGCGTGCTCAGCTCCTGGCCCAGCGCCGCTTCATCCTGCAGCCACGCGAGATCCGGGCGCAGGTAAAGATGCGCCGCGTCCGGCTCGGTGCGCTCTGCCGTGGGTGGCGCGACTTTGCCCAGCGCCGCGACCCATTCCACCAGAGCGGCCTGAACCGCGGCGCGATCCGGCGCGGCGAGAATCTTCGGCATAACGCGAAAGAGTGAGAAATCCCAATGCACTTCGCCCGAGGTCACTTTCGGGTGATGATATTTCAGAAAGCCCCAGACCTTCGCGAGCGTGGCGAGATGGGCGACTTGCTCCGGGCTGAGTTCCCGCACCGCGATCCCGGACCCGGAGTCGAACTCGTGATCGCGATCAAGCACCGTGAGACGCGCGGGGTCCGCGTCGGGCGCCTCCCACACTGGCTTCCCATCGACCAGCAATTGCAAGTCATCCACCCAGCCCTTCCCCGCGCCAGCCACGAAGAATCCAAACTGCACCCTGCGCGCCGCGGGATCGATCGGCAGCGTAACGGCATACTCGGTCCACTCCGTGGTGCCTCGCAGTTTCCGTGCATTCATTTTCGTGGTGGCGAGCGCGCCATCCAGGCCATCCAGGCGCAGCCAGAGATCGGCAAATCCCGTGACGTCTTCGGTGCGGATGAAGCCCCGCAACTCGATCTGGCTGCCTTTGAAATCCAGCGGGAGCGATGTGGTGAGCGCCGAGCCCTTCTCCGCGCTGTTTGCGCTGCGTTCGATGCGCGCGGCCGCCTTGCCGCCATGAGTGATGCTCGTATCGACAAAGAGCGTGCCCGCCGGCCCTCCGCTCCAACCAGTCGGCACCGGCCCCGTTTGCCCGGTCTCGAAGTTCAGGATCGCCGCGAGCTCCGGGTCGGCGGTCGCCGTGCGCGTCTGCGCGTGGGTGGCGCCGCAGACTGCCAGGAAAAGAAAGAAGACCAGGAGGGGGCGGACCATGTGGACGATCATGCAGGCGCGAGCCCGCTTCGCAAGCGTGTGCGAGAACTCCCGGTCCCCGGACTCATCCGCCGTGCGCGGAATGGCATTCGACTTCCCTTATGATTTCGCGGATCCCAAGTGCATGCATGTGAAAGCTGTCGTCGCATGGTTCCTCCTGTCGTGCTGCCACGGACTGCGGGCGGACGCTCCCCTGGAGCGCGTGCGTGTCGCGGCGGACGGAAGGCGCTTCGTCCTGGCGGAGACGCAGCGGGAATTCCGTCCGTGGGGCATGAACTACGGAAATGCGGGACGGCTGATGGAGGATTTCTGGACGGAGGATTGGGAAACGTTCGCCGGGGATTTTCGAGAGCTAAAGGCGCTGGGGGCGAATGTGGTGCGGGTGCATTTGCAGGTGGGAAAATTCATGGAAGCGGCGGATCGGCCGAATGCGACGGCGCTGCAGCAACTCGCGCGGATGCTGCGGCTCGCGGAGGAGACGGGGCTGCGGCTGGATGTGACGGGGCTGGCTTGTTATCGACCCGCGGACGTGCCGGCGTGGTATGATGCGCTGGAAGAGCCGGCGCGGTGGGCGGCGCAGGCGAACTTCTGGGCGGCGATCGCAGAGACGTGTGCGTCGAGTGCGGCGGTCTTTTGCTACGATCTGATCAATGAACCACTCTCGCCTGCGGGGAAACGCGCCGCGGGGCAATGGCCATCGGGCTCGCGCTTTGGCGGGTTTGATTTCCTGCAATACATCGCGCTCGATCCTGCGGGGCGGGCGCGCGAGGAGATCCCCGTCGCATGGATTCGCCAGCTCACGGCGGCGATCCGCAAGCACGATCGCACGACGCTGATTACCGTGGGGATGCTTCCGTGGTCGCGGCAGATGAAACATATGAGCGGCTTTCTCCCAGAGAAGGTGGCGCCCGAGCTGGATTTCATCAGCGTGCATCTTTACCCCGACACGAAGAAGCCGGGCGAAGCGCTCGAGTCGCTGCGGCTCTTTGCGGTGGGCAAGCCAGTGGTGATCGAGGAGACCTTTCCGCTCAGCTGCACGCCAGCGGAGCTGGAGAAATTCCTGCGCGCCTCGCGGGAGTATGCGTGCGGGTGGATCGGGCACTACGACGGCAACACGCCGGAGGAACTCGATGCCATGGAGCGGGAGGGAAAACTGACGATCCCGCAAGCCGCCTATCGCGAGTGGCTACGGATGTTCGTGCGGCTCGGACAGGAATTCTCGCCACCGCTTTCCCGATGAAACCTGTCCCGCTGAAACCTGATCTCGCGAAGTTTGAGAACGTCCATCAGCTCGGTGGCATCCGCACGGGCACGCTGGATTCGCCGGGCGCGGGCGGCGGGTGTGCGACGCGAGTGGCGTTCTTCGATACAGGCGCGGGGCTGCGGTTCACGGTGGCGCTGGATCGCGGAGGCGACATCGTGGATGCCACATTCAACCAATACGGTCTGGCCTATCTCACGCCCGTGGGGCTGGTGCCGCCGAGTCACGCGGATCACTCCGGCATGGAGTGGCTGCAAGGCTGGGCGGGCGGGCTGGTGACGACTTGCGGGCCGCACTTCATGGGCGGTCCGCGCGAGGAAGATGGCGTGAAGCGAGGAGGAGGCAGAGGCGAAGTGATTTCATGGGTGAGCGGGGGCTAAGTCCGCGGGGCATTCGGCGGAAGCGCATTCCTCGCTCCATACACGCGGAGTTTCGGCGAGCCGTTCTTACTTTTCGCGCTCAAAGCGCAAGACCGTGTATCCGTTCTTCACCCCGCGAATCTTTCCCTCCTCCTCTTTCCAGGAGACGTTATCCATCAGCGTTGTGAACGATTTTTCCTGCTCGGCGGCTTGCCAGGAAAGTTCGCTTGAGCGGGCGGAGGCCTTTGAAAAGGTGACGGTGGCCGAATAACGGTCCCGCGTGGAGCCCTTGAACTGGCTGCTTGGGGTGCGGCCTTCGAAGCGATCGCCCTCGATCGACAAGGTCACCGGCAGATCGGGGACTGGTTTCCCCTGAATCTCCACCAGCGTGTACCGACCCGGCGGCAGCGGCGGCGCGCCGGTGAGCGGGATGAGCTTGTGCCAGATCCCTTGAAAACGCTCACCGCCACCGGGACGCACGTAGCTATTCAAATGGACCAGGGCGTAACCTTCATCGGCTAACCGGTGAACGTGGGCGTCAAAAGACTGTTTGTCCTGATTGATGTACCACATCCACCAGACCCCGCGCCGGGCGGCGGGGATCGCATCGTAGCGGACGCGATACTGTGGGATGCCATCCTCCCAGCGACCTTCCACCGCAGTGAGCCAGTTGCCGGCGTCGAAGAAATTCTTGGCGTCCTGCTCGTGCCCACTCAGCCCTTCCATATACTCGTTCAAGCCACTCAACGTCATCCACGGAGAGAATTCGCCGGGGCCAATTGCGGACACGCTGGCGATAAAAAAGAAGGCGCTGGCGAGGGAAACGAACCAACGCACCACGCGAGAAGTCGGGGGAACTTTCATGGAAGTTTTCTGCCGCAATCCGGCGCTGGCGGCAAGCTTTCCGCACCTGCTCCGATCGGCGGATTTGCAGGAACGCATCCGGGCGGCGAGAATCCGCACACATGAGCACTACGATCGTCGCCCCCGCGGAACCCAGCACTGGATTGCCGCGCAGGAGTGATGGGGATTCGGGGCGGGTGCCGCTCTTCACGGCGCGGGGGCTCACGAAGGTGTATCCGAGCGGTGAATCGGAAATCCGCGCGCTGGATGGCGTGGATCTGGAACTTTACCCGAGCGAACTCATCGTGCTGCTGGGCGCATCGGGCAGCGGAAAATCCACGCTGCTGAATATCCTCGGAGGGCTCGATACGCCAACGGCGGGGACGCTGAGTTATCGCGATCTCGATCTCACGGGCGCGGATGAAGACGAACTCACGCGCTTCCGCCGGGATTCGGTGGGGTTCATATTTCAGTTTTACAACCTCATCCCGAGTCTCACGGCGCGGGAGAATGTGGCGCTGATCACGGAGATCTCGCGTGATCCGATGACGAGCGAGGAAGCGCTCGAGATGGTGGAACTCGGTGATCGCATGGATCATTTCCCCTCGCAGATGTCGGGCGGGCAGCAGCAGCGGGTGGCGATCGCGCGGGCGATCGCGAAGCGGCCCGAGGTGCTGCTCTGCGATGAGCCGACGGGGGCGCTGGATGTGAAGACGGGGATCACGGTGCTGGAGGCGATCGAGCATGTGAACCTGACGCTCGGCACGCTCACGGTGGTGATCACGCACAATGCGGTGATCGCGGAGATGGCGGATCGGGTGATCCATCTTTCCGACGGGCACATCGTGGATATCTCGGAGAATAAAGCGCGCCGGGCGGTGCGGTCGCTGGCGTGGTGAGAAGAGAATGACCAATGACCAATGACCGATGACCGATGACCAATGGAGCGTGACTACGATCTGAAGGGGCGGACTCAGGCGTTTTCGCTTCGGGTGATTGCGATGTTTGTGCGCCTGCCAAAGACGGAAGTGCCGCGCGTGCTGGGGAAGCAGGTGTTGCGGTCCGGAACTTCAGTGGGCGCCAATTACCGAGAGGCCGATGAAGCGCGCTCGAAACCGGAATTTATCGCCAAGATGGGCGACTCCCTGCGTGAACTCTCCGAGACCGAGTATTGGCTCGAACTCCTGATCGAAAGCCAGACGGTGAAGTTGGAAAAGATGAAGCCCCTGCTCGAAGAAACCCGGGAGCTAAAGTTGATCTTCGCCACAATCATCCGCAAAGCGAAGGGCGACCGATGACACTCCCGCATTGGTCATTGGTCATTGGTCATTGGTCATTTCCATGATCTCGCCGCTCGACCTCAAGCTTCTCCGCGACATGGGGAAGATGAAGGGGCAGATGTTTGCCGTGGCGACGGTGATGGCATGCGGGCTCACGATGATGATCATGATGCGCAGCCTCATGCTCTCGCTGGAGACGACGCGCGACAGCTACTACACGCAGCATCGTTTCGCCGATGTCTTCTGCGACCTGAAACGCGCACCAAATGCGCTGCGGGCGCGGCTCGCGCAGATCCCCGGCGTCGCGGCGGTGGAGACGCGCGTGGTGGGTTCGGCGAAGCTCGATCTGCCGGGCCTCGCGGAGCCGGCGGACGGCACGATCCTCTCGCTGCCGGATGAACGTCCGCAGCAACTGCACCTGCTTTATATCCGCCGCGGACGGCTGCCGGAACTCGGCTCGCACAACGAGGTTGTGGTCGGCGAAGCGTTCGCGAGCGCGCACGGCTTCGAGCCGGGGAATGTGATCGATGCGACGATCCGCGGCGCGCGCGAGCGGCTGAAGATCGTGGGGATCGCGCTGTCGCCGGAGTATGTCTTCGAAGCGCGCGCGGGCGAGACGCTGCCGGACAATCGGCGCTTCGGCGTCTTCTGGATGAACGAGCGCGAACTCGCCACAGGGCTCGAACTCGCCGGCGCATTTAACAACGTGCTGGTGGATGTGGCGCCGGGTGAATCGACGGCGCCGGTGATGGCGGAGCTGGACCGCGTGCTGGCGCCGTATGGCGGTCGCGTGGCCTATGGGCGGAAGGATCATCCATCCGCGGTGCGGCTGAGCGATGAGTTGCGCGTGCTGCGCGGGCTTTCGGTCGCGTTCCCCGCGGTCTTTCTGAGCATCGCAGCCTTCATGACGAGCGCAGTGCTCACGCGGCTCATCCGCTTGCAGCGCGAGCAGATCGCGCAGCTCAAGGCCTTCGGTTACTCATCGCGTCAGGTGGGCTGGCATTACTTAAAATTTGCCATCGTCATAGTGGCCGTGGCCACCGTCGTCGGCGGCTGCGCAGGCGCGTGGCTCGGCGGGAATGTGGTGAATGTCTATCACCGCTTCTTCCGCTTTCCGTCGCTCACCTTTCATCTCGATTGGTCGATGTTCGGTGTCGCTTTTCTCGTGAGCGCGGGCGCGGCTTTTCTCGGCGTCATCGG
>JANPIS010000246.1:0-3756 GCA_031425095.1 Chthoniobacteraceae bacterium
CGGCTCCGCCGTCTTTTCCCAATCGCGAGTCTCTCTGACGGCTTCCTCCGGACTCAGCGGATCGTGAGCGTTCCGCCATCGACCGGCAGGCCAGTGCCGGTGATGAAGGCGGCATCGTCGCTGCACAGGAAAAGCGCGGCAGCCGCGATTTCCTCCGCGCGCCCCATGCGCCCGATCGGCTGCGTTTTCGACAGCTTCTCAAACATCTCCGCCTCCCGGCCCGGATAATTCTTCGCGATGAATCCATCCACGAATGGCGTGTGGACGCGCGCCGGCAGCAGGGCATTGCAACGGACGCCCTGATCGATGAAATCGCGCGCCACCGAATAGGTCATGGCGAGGACCGCGCCCTTGCTCGCGCCGTAGGCGAAGCGATCCGGGATGCCCATCACGGAGGCCGTGGACGCGAGGTTCACGATCACTCCCCCGCCATCCGCGGCCATACAGCGCAGCACCGAGCGCAGGCAGTTCGCCGGCCCGAAAACATTCACCCGTTGCACGCGCTCGAAATCCTCCGGCGTGGTCGTGAGCGCATTGCCGACGTGGGCGATGCCGGCGTTGTTGATCAGGATGTGAATGCGGCCTCGGCGCTGGTGAATGCGCGTGACCACCGCATCGACGGCCGCCGCATCGGTGACGTCGCAAGTCTCCGCGGCCGCGATCCCGCCCGCCGCGACGATCTCCTCCACCGCGCGATCCATCGCCGGCTGATCGCGGTCGAGGATTTGCACGATCGCCCCTTCCCGCGCGAAAAGTCGCGCCGTGGCGAGCCCGATGCCGGAGGCTCCTCCGGTGATGATGGCGGTGCGGGAAGCGAGCTTGGACATGGCGGAACTTGAGCAGCCGGGCAAAAAACTTACCAGCCCGCGCAGTTCGAGCTGCGGCTGGGAGCTTGTCCCGGAGTGCGGACCGGTGGATAGCATCCGCGCAATGTTCATCGCGCCGAAACTCGTGGATACCGCTCGCGCCTACTTGCAGTCCTTTTCACCGAAGACTGCGGAGAAAGGCGCGGCCCTCTTCGCCCAGGGCGCGGTGCGCAATCTGGAGGCGGCGGATGAGGACATTTACTTCGCGTCAGTGCAGGGCTCGCTGCCTTACGAGGTGACTCTGACGATCGAGGACGGCACGTGGTTTGGCGAATGCACCTGCCCGGTGGAAGCGGACTGCAAACACTGCTACGCCGCGATGGCTGCGTTGCTCGAGGGCGCCGGACCTGCCACCGCACCAACCGCCACGGGATCCACCGCGAAGTCATCGGCCAAGTCCACCGGCGCAGTGCCATCGAAGAAATCCTTCACCGCGATCGTCGAGCAGAAGCTCGGGCGAAAACTCGAGGCCGGCGAGAAGCGGCCGGTCTCAACGGTCGACGAGCTCTACAAGAACCACGGCCAATCCGCACGCGTCGCGGAGTATCTGCTCGCACCGCTGCTCGGCAGTTCGCGCGCGTGGAACTACGAGATGCATCAGCTCTGGCCCTCACCGCCGCGCGACGCGTGGGAAGCCTGGCTCTACATCGCGCACTTCCTGCGCGGGAGGAAAAAGAATCCACCACCTTTTCTCGCGGAGATCACGCCGGCGGCGGAAGTGGACGCCTTCGTCCATGAATGGCAACGGCGCGAGGCCATCGAGCACTGGAGCCAGCAGCTCGGGCAATTCGCCGCGCGCGTGGAGAGCGGCGGCGGCTCGGTGTTGACCGACCTGCGAGCGGTCTTTGCCGAGATCGGAGTGCGGCTCGAAGCCAGCGAGGATGGAGGCGCGAGCTATGATCTGGTGAAGAAAACGCACTACGCGCAGATGGAGCGCGCGTTCAGCTACGGGCGCCTCCAACTCACCGCACCCTCCGCGCTCATCTGGTCGGCTTTTCGCACCGGCCTCGCGAAGGACGGCGTGCTCCGCTACGACACGCCAACTTCCGCATCCGCGCTCAATGAACTGCTGCGCAATCCGCTCCTCGCCGAGCGCATGCTCGGCGTCCGCCGCGATCCGCTGCGGCGCGCTGACGAGCGTCTCCAGTGGAAGGTGGAGCCGGCGTCGGCGGACACGGGCGACTATTCTTTCACCCTCGTCCGCGCCGATGGCACCGCACCGCCGCCTGCGCTCTTCGCCGTCGATGGCCAGCCGGCGCTCTACGTGACCATCGACACGATCTACGAAGCCCCGCCCCTCGGTGGATTGAATGTCGCCGAAACCAATCGCGTTCCCGCGCCCGCGCTGGAAACGAACCACGGCCTCACGCTGCTCGATGCCATCGGCGTCGAGCCGCCGCCGCGCATTGCCGAACGCACTCAGACCGTCCGTGCCCGCGTCGTCTTTCGATGCAGCGTCGAGACCCCCGAGTTTGGAAATGGTGAAATGCTCAAGGTCACGATCACCGCCGATTTCGGCGATGCGGTGGTGGCGCAGCGCTTCGGGCCGGACGGCTGGCACGACCTTCCCTCCACGAAACTGGTAGCACCCATGCTCGCCCGGATCGATCGCTCCGCGTGCCGCGCGACGCCTCATGCGGTCGAGACGCTGCGCATGAATTGGAACATGTACCGCAAACTGTGGGAGCGGCAGCTCGGTAAAAAATTTCCCGGCGAACTCGTGGAGTGGCTCAACGCGTTGCCCGCAGGCATCGAGGTCGAACTCGATCCGCTGCTCGCCACCCTGCGCGATGCGCCCATCGCCGCGAGCGTGCGGCTCGATGTCGAGGAGGCGGGCGTCGATTGGTTCGATCTGCGCGTCGCGCTCGATGTCGCCGATACCACGCTCACGCAGGATGAACTTAAGCTCCTGCTCGACGCTGGCGGCGGCTACGTGCGGCTCGGGGCGAAAGGCTGGCGGCGGCTCGAGTTCAATCTGAGCGACGAAGACGAACAGAATCTCGCCGAACTCGGTCTGAGCGCGCGCGAGCTCTCCAGCGAACCGCAGCGCCTCCATGCGCTCCAGCTCGCGGGGAAAAAGGGCGCGCGGATGATGCCCGAGCGGCACTTCGCGGCCATCGAGCGCAAGGTCGAGGAGATCCAGACCCGCGTCGCGCCGCCCGTCCCCGCGGCCATCCACGCCGACCTGCGACCGTATCAGGTCGAAGGCTTCCACTTCCTCGCCTACCTCACCACGAATCGCTTCGGCGGCATCCTCGCCGACGACATGGGTCTCGGAAAAACGCTGCAAGCGCTCGCATGGCTCGCCTGGCTGCCCGCGGAGGAGAAGTCGCAACCGTCGCTCGTCGTCTGCCCGAAAAGCGTGATGGGCAATTGGTCCGCCGAAGCCGCGCACTTCTGCCCGACGCTCCGCGTGCGCCTGCTCCACAAGGGCGCCTGCGACGCCGCCGCCCTCGCCGCCGCACGCGCCGAGGCCGACATCGTGGTCGCGAACTACACCCAGCTCCGCCTGCTCGAAGAGGAACTCACCGCCGCCCCGTGGCGCGCCGTGATCCTCGACGAAGCCCAATACATCAAGAACCCCGAGTCGCAGACCGCGCGCATCGCGCTCGCCCTCAAAGCCGCGCACCGCCTCGCCCTCAGCGGCACACCGATCGAAAATCGCCTGCTCGATCTCTGGAGCATCATGTCCTTCGCCATGCCCGGTGTGCTCGGCAATCGCGCGCAATTCACCAAGCGCTTCGATCAAAAAAACGATCCGCTTGCGCGGCTGCGCCTCTCCGCGCGCGTCCGCCCTTTCCTCCTCCGCCGCACCAAGAACGAAGTCGCGAAAGATCTGCCCGACCGCATCGAGGAAGATCTCGTCTGCGAAATGGACGGCGTGCAAGCC
>JANPIS010000247.1:0-25485 GCA_031425095.1 Chthoniobacteraceae bacterium
TCTCGGGGCTGGTGAACGCGGCTGCGCCCGATCCCGCGGCGGCTCACCGGTGCTTGAGAGCCCACTGTGCCCGTAGCTCAGCTGGATAGAGCAGCGGTCTTCTAAACCGCAGGTCGCGAGTTCGAGTCTCGCCGGGCACGCGGCTCCCTCCCGAGGCGGTCTGGATTTCCGCGATCGACTTCGCGGCCCATCGCGGCTATGCGTAGCCCCCGCTTCTTTTCCTTATGCACCGGGTCTTCCATCGCGGTCTGGCTAAGGCGTTGCTCTCCCGAGCGGCGCTGTGTCTGGCCGTGGCGGGATGGAGCTTGGGAATGTGCGCGGCGGTGGAGATGGAGTGGGTGGTGGTGGGCGATGCAAACAATCCAGAGGTGCCTCCGGCGCAGAATATCTTCGGACTGCCGAATCTCGGGTCGGTCACCGCGGTTTTCCAAATGGGAAAATACGAGGTGACCAACGCGCAGTACGCAGAGTTTCTCAATGCGAAGGCGGCGAGCGATCCCTACAGCCTCTACGATGGGCGGATGGACGCCGACTCTTCGCGAGGCGGGATCACCCGGAGCGGACCCGACGGCAGCTATTCCTACGCGGTGAAGCCGGGCTTTGCGAACAAGCCGGTGGTGTTTGTGAATTTCTACGACGCCGTGCGCTTCGCGAACTGGTTGCACAACGAACAGGGCACCGGCGACACGGAGGCCGGCGCTTACAATCTCACGCCGAATCCCGGCTTTCCGCCAAATCCAGACAATGGCGGATCGGTGGTACGCCAACCAACGGCGAAGGTCTTTCTGCCCACTGAGAACGAGTGGTACAAGGCGGCGTACTATCAGGGTAATGCGATCTACCGGCAGTTCCCGATGCGCTCGGACACCACCCCAGTGGCGGAGTCGCCGAGCGGTGGTCCGCTTTCCGGAAACTTTGCCGGCGCGGTGAATGGCGGGACGCTCACTCCGGTCGGCGCCTACCTGCAGGCCGCTGGTCCCTACGGCACGTTCGATCAGGGCGGGAATGCCACGGAATGGCTGGAGACGATCAATGCTCCGTATCGCGTGCTCCGTGGCGGACATTTCAACAACGGATCGGATACGCTGGGCGCCTTTCAGCGCGGCTACGGTTTTCCAAACGAGGCCTATGAACACTCCGGCTTTCGCGTCGCGTCCTCGCTCGCACCACCCGCGGTGCCTGTACCGCCGCGCGGGCTTGGCAAGATCATGGCGCTCGGCGATTCGCTCACCCAGTCGCAGAACAATCTCTTCAGCTATCGCTATTACCTGTGGACCAAGTTGCTCGATCAAGGCGTGGAGTTCGACTTCGTCGGCACGCTCCTCGACAACGGCATCGGCGGCTTCCCGCCGTGGCCGAATCATCAGGGAAAACCTTTTGATCAAAACCACGAAGGCCACTCTGGCCTGCGCACGGATCAGATCCGCGATCAGGTACTAAACTGGACCGTGGGTTATGTGCCGGACGTGGCGCTCATCATCGCAGGGACGAACGACGCGATCAGCGGCCGCAACTCCGCTCTCGCCGCAGCCGACCTGAAGGAAATCATCGTCCGCCTGCGGCTGCGCAATTCCCAGATGGCCTTTTATCTCGCGAAGATCCCACCAGTCGGCGCTTCGATCACGGTCGGCGGTCTGCCGGTGAACGATTACATCGATTCCCTCAACGGACTCATCGGCACGCTGCCCTCGGACCCCGCACTGGCCGGCGCACGGATCACCATCGTGGACCTGAACAGCGGGTTCAACTTTGCGACCGACGGCTTGAGCGACGGCATTCATCCAAACGCGGCTGGCGAACAGAAGATCGCCGCTCGCTTCTTCGAGGCGTTCCAAGTCTCGACGCTGAATTCCGTCTCCGGAGTCGATGCGGCCGGGCACCTGACGATGAGCTTCCTGCGCATTCAGGCGCCCTTTCACCTCACCTACACCGTCGAGGTCTCGTCGAATTTGCAGCAGTGGTTTTCTGGTCCTGCGGAGACGGAACTGATCGCAAGCAGCGATCAATTCAACGGCACCGAGTCGGTCACGATCCGCGACAGGAAATCGCCGCTCACCGATGGCCAGCGATTCATCCGCCTGCGCCTGCGCTACGGGCCGCCGCTTTAGTGGTTGAAGAGGAACGCCGGGGTGTTGATCAGCGCCCAGGTGAGATCCTGCACCGCGGTGAGGCGTTTGTTACCCATGAGCAGCTTGCTCTGTGCGGCGTCCTGCCGGAGTTGGACCAGCTTCGGATCGAGCCGGATCGGTTCCTCGGCCTTGGCGAGCACCGCGCGGCGTTCGACGACGCCCGGATCGGTGGGCAGTGGAAGCTGGTGTTTGCCGAGCGCGAGGCGGAGCTTGCTGAACGCGGGGTCGGTGTCCCTCCAGTAAGCAGCGATCGCCGCCTGTTCCTCTTTGGTGCGACTCGGAGCGGGTTTCGTGAGCGCCTTGGCGACGGGCAGCGGCAGGCCAAAATTGAGCGGCTGCGGTGAAGTCGTGGCCCACAGACGGAAGCGGCCGATGGTGAAGGACCCGGTGCGCGGTTGGTTCAGTTCGATGCGAAGCCGCGAGCCCTTTTCCGAACCGAGCGGCTTCTTCAGTGCAAAGGCCGCGAAGTGCGGCACCCCAAATTGACTCGCGACCGCCCACCCGTTCTTGCCGTCGTTCTTCTTGCCGTCGATGGCATCCTTCACCTCGAACTTCGCTTGCGCGAAATCGGCGAGCGCCCCGCTGAACTCGACATCCGTCGCCGGGTTCGCCCGGAATTCCCCCGCCTTCACGCTGAACTCGCTGAGCACGAAATTCCCGCCCGCGCGGCCGGGGCCGAAGTTCGGCTCGTCCGGGCTGGGCAGGACTTCGAGCAGCAGGCCGGTGATGCCGGCGACCTTCGTATCGACGGTGACGACATAGTCGGAAGTCTGCGGACGCTGTGGCCCGGCCTTGATGGAGCCGTCGGGTTGCTCGGTCAGAGTCACGCCATTGGTTGCGTTGAGCGCCGTGGGGTCGAGCAACTGCCAGCCCGTGTGCGTGCGAACCGCGGGGACGGTCGCTGCAAAATTCGCCGCGGCCGCTGCGAGCTTCGTCTCTTCGTACTCCTTCACGGCGACTTCGGCAGCCGCCGCATCCGCGACGCGTTTCGTCTCCGCCTCGGCAACCTTCGGCGCGATCTCCGCTTCGTAGCGCGTGAGTTCCGTTTTCGCCGCAGCGATGGACGCGCCGCGCTCCGCTTCCAGCTTCGCCATGATCGGCGCCTGCTCGGCTTCCTTCACCATGAGTTCATCGTTCAGCGCCTTGTGTTCGGGATCGATCTGCGCCCACGCCGCGAGCGTCTTCTTCACTTCGGCCTCCCTGGCCGGACGATTCAGGACGCGGAGGAAAACTTCATCGACGAGCCGCGCATCGTCCGGCTGCTCGCCGACGAGTTTGGCCAGCGAGTTTTTGGGGTCCCCGATGGCGTCGCCGACGGCCGGACCGCTGAGCAGAGCCATGACGCCGCCGAGTTGCAGATCGTTGCTGCGTTCGCACTCGCAGGAGCTTTCCCGCGCCGGGCGTCCGAGATTCGCGAGGAAGCCGCTCGGGAGATCGGTGCCGCCAGCGGCCAGACCGGCCCGCGTACCACCGGGGAGCTTGGTCCCGGAGCCGGTGACCTTCAGCACGGAATCGTAGAGCACTTCCGCCGGGAGCCGGCGGGCGAGGGCGTGCGAGTAGTTCGTGCGGTCGTCTTCATTCCATTTGTTCGTCGCGATGGAGAGCTGGTAGGTGCGCGACGTGGTGATCAGCCGCATGAGATGCCGCACGTTGAACTGGCTGCCGATGAATTCCTTCGTCAGATACTCGAGCAGTTCGGGATTGGTCGGCGGATTGCCGGCGCGGATGTCGTCGAGGGGCTCGATGATCCCGACCCCGGTGAGGTAGCCCCAGATCCGGTTTGCGTAGCTGGAGGCGAAGTAGCGGTTGTCCGGACTGGTCATCCAGGCAGCGAGTTGCTCGCGGCGCGCGCCTTTCGCCTCCGCCGCTGCCGGGTACGGGAAGGACGGCTCCGCGACCTTGTTCGTCCGCAGGTGGGTCATGTCACCCTTCTCGGCATCCTTCACGATTTCAAAAAGCGGGCGCGCCTTTTCCACGGCGGAGCCGAGGACGACCTGCTTGCCGCTCGCGGGATCGGGCGTCAGCTCGACCTGCGAGAAGAAGGCGCCGAGGTGGTAATACTGATCCTGCGTCCAGCGCTCGAAGGGGTGATCGTGGCACTTGTTGCAGTTGAACCGCGTGGCGAGGAAGAGGTGCGTCGTATTCTCGAGCGCCTCGGCGGGCTCGCGCAGGATCTTCCAGTAACTCGCGGCCGGGTTCTCTTTGTTCGAGCCGGTGGCGGTGACGATCTGGCGGACGAACTGGTCGTAAGGCGCGTTGGCCGCGACCTGCTTCCGGATCCAGTCGCGGAAAAGCTGCGCGCCTTCCGTGCCGAGGAATTTCGCATTCACCTGGAGCATGTCGGCCCATTTGTTCGTCCAGTGCTCGACGAATTCCGGCGAGCCGATGAGCCGATCGACGAGCGCCTCGCGCTTCGCGCGCAAGGGCTGTGGGTCAGCCGCAAACGCACGCACTTCTTCGGCCGACGGGGGCAGTCCGGTAAGGTCGAGGTACACGCGACGGAGATACTCGGAGTCACTGCAGAGGCCGGACGGCTCAATCTTCATCCGCTCCCACTTGTTCGCGACGAGTTCGTCGATCCGGCTCCAGCTCTCCGGCGTCTTCCAGGTGAAGCCGGCACGGTCTCCCATCACGGTCAGCGTGGTTGCGGCGTAGTTGCCTTCGTAGCGCGCGAGGAGCGGAGCCTCGCCGCGGCGCAAGCTCTCGACGAGGCCACCGCCGTCCGTCTTGGCGACATCCATGTTGCCGCTTTCGACGAAAGCCTCCGCGGTCACGTCTCGCTTCTTTCCATCGCTGTACGTCGCGACGACGCGCACCTGCTGACGCGCGCCGATCTGCTGCACCACGGGATCCTTCGGGAAAACCTCGATGCCCGTGACCTTCGGCGACTTGAGCTCGAGCTTCGCGCCGTCGGCGATCCACGAACGCAGGATTTCATAATATTTGTCGCCGACCTTGAACCGCTGACCTCCTTCGTGCGGCACGGCGGAGGTCGCCTTCAAGAGCATGAGCGAATCGTCCGGCTGCGCGGCATTCAAGCGGCGGCTGGCGAGATCGTCCTTCAGCGAACGCACGTCGAAGAGCGGATCATAGCCGCGGAGCGAAAGCTTGAAGCCGTATTTGCCGTCCTTGGCCCCGTGGCAGGCGCCGGCGTTGCAGCCTGCCTTGGTCATCACCGGATTGACATCGCGGATGAAATCCACCGGCTGATCTTCCCGCATCTCCGCGACCGCCACCGGCAGCTCCGCAGATTGGCTGCCGAGCGCGACGCGCAGGGTGCCCGCGCCGTTCTTCAAGGGCTTGATGAGCCCCGTCGCACCGATCTCCGCGACCCCGCCATCGATCTGAAACTTCACAAGGCGCGTCACGTCGGCCGCCTCACCCGAGGCGAGCCGCGCGGTCACGATGACTTGGGCGGATTCATACTTCCCGGTCATCGCGATCCGGGCCGGGTGCACTTCGAGTCGCGCCACCTGCGCACCGGCGGGCAGCGCTTCCGGGGTCGAAGGTTTCGCCATCACGGTTTCGATCGCGTTGGCCAGAAGGGCCGGCGTAAACGCGAGTGCGACGAACGTGCGGAGGAGTCCATTGAGCTTCATAGGCGGGGTCGGGGGTTGCCGGAGGATAAGCTCGCGGACGCAGGGCGTCTTAGCGAGAGACTTGTGCGCCCGCGCGGCCTCAGGCCGGAAGCGCGCGCGGCGCCGGACGACTGCGGGCCATCGCCACACCGAGCAGCACTGCCGTGAGCATCGAGGCGAGCAACCCGCTGCGGCGCTGGGGGAGGCTCGTGTAGTGAAATTCGACAACGTGCTCTCCGGCTGGCACCGCGCACGAGACGAGCCCCCGCGCACCGACCGGCACCGTCTCGCCGGGTTGCGAATCCACTGACGCTTTCCATCCTGGAAACCAAAACTGCCGCAGCTCGACCGTGCCGGACTCGGACAGGGAGAGTTCTGCGCGGAAGCGGTTCGCGGCGGGCTGCGTGACGTTCATGACGTGGCCGTGAGTCACGGCGATCGGCTCGCTCGCGGGTTCGCTGGGTTTTTCGCGGACACCGCGTGGCAGAAAATCATCATCGCTCGTCGCGCGCTCGCCGGAGTTTCGCACCGTCTCCGGATTCAACACGCTGTCCACTGGCGCGAGGCGACCGGCGGCGAGTCCGGCGGACATCAGGTCGGAGCGAAGACGCACCAACTCGCTTGCGCGAGTATCGACCGCGAGGAACCACGCTTCGCCGGAAAACGGCGCGTAAACCGCCAGCACGGCGATCAACCCTGCAGCCAACGCGGCCACCTCCCGCCGCGGCGAATGCGCCCCGATGCGATCCAGCAAGCCCGCGCCGCAGATCGCTACGCCGAAAACGACGAGCCCTAGGAAGCGCCACGGAAACTGCACGTAGCTCAGGAGCGGCAGCGCCTGCCAGACCGGGCGCGAGAGCTCATGGCACATTGCGACAGCAACGCCCATGGTCACCGTGCCAACACCGATCCACCGGAGCCGCTTCGTTCCCGCACGCTCCCCGCCCCGCCACAAAAGGGCGACGAGCAGTGCACCGGCTCCGGCGATCAGATGCAGCGACCCGATCTGCACGGACATGGCGTCGGGTGCTTCCGCATCGCTCGGGCCAAAGCCCCATTCCGGACTCAGCATCCGGGCGAAGGTGACGAAGTTCCGGTACACGTCGAAGTAACCTTGGGTGAGCGCTTCGGGACCGTGGGTGAGCGCCCGGCCGGCCAGTGCCGGCCACCAGAAAAAGGCGGCGAGACCGACCCCGAGAATGGCCGGCAACGCGGCCCGGACGCTGAAACGAAACGCCAGCGCCGGCGCACCCAGCGTCCATCCCGCTCCAACGCAGAAAGGAAGTGCGATGAGCGCGGTGATGTTGTGCGTGAGGATGACACCGGCAGTCGCGGCCGCGCCAAGCAAGAGCCCGCCGCGCGATCGCTCGGAAACAAAGCGTTCCGTGCCGAGGGCGATCAGCGGCAGCCAGACAAACGCGCAATGTTCCGCCAGCGCATGCCGCACGTAGAGATCGACCAGCCGATACGGCGCGACCATGTAGAGCACCGCGGCGAAGCAGGCGGCCCACCGCGACACGTGCCGCCCGGCGAAGCAGAACATCGCCAGCCCCGAAGCCAGGAACGCGAAAGCTTGCGTTAGCTTCAGCGCGGTGGAAAAGCCCGCGCCAAAGAGCACCGGGATCTCGGCGAGGTAGTAGGTGAGCGGCGCGTAGAACTGGAAGAGCGGCGAACCGTAGCCGTGGTAGAAATCCGGCGACCACGCCGGGAACCAATCTCCCGAGCGGATCGCTGCGTCGAACACGACTATCCGCGTGAGATCGTACCACGCCGAATGCCCAGCCAGCGCGCCCGGCGCCCACAAAGCGCGCGTCGCGAAAGCAGCGAAGGCCAGGATGATCATCCATGGCAGCACCCGCGACTCGCGCGCAGCTGCGACGACCGGCGCGCGCAGTGGCGCGCGGCGGGGCTGGGTCGCAGGTAGTAGTTCGAGCGTGGCGGGCACTGCCTCAGCGGGGAAGCAGTTCGCGAACCTTGGAGCCGGCGATGGCCCTACTTTACCTGCGCGTTCTTGACCGTGAGCGGCACGGGGATGAAGTCCTTCACGAGCGTCGCGTCCGCGGCGGAGATCATCCGCACTTTGCCATCCTCACCGGCGGCGGCCACGGACTTCCCATCCGGCGCAAAGGCCAGCGCGAAGATGCCGCAATCCAGCGGCAGGCTGGCGAGCAGTTTTACTTCGCTGGTGTAATGCGCCTCGGTCTTCGCCTTCTCCTCATCGGTGCGGGCTTGGAAGGGCTTGTTTTCGATCGCAAGGATGTCAGCGGGCATCTCGGTGTTGAAGTCGTAGTTGTAAAAGTTCACGGCGCCTTTCCCATCGAGGCTGCTCGCGGCGGCGAACTTCTTTCCATCGGGCGCGAAATCCACGGCATAGATGCGCCCTTCCATCGCCGGCCATTTCCGGATGCAGAGCGCATTGTCGCCGATGCGGCGCTGGACTTTGCGCACGATGCGGTAGGCCTGCGGCACACCGTCCGCCCCACCGACGACGAATTCATCACGCTCCGGATGCCGCGCGACCGTCTGCAAGCCGCCCCGCAGCGCGCCGGGCGTGATCGAGCTGAGATTGTCGATGAAGCGCTGCGTGGCGACTTCGGTGAGCTTCGCACTCATGTCGCGGCCGACGCTCACGAGCTGGTCGCCCTTTTGCGTGAAGACGGTGTCGAGCACCCAGTCGCTGTGCGAGCTTTGCAGGAGCACCTGCTTGCCGGTCTCAGCGTCGATCGCCCGCACGGCATTGTCCGGGCAGCCGAAGGAAAGGAGTTTGCCGTCCGGCGACCAGTTCACGCCATACACGGTGTCGAACCCGACCGGCGCGCTCAGCTTCAGTTCGCGCTTGGCCACGTCCCAGATCTGGATTTCGCCCATCTGCGCCGGCCGCCCTCCGCAGGCAGCGAGGCGCTTGCCATCGGGCGAGAAACGCACCGTCTGGACGCGTTCGCTGAGCCCCACGAGCCGGGCAAGCAGCTCCGAGCCGTCCGCTTTCCAGAGCAGCACTTCGTGAAAGCCCGCGACCGCGAGCAGCTTTCCATCAGGCGAAAAATCGAGCGAAGCGACCACCGGCGGGCGGTGATATTCCGGCGGATGCGCGGCACTGTAACGCTGACGGGCATTGGCCGGCGTGTCGTCGATCGCACCCTCGGTGATCCAGCGACGGATCAGCGCGAGTTCGGTTTCGTTGAGCGGCGCCTTCTTCGGCGGCATCTCGGCGACGCCGTTTTCGGGCGTGATTTGCTTCATGAGCAACGACTTCCCGGGATCCTTTGGGACGATCGCGTGCTCGCCGTCTTTCACGCTCTCCCCACCTTCGAGGAGCTTGGCGAAGTCCGTCATGATGTAGTCGCCCTTCGCCTTGGCTGGCTGATGGCAGCCCTGGCAGGACGCCTGGAAAATCGGGCGGATCTTCCGGTGATAGGAGACCGGCGCATTGGGATCTTCCTCCTCCTTTTTCGGAGGAGCAGCGACGACCGCAGCCGCCAGCGAAAAACTGACGAGCGTGGTGGCGACACGGAAGGAGGAAAGCGGCAGCATGGGCGTGGTAACTCGGGGAACCGGACGAAACTTAGTCCCAACCACCCAGTCGCGGACAGGGGAGAAAATGCGGTTCGCAACTGCAGCAACGGACACCCCGCCGGGAATGCATGCTGCTTTCCCAAATGCCAGAACGGGAGGGCAGCCGCCTGTTTTCCGTTCTGAAAAATCGCGAAAGCGCCTGATGGAACGTACTGCCACTCCACGAGAAAGCGGTGCGACGATCCTGGAGATCGTCGTATCGATGGGCGTGGTCGTGCTCTTTTTCAGCGGCATCTTTCTCATGAATTCGCACGTGCTCGCACTGGTCCGCGGCAGCGTGGAATCCACGGCCAGCAGCCGGGTGCTGCAGGACCGCGCCGAGCGGCTCCGTGGGGCAACGTGGACGCAGGTCACCGATGCCACTTATCACTCCGGCACGTTGCTCCAGATCCCGCCGGATTGCACCGGGCCGCTGCGTGATCTCACCGAGACCATCAGCGTCACTGCGCACCTCGCCACGCCCGGCACGATCACGCCTATCACCGTGAGCCGGAACTCCCAGGCGACGATTGCGACAACGTCGCCGGGGAGCACGCAACTCGTCGATGAGCCTTCCGTGCGAGTCGATCTCACCGCCAGTTGGGTGGCCAAGGGCGGGCGACCCCGGATGCGGCAGTTGAGCATGATTTTCGGGGAGGGCGGGATCAGCGGAAAACGATGAACGCACCCCACACGCTTCACGCCTGCCGCCGGGGCTTCACGCTCGTGGAAGCCATGGTCGGCCTGGCCGCATCGGCCACCCTGATGGCGACGATCGTGGCCTCCAGCGTGACGCTCCAGCGCAGCTTTTACTGGAGCGCGGACTACTCGGAGCAATCGCTCGCCGAGTTGCGCTCGCTGGATTTCGTCACCCGCGACGTTCGCGGCGCGCGCTCGGTCACGATTCTCTCCTCCGGCGAAGTGCTCACGTTCGAGCTGCCGGACGCCTACTCGAGCTACGACACGCACGGCAACCCGACCAGCGCGCCCGTCACCCCGGCGATCGTCCGCGGGCAGCCGCAATACGGCGACCCGGCGAATCCGTTGGTCATCACCTACTATCGCGATGGCGACACCCTCGTCCGACAGCAATTCGTCTCCGCGACCGTGCAGAATTCCGAGCTAGTCATTGCCCGGGGCATCAAGTCGTTCCAAGCGCAGTTCCTCGGCGGCGGCAATCTCGTCCGCGCAACCGTGACCTTTCAGCCAAAATTCCGCGAAGGTCCGGAGAGCGAAGCCCGCACGGCGCTGAGCGCCATCGCGGCCGCGCGGCCCATGCGGATGAAATACGACGACCGGGGAGGCGGCGGCGGTGCGCCCTGAGCCATCCACCCACCGCGCCGACCGTGAGGCCGGCGGCATCCTGATCGTCGCCCTGATCGCGATGGGCATTCTCGCGCTCATCGCGACCGCCGCGCTTTACGAGGTCGGGAATCGGCACGCCGTCACCTTTCACTCGCAGACGTGGAATGAAGCGCTCTCCTCCGCCGAAGTCGGCGCCGACATCGCCCTCGCGGCGATGAACGCTTCGATCGCCAATCCCTCCACCGCCTGGGCCGCGTGGTCTCCTTCGGATGCCACCACCTTTCCCAAGACCTGGACGCCGACGATCGCGCCGCACAGTGGGGACGGAAACACCAAGGTGTACGCGCAGGTCACGGTCGATGACTCGATCACCGATCCCAACGGACAGAAGTGGTTTCGCATCCGCTCGACGGGCATTGCCGAAGTCGCCGGTACTGCACGGCCCGGGCTGGAGCCTGCCGTGCTCGATACCGGCGGGAGGAAAAATCATCGCAGTGTGCTGCGCAAGACTCGCTTCAATACCGACGTCACCGGCGGCGCCGTCCGGCTCCCGCACATCGCGCGCACTATCGAGGTGATGGCCGGTGCGATGAACGCCCGGATGCTCACCCGCGCCCTCGCCGTGCGCAGCTCGATCACGCTCTCCGGCACCACGTCGATCGACAGCTTCGACTCCACGGACCCGAGCAAATCCAACTTCGGCCAGTACGACGCTACCAAACGCCAGGACCGCGCCGACGTAGCCTCCAATGGCAACGGGGGCCTTTCCGACTTCAACAACTGCGAGGTCCGCGGCAGCGCCTTCAGCAATGGCGGCGCCATCCAGGATACCGCCGGAGTCGTCGGCCCGGTCTTCGACAATTTCTCCACCGCCCTTCCGCCAGTCAGCACGCCGGTCTGGGGTGTCATCAATGTCGCCCCGAACTCCATCGTCGATCCGCCCGGAGGGATGACGCTCATGGGCGGCCCCTCCGGCTCCGCGCAGAACTACAAGATCAGCGCGCTGACCCTGAACTCGGCGACCAACCCGCTCATTCTCGCGCCGCACACCGCCGGACAGCAGAGCTATGTGAATATCTGGGTCACTGGCGCGCTCAGCGTCACCGGCAGCGGCGTCATCCAGCAACAGCCCGGCGTCCACGTGACCATCTACTGCGAAGGCAACGTGACCCTCCTCGGTGGCGGCATCGCCAATCAAAACAACCGCGCGCGTTATCTCCAGATCTTCGGCGTCGATCCAGCCAGCGGCACGCGCACGATCACGGTCGGCGGGAGCGGCGACTTCGTCGGCGTGATCGATGCACCGGACTTCGATCTGACGGTCTCCGGCCCTGGGATGTTCTGCGGCGCGGCCATCGCCCGCGCCGCGGCCATCAGCACCGCCAACGGGTTCCACTACGATGAAGACCTCGGCGATTTGCAGATCGGACCCTCCGAGCGCTACGAATTCGCGAGCTGGATCGAGGACGTGCGATGAGATGGTGCGGCACACGCACTGCTTATCCTGGAGGGATTTTGAGCCCTCACCGTCGCCCATGCTTACCCGTCCTCGCCAATCGCCGACGCTCTCCGCCCAGGGAGGCTTCACGCTCGTCGAGGTGCTGGTCGCCTCCAGCCTCGTCGTGCTCGTGCTCGTTGGCATCTACACGATGCAGGCGCAGGCGATGCAGCTCCTGCGCGGCAGCCGCAATGCCTCCTCGGGCAGCCAGATGATGCAGCAGCGCGCCGAGCAACTGCGCGCCAGCTCGTACTCCACCGTCACCAGTTCCGCCGCGGTGCTCGCCCTGATGAATGGCGCAACCGGCGGCACTCCAGCAGAACGAGAACTGGTCGGCGCACGCAACCTCATCGAGGCGGTGACGGTCTTCCCCTACTACCGGCCGACAGTCACGCCTCCGGCGACGATGCAGTCCTTTACCATCATCCGCAGCGGCAATACCGCCACCGGGCCGGCCGTGGCCACCAGCCTCGCTGCGCAGCCCCAGGTGAAGGCCACATTGCGCGTCACTTGGGACGACGGGAATGGCAGTCACCGGCGCGAGTTTACCACCGTCCTCAGCAATGGCGGCCTGAGCGCCGCCGGGATCAGCACCAAGCCATGACGCAACGCCGACCTTCAATCGGTGGGGGAAAAATGCGGCGCCTCGGTGGTTTCACATTGGTGGAACTGATCATCGCTCTGGGTGCGAGCAGCATCGTCCTCGGCGCGCTCAGCCTCGCCACCGTCGGCCTGGCCAGGAGCTTCAACGCGATGGAAAGACACAGCCGCGAGCAGGCGGCGAGTGTGCGCGTCATGGACGCCGTCGCCATGGATCTGCGCCGCGCGACCGGCGTGGCGATCACCACCTCCTCCACCTCCAATCCGAGTGCCGCCGCCAACACCACGGCGAAGTTTGCCTACGTGGCCGGTAACGCGACGGCCAATGTGAAGACCATCCTCGATGGGACCTTCGATCCCGTGAACAACCGCGTCGGCGGCCGGACCAATCCCAGCACTTACCTCACGCTCACGCTGCCGGGATATTACCAGGGCAATAATCCCTCTGCCGCCGGCTACCGCAGCCCGACCACCCTCACGGTCAGCGGCGGCGCCCTCCGCTACGGCACTTCGGCCGGCCCAGCGGCGGACGTGACCGTGCAGTACCGGAAAGCCTACCACTCGACCTACGGCTCCGAGTGCCTGATCCGTCGGGAAGCAGGCGTGGACCGCGTGATCGCCGAGCGCGTGGAATACCTCGACGTCACGCTCACTGCGCAGAGCGAGAATGTGTTCCTACTGCAGACGACCTTCATCCCGACCTTCTCCACAGCCCGCACCGCGACCGCACAGCGCGTCGCCGCCAGCGACCGGGTGATGCTCCGCAATCCTCGTCGGGACTGAGCCCAGCCAGCCGATTATGAAAACACACCGCCACCCACTCGCGCCGCGTTCGCGCTCCGGGCAGCAGGGTTCCACCACGGTCGTGGCGCTGCTCACCCTCTTCGTCCTCACCCTGGTGGCGGTCGGCGTGCTGCGCTCCACCGTGCCGCGCTTTCACGTCGCCCACCAGACGGCCGGCTGGCAGGAGGCCCGGCTCGCCGCCGATGCCGGCATCGACATCGCCCTCGAGCGGCTCAACGGCAACGTGCCCAATCCCGCAGCCAGCACCGCCAACTGGAGCGGATGGAAACTGAACGCCTCAACCGCGGCGACGGGCGTGATGCTGGCGCGCAGCAATGCCGGACCCGTGACGGGCCTCACGGCGGCCGGCAGCTCGGTCGTCGCGTCGCCCTCCATCCACCTCGACAATGTGGACGTCTCGCCGACCGTCGGCACCATCGCCGCGACGGATCTCCAGATCACTGCCCTCTACACCGGCTCGAGCAGCAGCGCGGGAGCACTCAACCCCTGGTTTCGCATCCGCTCAATGGGCACCGCCAGCATCGGCGGCCCGCCCCGCGCGGCCATCGATAAGATGGATACTTCGCTGCGCCGGTTGAGCCTGCGGAACATGCGGTCCAGCCTCGCGGCCAATGACGTGCTCACAACCAGCACGGTGCCTTTTCCCAATGCCTCCCGCATCGCCGAAGTGCTCGCCAAACCCGTGACGGCCTTCACCAGGGCGATCGTCACCGAGGACGCGATGACCCTCGGCAACAGTTCCGGCTGGCAGGTCAACAGCTACGACTCAAGCGACGCGGCCAAATCCAACAATGGCGCCTATCCCGGCGACAGCAGCCCGAAGATCCAAAGCAACGGCGACATCGCTTCCGGCAAGCGCAACCCGGACAGCAATCCCTACGGAGCCCTGATCGCTGCCAATGGTGCGCAGGTTTTGGGAAAGGTGAGCACGAATGGGGGTGACGATCCGAATACCACCGCGCTGGAAAACATCAGCGGCGCCGGCGGCATCGACGCCACCCGCGTCGATGACGATTACAACGACACGCTGTCCCCGCCGCCGGTGCCAACGCCCAGCTCCTACGGGCTCAAGCCGAACTACAGCGGCGGCGCACCCTTTGCCGCGAGTGGCAGCAGTTCGACGGACGTGTACTACCGTGTCTACACCACCGATCCCGCGCTCGGCTCCTTTGCCGTGAGCGGGACCGGGCGCGTGACCATCTTCATCGATGGCAACTGGAGCATCGGCACTGGCTCAGGTGCGGCGGTCACGATTCCCCCCGGCGTGAACGCCACCATCTACGTGAAAGGGAACGTGGACTTTGGCAACGGCATGGTGAACACCAACGCCGCGAGCAGCAAGCTGCCCGGCAATCTCATGATCATCGGGAACCCCGATCCGAATCCCGACGGCACCCTGCCCGCGCGGACCCTCACCTCGAATGGCAATCCGGAAATCGCCGCCGCCTTCTACGGCCCGAGCTACCGGGCGAACTTCAAAGGCACCGCGGAATGGTATGGAGCGATCGCCTGTTACTCCTACCAGATCACCGGTGGTGGCAATGGCGGCTTTCACTACGACGAGGCCCTCGGCAATGCCGGCTTCATCAAGAAATTCCTGATCTACAGTCACTACGAGGATTCGCGGCAGTAGCCGGGAAGGGCGTCGGGGTGAGGCGCGCGCTGGTTACTGAAAGCGCGTGATTTTCTGCTATGATCCGCGGGCTGCTCCCCCGTTCCCGCCTTTCTCTTTGCGCAAGCTGATGCCTCGCCTCGCCCTCGCCGCCATCCTTGCCCTCCTCACCGCCGTCGGCGGCTGGGCGCAATCGCTCGGCGACTTGCTCGCGCCGGGCATGGACCTCGGGCGACCCGATCACCGGGCAAACGTGGTGGCGCGGATGCAGGCCATCGAGAAGACGCGACGCGATGAGGTGCTGCGCTTTGCCGCGCTGCGCGGGCTGCCGCTGCGGGTGAAGCGGCCGGATGGCGCGGTCATGGAACTCATGGCGATCGATGGCGATCAACCGCGCTATTTCATCACGCACAACGTGAACGCAGCGATCTCGACCGGCGCGAATCTGCTGCGCGACGGGTCTTTTTCCCTCACCGGCGCGGGGGTCACGGTCGGCGTGTGGGACGGCGGCGCGGTGCGCGCGACGCATCAGGAGTTCGGCGGACGGGTAACGGTGAAGGACGGAGCGACGAGCGACAATCACGGGACCCATGTCGCGGGCACGATCGCCGCGGCCGGCGTGGACGGCAGCGCAAAAGGCATGGCCACGGCGGTGAATGTGGATTCCTACGAATGGACCAGTGACAAGAGTGAGATGACGTCGCGGGGGGCGACCTACCCCGGCGAAGCCGGAAGGATTTATCTCTCCAATCAGAGTTACGGCCTCATCGCCGGCTGGCGCTACACGGGCCTGGCCTCGCCGGTGTGGGATTGGTTTGGCAATGGCACGACCGCCACCGGCGTCGAGCAGGACTTCGGAAAGTACGACACCGGCGCGCGCGACAGTGATGCCCTCGCAGTGAATACGCCGTATTTCCTGATGTTTCGCAGCGCCGGCAATGAGCGCTACGACAACCCCGGTACGGGCCAGTCCGTGGCGCTCACCCCGAATGGCACCACGACGGTGAGCTACGATCCCGCGCTGCATCCGCCCGGCGATGCGAACTACCGGAACGGCTACGATACCCTGAGCTTCGATGGCGTGGCGAAGAACGTGATGACCGTCGGCTCCGTCGCCGACGCGGTGAATGGCGGCGTGCGCTATCCGGCGTGGGCCGGGCTCAGTGGGTTCTCCTCATGTGGGCCGACCGACGACGGACGCATCAAGCCCGACGTGGTGGCGAACGGTGAATACCTCTACTCCTTGCTCGCCGGCTCCGACGCGGACTACGGCACCTACAGCGGCACCAGCATGGCGACGCCCAATGCGACCGGCTCCGCGGCGCTGCTCGTGAAGTATTTCGACACCCTCTTCCCCGGCCAGGCGATGCGCGCGAGCACCCTCAAGGCGCTGCTCATCCACACCGCCGACGATGTCGGCAATGCGGGACCCGATTATCAATACGGCTGGGGCCTCGTGAATGTGAAAGCCGCCGCCGATGCGCTCACCACTTACCATGCGAACCCCGGCAATGGCCGCGTGATCGAGAGCCGGTTGACCAGCGCCACGCTCACGCGCACCCACAGCTTCACCTGGGACGGCGTGTCGCCGATCCGGGCCACGCTCGTGTGGACCGATCCCGCCGGCACCTCCACTACGACTGGCGACAGCCGCACCGCGCGGCTCGTGAACAACCTCGATCTCAAGATCACCGCGCCGGGCGGCGCAAATGTCTCCCCTTACGTGATGCCGTATGTCGGCAACTGGACGCCGGCGATGCTCAGCGCCGCTGCGATTACGGGCAAAAACAACACCGACAACGTCGAACAGGTCTTCCTCGCATCGCCGGGTGTCGCCGGCGCATACAGCGCCGTCGTCAGCGTGGATGGCACTCTCACCAATGGCGTGCAGAATTACTCGCTGATTCTCACCGGCGGCGTGGATGTCGCCGCCGCTCCGGCGCCGACGACCACCGCGGTCTCTCCCACCTCGGGCATCTCAGGGACGATCACCTTCAACATCGCCGGCGCGAATCTGCTCCTCGGCGCGACCGTGAAGCTCACCAAGTCCGGCCAGCCCGACATCGTCGCCACCGGGATCGAGACGCTCGGGGACAATGTGAAATGGCGGGCCGCCATCACTGGCCGCGCCTCGGGTGCGTGGAATGTGGTCGTCACCAATCCCGACGGCCAGACGGCCACACTGGCCAATGCCTTCACCATCATCGGCGCGCTCTGGCAGGACGATCTGGAAAGCGGCGCGTCCGGCTGGACGCACGGCAACAGCCAGGGGTCGATCGACAACTGGGCGCTCGTCACGACCAAGAGCCGCTCGGCCACGCACAGCTTTTTCGCCGCCGGCCCAGCCAGCGCGAACGTCAACGATCTCAACTCACCGGCCATCCCCGTGCCCGCGTCGGCGACGAATCTGAACCTCAGCTTCTGGCACAACTATGCTTTCCAAGCATTCCTGAACAACCGACGGGACGGTGGCGTGCTCGAGTTTTCCGTGGATGGCGGAGCGTGGTTCGACGCGAATGGCGCGGGTTCCGGGGCGACCATCGCCACCGGCGGCTACAACGGCGCGTTGAATTCCACATCGAATCCGCTCAACGGACGCAACGCGTGGACCGGCTCGAACAGCGGCTTCACCCAAGTGGTGGTGAACCTGACCGACACCGCGAAATACGCCGGCCACACGCTGCGCATCCGGTGGCGCCTCGCGACGAACAGTTCCACCAGCAGCACTGGCTGGTACATCGACGACGTCGCGCTGAATGGCGGCGCCGCCGCGCTCAATCTGCCGCCGAGCATCACCACCGAGGTCGCGGCCACGCCAGCGCCGGTCGCAGCCATGAGCACGGCACTGAGCGTCGCGGCGAGTGACGATGGCGGCGAACCGGCGCTCACCTACACGTGGTCGGCCACAGGCGGCACTTTCCTCACGCCCGTCTCCTTCAGCGAAAACGGCACCAACGCCGCCAAAGCCACGACCGCGAATTTCACCGGCGCGGGCAGCTACACCTTCACCGTCACCGTCCGCGATGCCGAAGCACTCACGGCTACGAGCAGCGCGGATGTGCTCGTCGAGCAGACCGCGACGGGCCTCACCGTCACGCCCGCCGTGGCGACAGTCGGCAAAGGTGCCACGCAACTCTTCACCGCATCCGTGCTCGATCAATTCGGCACCGCCCTCGTCGCCCAGCCCACCGTGACATGGAGCGTCGGCGGCGGTGGCAGTATCGCGGGCGATGGCATCTTCACGGCGGGCACCGTCGTCGGCCCCTTCACCGTCACCGCGACGAGCGGCGCGCTGAGCGGAAATGCGAGCGTCACCGTGACCGGACAACGTCTTGCGGACTGGCGCATCGCGCATTTTTCTCCAGCCGAAATCAGCAATGGCGGCGCTGCCGACCTCGCGGACTTCGACGCCGACGGCCTCGCCAACTTCCTCGAATACGCGCTCGGCACCAACCCGCGTGCCACGTCTGTGCTGCCTGCGCCGACCCTCGACGCCACCGGCCATCTCACGCTCACCTTCACCCGACCGAAGGCGCTGCCCGATGTGATCTACAGCGGCGAAGCCGGACCCGATCTCCTCACCTGGCCGACCGCCGCCTTGATCGAGGTCCTGGATCAGAACGATCCGCAGACATTTCGCATCACCGATCCCGTAAGCACGGGCGATGGCGCACGCCGTTTCCTCCGGCTGCGGGTGACGACACCGTAGTCACCAGTCTCTTCCTCTTCCTCTTCCTCTTAATCTTCCTCTTAATCTTCCTCTTAATCTTCCTCTTAATCTTCCTCTTAATCTTCCTCCATTGGCCAGGGAGGAAGAGGAAGAGGAAGAGGAAGACTTGGCCGCTCAGCTTTCGCGGACGGCCTGCACGAGACGGGTCAGCGAGTCCTTGGCATCACCGTAGAGCATGCCGGTGTTTGCCTTGAAGAAGAGCGGGTTTTCGATGCCGGAGAAGCCCTTGCCTTTGCCGCGCTTGAGGACCACGGCGAGCTTCGCGCGATCGACTTCGAGGATCGGCATGCCGGCGATCGCGCTCTGCGGATTGTCGCGCGCATCGGGGTTCACGACGTCGTTCGCGCCGATCACGAGGGCCACGTCGGTGTTCGGGAAATCGGCGTTGATCTGCTCGAGTTCGTAGAGCTGCGAGTAGGGGACATTGGCTTCCGCGAGGAGGACATTCATGTGCCCGGGCATGCGGCCGGCCACGGGATGGATCGCATATTTCACCGACACGCCGTGCGCTTCGAGAGCGTCCGCGAGTTCCTTCACGACATGCTGCGCCTGCGCCGTGGCCATGCCGTAGCCGGGGACGATCACGACCTGCCGCGCATAGGCGACCTGCGTCGCGAGATCGTCGAGATGCACCTCGCGCATCTCGCCGGCCTGCGTGGTGCCATTCGTTACCGTCGGGGTGCCGAAGGCGCCGAAAAGCACGTTCCAGATCGAGCGATTCATCGCGCGGCACATCAGCACCGAGAGGAGGAATCCGGAGAAGCCATTGAGCGTGCCGGCAATGATCAGCACGTAGTTGCCGAGCGCGAAGCCCGTGGCCGTGGCCGCGAGACCGGCGTAGGAATTCAGCAGCGACATCACCACCGGCATATCCGCGGTCCCGATCGGCAGGACCATCATCACCCCGACGACCGCCGAGAGTCCCGCCATGAGATAAAAGGCACCGGCCGCCGACGGCACCACGAGCAGCCAGATCAGGGCTCCGACCGTCACCGCGAGCAGCGTGAAGTTGAAGGCTTTCTGATTACGGAAAACGAAAGGCGCACCGGGGAGGAGGTCGTGCAGCTTGGCCGCGGCGATGATGCTCCCGGTCGTGGTCAGGCCACCGAGCAGCACCTCGAGCCCGAGCGCCGAGACTTTGAAAAGCCCAACTTCATCGCCGTGCCGGTGATATTCCGAAATGCCGACGAGTGCCGCGGCGAGCGCGCCGAAAGCATGCGAGAGCGCCGTCCACTGCGGGAGCCCGGTCATCGGCACGCGCACCGACATGTAGCCGCCGATGGATCCGCCGAGGAGCAGCCCGGCGATGATCCACGTATAGCTCACGATGTCGCGATGCAGGAGCGTCCCGATAATCGCCATGAGCATCCCAAATTCCGCGAGATGCATCCCGCGCCGCGCCGTCTCGGGATGACTTAGCCCCTTCAGTCCGAAGACAAAAAGGACGGAGGCGAGGAGGTAGCTGAATTCGGCGAAGTGACGCGACATGAGGCTATTCCTTGGGCGCGCCGCGTTTGCGGAAGAATTTCAACATCCGCTCCGTGATCCAAAATCCGCCGACGACATTGATCGTCGCGCAGGTCACGGCGACGAAGCCGAGAAAGGTGCTGAGCGCGCCGTAGTTCCCGCCGGCGGTGACCAGCGAGCCGACGAGCGAGATCCCGGAGATGGCATTCGTGGCCGACATCAGCGGCGTGTGGAGCAGCGTCGGGACGCGCGAGATGACGAGGTAGCCGAGGAAGGCGGCGAGCGCGAAGACGTAGAGGGCGGGGAGGATTTGGTCGGACGTCATGGGCGGGGATTCACAAGGGCTCCGGCGTGGGTGACGAGGCAATCGCGGAGAATGGGCGCCTCGGGGTCGAGCCGCACGGATTTTGTCTCCGCGTTCCAGAAGTGCGTGATGAAGTTTACGAGATTGTTGGCGTACATTTCGCTGGCCGCACGTGCCACGCGCCCCGGCAGGTTGCTGTGTCCGAGGACTTGCACGCCGTGCACTTCCACCTCTTCGTCCAGTCGCGATCCTTCGACGTTGCCGCCGCTCTCGACCGCGAGGTCCACGACGAGGCTGCCGGGTTTCATCCGCCCGAGGATCGCCTCCGTGATGATGACCGGCGCCTTCTTCCCGAAAACCTGCGCGGTGGTGATGACGACGTCGGCCTGGGTGCAACTCCGCGCCATCGCCTCGCGCTGAAGAGCGAGTTGCTCCGGCGTGAGCTCCCGGGCGTAGCCCTGCGCGGTCTGCCCGAGCTCGCCGAGGTCCACCTTCACAAAGCGGGCGCCGAGCGACTTCACCTGCTCCTCGACCGCCGGGCGGGTGTCGAAGGCCTCCACGACCGCCCCGAGCCGGCGCGCAGTGGCGATGGCCTGCAAGCCCGCCACGCCCGCTCCGATGATGAAGACCTTAGCCGGCGGGATCGTGCCCGAAGGCGTGCTCATCATCGGGAAAATGCGGTCCAGCCGGCTCGCAGCGAGGATCACCGCGACGTAGCCGGCGAGATTCGCCTGCGAGCTGAGTGCATCCATCTTCTGCGCCACGGTGGAGCGCGGGATCAACTCCATGGATACAGCACTCACCCCCGCCCTTGCCAGGGCCTGTACGAGGTCCATCTCACGAAAGGGGTCGAGAAAACTGACATGGAGGCACCCGCGTTTCAGCCGCGAGACCTCGGCCAGGGGCGGTTTGCGGACGCGGAATATGACGTCCGCCTCGGCGAGGCCGTCCATGCGGTCGTCGCGCACCTTTGCGCCAGCCGCGACGTAGTCCGCATCAGAAACTTTCAACCCTTTGCCCAGCCCCGCTTCGATCTCCACTTCCACGCCCAATTTCACCAGCTTGGCCGCCGCCGCTGGAACCATCGCGACCCGGGTTTCCCGCGCTTCGGTTTCGTTGGGGAAGAAAAACCGCATCCGCGATTGCTTAGTCACCACTGCCCACCACGAACAGCAAAAGTTTGCGCGCCGCCCTGAACCCGGTTGCTGAACCACGCTCGTTCGCAATCGGAGTTCGTCCTACAGGGAATTCAGCATCGCAGTTGATGCACAATCTTTTCATCTCCTGTAGTAAACAGCTCAGCCGATTGGAAAACTTTGTAGCGGCACAAACGAAACTGAAATCATGTATCGCTCTTTCTTCGCTGCCCTCATTGCCACGGGCCTCACCCTCACGAGCCAGGCTGGCGTGGTCCGTTCTGGATTCAACGCCGGCTCCCTGGGTCGAACCGATGATGCGTCCTCGGCGTCTCGTTCACTGGGCTTCTCCAGTCCCATCAATTTCGGCGGCGGGAGCTACAGCAAGGTCTTCGTGAACAATAACGGGAACGTGACCTTTGACGCGGCCCTGTCCGCTTTTACGCCTTTCGGCATCGGCAGTCTGAATCGTGCCATCATCGCTCCATTTTTCGCTGACGTAGATACCCGCAATTCTGCTTCCGGAATGACCGCTTACGGCGGCGGGACGGTGGACGGTCGGCAGGCCTTTGGCGTCACTTGGAAAGATGTGGGCTATTACAACCAGAAAGCCGATAAGCTGAATTCCTTTCAACTCGTGCTGATCGATCGCGCCGATACCGGGGCCGGCAATTTCGACATCGAGTTCAACTACGACAAGATCCAGTGGGAAACCGGAGATGGCAGTGGAGGCATCAATGGTCTCGGCGGCACCAGTGCCGGAATCGGCTACGCGAATGCGCCTGGTCAGCCGGTCTTTGAGTTGCCGGGCTCTGGAGTCGCAGGATCGTTCGTTGATTCGAATCTCGGGGCGGGCCTCATCTACAGCAGCAACGTCGGGATCGACGGTCGCTTCGTCTATCACGTCCGCGACGGTGTGGTGGTCTGCGAGAACATGACGCCGATCCCGGAGCCCGCGACGCTCGGCTTTGGGCTGGCCCTGGCAGGCATCTGCATGGGTGGCCGCTTCCGCACCGCACGGCGTGGCAGCGGTCTGCGCTCGCCGGGCTCGAACTGAGCGTCGCTGCGGCCAGTGGACGCTGGCCTGTTGCCAAGCGCCCCGCGATGTCCCATCCTCCACGGATGCGACTTGCTGCCCCCCTTCTCGCGCTCGCCCTTTGCCAAGCACTGCCGACCGCCGCGCACGCTGCGCTCGGCTTCGAGACGAACACCTCCCCTTCGGAAAAACCTGCGGTCGAACAGAGCGATTTCACGGAATCAAATGCGCAAATCTACGAGAAGCAGCGCGCACTGAGACTCGACCAGCAGAAGCGCGCGAAGATGCGCAGTCAGGCCCGTAACGTCGCGATCATCGTGGGGCCGGTATTGCTCATCATCCTCGTCGCCGTCCTCTATGCGCGGGCGAAGACCGGCGATCCCAAACGGTCCACACGGAGGAAGCTGAAGCAGGCCGAGGTGCGCCGCCGTTCGGGCGGACCGGAACAGGTGCTCGATCCGCGGCAGTGGTGATGGACCTCCGCTAGCGAGCGGTCGCCGGCTCGGCGGGCGCCCGGCGCAGCGAGTGTCGCACGAGGCTCGCGCCGAATTCCCAGATCGGCCCCGGGAACTTCCGGCAATCCGTCAGCACCGCGTCGAGCGCATCGACGAAACGGACGATCTCCGCTTTGCCGATCACGAGCGGCGGGAGAATCTTGAGCACATTCATCGAGTGCCCAGCAAGCTGAGTGAGGATGCGGTGCTTCGTGCAGAGGGAAGTGACCACCATCTGCGCGAAGAGCCCGGGGTCGACGCGTTGCAGGAGTTTCCAGCCCATCCGCGAGGCGAGGTCCTCCGGTTCGCGAAACTCCACGGCAATCATCATGCCGAGTCCGCGCACCTCCTTGATCAGCGAATGACGCAACTGCAGCTCTTCAAGCCGGCGGCGCAGTTCATCGCCCATCTCGAGCGAATTCTCCACAAGCCGCTCCTCTTCGATCACCTGCAGCGTCGCGAGCCCGCAAGCCATCGCCAGATTGTTCCGACCAAAGGTGGACGAGTGCACGACGCAGCGATCCAGACGATGAAATGTGCGCTGATAGATCGCCCGCCGCGTCACCACCGCGGCGCACGGCACGTAGCCACCGCTGAGCGCCTTCGCCACGGTCACGATGTCGGGCTCAAGCCCCCAGTGTTGAAAACCCCACCACCGGCCGGTGCGTCCGAGCCCAGTTTGCACTTCGTCGCAGATCAGCAACGTGCCCGTCTCGCGGCACAGCCGCTGCGCCTCGATCAGGAAATCTCCGGGCGGCAGGTGCACGCCCTTCCCTTGCACCGGCTCTACGATCAACGCCGCGACCTCACGGCACTGGAGTCGTCCGCGGAGCGCCGCCAGATCACCGAGCCGCACGCGCGTGCAATCCGCGAGCAGCGGTCCAAATCCTTCCTGAAAATGCGCATCGCCCATCACCGAGAGTGCGCCGTGCGTGAGCCCGTGAAACGAGCCGTCCAGGGATACCAACCCCGATCGCCCCGTCGCCGCCCGCGCAAACTTGATCGCTCCCTCCACTGACTCCGCGCCGGAGTTGCAGAAATACACCGCATCGAGGTGCGCGGGAAACTTCTGCAGCAGCGCCTCGGCGAGCAGTCCGCTGAGCAGCGAGCAATCCATCTGCACCATGTTCGGCAGGTCCATCGCAAGGACATCGCGGATCGCCTGCTGCACCGCCGGATGATTCCGCCCGATATTGAAGACGCCGTAGCCGCTCAGGAAATCAAGGTAGTCGCGGCCATCGAGATCGTAGAGCAAGGCACCGCGCGCATTCGCATACACCACGTCGAAGCCGATGATCCGCTGCACCTGCACAAGGGTCGGATTCACATGCCGCTCGTGGAGTCGGTAGTTCTCGCCGAGGCGCGCGGTGATCAGGCTCTTGAGATCGAGCGGCATGGATGGCGGAGAAGATTCAACATCGAGGACCCGACATCCAACCTTCAATTGGCCGAACCACCGTCACACGCACTCCCCGGATTGGATGTTGGAAGTTGGATGTTCCATATTGAATGCTCCCCTCGCCCATGGCCGCCAACCCTCGCCGCAGTTGCATCTTCGCCCTCCTCGAATGGGAAAAGGGACGCACCTTTTCGGACGAGATTCTCCACACGACCCTCGAACGCGAACGCTTCTCGCCCCTCGATCGCGGTTTCCTCATGGAGACCTTCTTCGGTGTGCTGCGCAATTTGAGCGGCTTGGATTTCCTGATCGCGCAGCTCCGCGAGGGAAACATCGACGCCCAGACGCGGCAGATCCTCCGGCTCGGTCTCTACCAGATCTTCCACCTGCGGACCGCGGCGCATGCGGCAGTCAATGAAACCGTGAACCTCGCCGACCGTGCGCGGGGCTTGGTGAACGCGATTCTGCGGCGGGCCTTGCGGGAACAGGACGCTCTGGCAGCCGCACTTGCGGCGGCGGGGCCAGCCGTCGCCCAGTCGCATCCCGAGTTTCTCGTGGAGCGCTGGGAAGCAGAGTTTGGATCGGAAGCGACCGCCCGCCTGCTCGTCTGGAACAACACGCCCGCGGAAGTCTTCGCGCGTGCCAATACGCTCAAAGTCACCTCCGGCGAACTCCTCCGTGCGACTCCCGCCGCCGAGCCGAGCGCGGCGCATCCTCTCGCGCTCAAGGTGAAGCACATCCCCGCCTCGTGGCTCGCGGAAGGCCTCTGCTACGTGCAGGACCCGAGCACACTCATGGCCTGCGATCTCCTCGCGCCGCAGCCGGGCGAGCTCGTCCTCGA
>JANPIS010000248.1:0-3815 GCA_031425095.1 Chthoniobacteraceae bacterium
TTCGGCTGCGCGGGATCGAAGCCGGGCTCGCCGGAATTTGGCGCGTGGAAAGTCTGCTGCTCGTCCCAGACGCGCTGCCACTTCGGCTCCAGTTGGTCGAAGGGGTAGGGTTTGCGGCGTTCAGGTGTGCTCATGGCGCGGGGGGATGCACTTAATCGAGGGACGCAGAGATGGAAAGCCCGGGCTGCGGGACGAGATCCCAGATCTCCGGAGCGAGGCACCGCGGACTTGGCACCGGTTGCGCGTGGCGCGATCTGAGCTATTAAACCGCGCCTTTTTTCGAACCGAAACGTTTATCACCCCAAATGATTCGCTGCTCCAGCCTCCTCCTGCTCGCCTCGAGCATTGGAGTTTTGTGTCCCCTGACACCAGCAGCGGCGCAGGTGGAGGCCTGGCGGGAACGCGAGATCGCGAACTTCGTGCTCAAGCCAAGGGCTTCGACGCGGATAGCGCAGGCTTCTTCGGCTCCGAAAACCCCCCGGAGTGCCGCTCCGAAGAGCCAGGTGCAACTGACCGAAGAGGGACCCTGGGGCCAGATCGAGTATTTCACCACGCAACTCGAGGTGCCGCTTGACCTCCTGAAACTCTGGGAGGTGCCTTCGCTGAGCCTCGACTGGGTCTTCGTCGGGGTGGAACGCGCGGAGGTCGAGAGTGTCTTCCGTGCTCTGACACTCCCGGAGGCCATCCGCGCCGATCTGCTCGATCCCGATCATTGGCGGACGGAAGGCGGAAATGTGGTCATTTCCCCAAGCCCGGACACGATCGAAAACCTCCCGGCGGAGGTGCGGAACTCGATCTACTCGCTCCTCGCCCGATATCCAGAAAATCGGTTTCACTTTGAGCCGACGATCGTGCCGGGCGGCGACGTCGCCCAATGGCTCGGCCCTGATGCCCTGCGGCCCGAGATCCTCGCCATGATCCAGAAGACGCTGCACCATCGCGGGAAGACGGCGATCTTCTCCGACAAGGCGCTCGTCCTGCGCATGGCCCAGTCTGACGACGAGCGTCTGATGATCCGCAAAAAGCTCTCCCGTACCGCGACACTCGTCTGCAAACTCCGCCTCGGCCCGGACGCCAACGCCGCGAAGCTCGCCGAGTATTGGAGTTCGGGGCAGCGCTCCAAGGAGATCGAGCCTTTCCTCGATTCGATGATCAACACCGCAGGTGTGGAGCGGATCGACCTCGTGAATCTCCTCCCGGCGTCCGTGCGCAAGCTCCTCTACACCTTTCCCAACGAGACCCACGGCCTGGCCGGCTACTACCCCGACTGCCACTGGACGTCGTTGAATTTCTTCAACTACGAACCGCTGCAGCGTCTCGCCGAGCCGCCGATGGCCACGGCCTACACGATCGAGAACTACGCGGAGGTCCCCAAGGCCGAGCGCCTCGGCGACATCCTCTTCCTCATGGATAAGGAGAAAGGCACCGCTTACCACTCCTGCGTCTATATCGCGGATGATATCGTGTACACGAAGAACGGACGCTCACGGCTCTCACCTTGGGTCCTGATGAAGCTGGAGAACCTCCGCGAACTCTACGGGATCTATCAGGACACGGTGACGGTCACGTATCGGCGCAAGACGCTGAAGTAACGCTGAAGTAACGCTGAAGTAACGCTGGAGACGCCTGCGAGGCCGCTTAGACCGGCTCGGTGGTCCCAGGGATCGGGCGAGGATAGACGCCGTCAGGGCCGGGCTTCACGGGTGGCTCGTCGTTGAAGGAGCTGATGATCGGCGCGATCTGGCGTTCGTTCTTGATCGCATCTTCCCAGAGGATCTCTTTGCCCGAGTAGGCAGCCATGCGGCCCATGATCACGCTCATCGTGGAGTAAGCAGCACGCTCGGCTTCGTTGTAATCGTTGTTGCCGATGATCGCGCCGAAGAGGTCGTCGTGCTCCTGCTGGTAGGGATCCTTCGCGCCTTCCTTGTTCCCGTCAAAGCGGAACTCGTTCTTACCCTTGATGACGAACATGTTCCGGCTCGTGAATTCCGCGGAGCCATCCGTGCCGTGCGCGGTCTCGCCGACGTAGGCCCAAGTGCCGGGGATTTGACGGTTCACCTGGAAGAGCTTTGTGCCGTCTGCGTAGTCGAACTCGACATGCACGTGATCGCTCACCGTGCCGGAGTTGGCGTCCTTGCGCACCTCCGCGCCGCCCATGCCGCGCGCGGCGATCGGGTAGGCGCCCTTGATCCAGTTGATCACGTCGACATTGTGCAGCCCTTGATCGACATTGATGTCGCCGCACTGCCACGCGAAATAGAACTGATTGCGAAGCTGGAACTCGAGTTCGCTCATCCCATCCTTCCGCGGCACGAGCGCACGAGCGGCGCCCATATTCCAGTAAGCGCGATAGTAGTGATGCTGGCCGAGCGCGCCGTCTTGGATGCGCTTGATGGCTTCGATGTAACCCTTCTGATGCCGACGCTGGATGCCGACGCCGACCTTGAGATTCTTCTTCTTCGCTTCGTGATAAGCGGCGAGCACGCGGCGCACGCCGGGCGCATCGACGGCCACGGGCTTCTCGAGGAAGGCGTGTTTACCCTGCCGGATCGCCTCTTCAAACATCATCGGGCGGAACATGCACGGCGTCGCGCAGATGACCACGTCGCACTCGGCCATGGCTTTCTTGTAGGCATCGAAGCCAAGGAACTGCCGCTCCTTCGGCACATTCACCTGATCAGGATTCTGGCTCGCGAGATTCTTCACCGCAAGCTCCGCGCGGTCTTCATAGAGCTCGCCGATCGCGACCAGCTTCAGCCCCTTGTAAGCCTTGAGCGCCTGATTCGCCGCGCCCGTGCCGCGTCCACCGCCGCCGATGAGCGCGAGCTTCAAATCGCCCGAGCCCTGCGCGTGCGCGAAGCGATCGATCGGCAAAGCACTCAGCAGCGCGCCGCCGGCGATGGCTTTGGAACCGGTGCCGAGAAATTTGCGGCGGGAGAGGACGTCCGTGACGGGATGGATGATGGGGGTCGGTTTCATGGTGGAGATGGAGAGAGGAAAGGACCGGCAGTCTGAGCAGATCGTGCGGAGCTTGTCACGCGGCCAGGTGGAAAAGGCGGAGCGGCGAAGTCCGGGTACCATACGCGTCTCGCGTCTTGGTTTTGGCGTCCCGCCGAAACGAACTTCCGGAGGCGCACCTGCCGGGCAAGAGCTCCGCACCCGCAGAACGCGCCGGCGGGTCTCCGTGATGCGGAGCTCTTGCTGGGATCGCGCTTCGCAAAAAGTTCGTTTCGGCGGGACGCCGAACCCAACACGCGGGACACGTATGGTACCCGGATCTCCGCCGCTCACTTCTTCAGCGACTCGAGCCACGCGAGGAGGTTCGCGACGTCCGCCGTCGTGAAGGAATTGAGCAAGCCCTCCGGCATCATCGAGATCTCGCGGTGGCCGCGCTCGGCGATGTCGGCTTTCTCCACCAGCACGGTCTGCCCGGCGATGTTGCGCAGGTCGAGATTGTCGCCGCCTTCACGCGTCACGAAGCCTTCGAGTTGCTCGCCTTTCTTCGTCTTGATCCACGTGCTCTCAAAGCCCTGCGCAAGCTTTGCATTGGGCTTGAGGAGCGATTCGGTGAGCGCGGCGCGGTCGTAGATCTTCGCGACGGCGCTGAGGATCGGACCCTTCGGTGGCTCATCTGCGGTGATGGTGTGGCAGGCGATGCAGCCGGCTTTCAGGAACATTTCGCTGCCTGCCTTGGCGTCACCGCCTTTCTGCACAATCGCAAATACGTCCTCATACTTCATCGCGGCGATCGTTTGCGTCGGCGCGCCGGTCTCCGAGAGGCCGAGTTTTTGGAAGGCGAAGAGCGCGGCTTCGGC
>JANPIS010000249.1:0-7903 GCA_031425095.1 Chthoniobacteraceae bacterium
TGGAAGGAGCGAAGGCGAATCCTTACCGCGAAGTCGGACGAGTGCTGGCCGACAGCGGCGTTGCGCCGATGAATCAGCCGCAAGCCCTCGAGCGCGTGCGGCGCGGGCGGTTTCTCGTTCAGGAGCGGGAGCAGGTACTGGCCGCCTCGTTGCAGATGAGCGCGGGGGAGAACCCGGTGGAAATTCGCCAGTCGCTGCTCATCTGGCTGGGACTCGCGATCGGAACCGTCCTTTTTGTCATCGCGCTCATCGTGCTCGGATGACGTGGAGAGCGGTCGCCGAATTCCTCGCGTCGTCGGTTGGCGCGGCATAGGGTGCCGGCGATGAACGAAACCTCGACCACCGATTCAGGCGCCACGCAGATCCTCGGCGGCTCGGCGGCGCTTCGCGTGGGGTTGGTGCTCCTCGTTGGCCTCGCGCTGAGTCTGGCCCTCGCGATTTTCGACCGGCAGCGGCGCCCGACGATCGAAGCGTGGGAGGAGGTGACGGCTGTCGGCGACAAGGCGTTCTCTGTGCCGCCATCCGATCCGGCTGCGCCGGCGATGCTGGTCTCGGATGCGGGTCAGTTCAAAATCGCGCCTGGTGAACCCACGAAACTAAAGGACACGCAGATGCGCCGCGCTGGCCGCGATGCTTCTACCGGGGTGTCGATCTATCAACTCGAGGCGCGGCAGACGCCCACGCGATTTTTCGTCCGGACGGCACCCGGTGAATACGTTCCTGCGGCGCCAGCGCCTCAGTAGTGCCGGGCGATTTGGCCAGCGTGGATCAAGGTAGCGCCTTGCGGTGAATCCAGATGCTGTTCACGAGCCCGAGCCCGAACATCACCATCACGAGGAATGTGCCACCGTAGCTGATCAGCGGCAGTGGCAGGCCGGTGATCGGCATGAGCGCGATCGTCATCCCGATGTTTTGATAGACGTGAAAGAAGATCTGCGCGGCGAAGCCCACGGTGATGAGTGTGCCGAGTTGATCCGACGCCTGATGCGCGGCGAGCATCATGGCGAGGAGCAGGATGGCAAAGAGACCGATCACCACCACCCCGCCCATGAATCCGAACTGCTCGCCGATCGCCGTGAAGATGTAATCGGTGTGGACCGTGGTGCCCGGGATGAAGCCCTGCTCGACCTGCGTGTTCGAGGCCATGAATCCTTTGCCAGAGAAGCCGCCGGAGCCGATCGCAATCAGGGATTGGTTGATCGCCCAGCCCGCGTTCAAGGGGTCGATATCGGGATCGACGAAGGCGACGATGCGTGCGCGCTGATACGGTTTGAGGACGAAGTTCAGCAAGACCGGGAGCGCCGCGACGCCGAGGAGGATCATCACGATGAGGTAACGCTTCGGCATGCCGCCGAGGAAGAGCATCGCGAAGATGACCGGTATCCAGACCATGGTCATGCCGAAGTCCGGCTGCTTCAGGATGAGCAGCATCGGGCCGCCGACGATGGCGCCGGTGAAGGCGAGCTTCAGCATCGGGTGGATGCGCCGGAAGTGGCTCAGAAAAAGGCCGAGCGTGAGCACGCCCGCGATCACTGCCATCTGCGACGGCTGAAAGGTCCCGAGTCCCGGAAGCCGCAGCCAGCACTTCGCGCCACCGTGCTCTTCACCCAGCGAGGTGTAGGTGAGCATCACGGCGATGACGCTGGCCAGATACATCGGTAGCGCGACCCACCGCACCCAGCGGTAATCGACGAGGCTCGTGACGAGGAAAACGACCACGCCCATGCCGACCCACACCGCCTGCTTGTGCCAGTAATCCTCCGTGCGAAAGGCCGACGCGCTATACACGGCGATGACGCCCATCACACAAAGCGTGAGGCAGGCGCCGACGAGCAGCCAGTTCATGCCGAGAAGTTTTCTGATGAGGGGCGTCATCGGGTCGTCAGATCGCGGCTTTCAGATCGCAGATTGCTGGCCACGTTTCAGGCAAACTTCGGCACCGCGGCGAGGAGCTTGCGGGTGTAATCGTGCTGCGGGGATTCGTATATCGCTTCGGCCGGAGCGCTCTCGACGATCTTGCCGCGATACATCACCAGCACGTGATCGCTGATGTGCTCGACCACCGCGAGGTCGTGCGCGATGAAGAGATAAGTGAGCCCGAGCTGCTCCTGGAGATCCTGGAGGAGATTCACGATCTGCGCCTGCACGCTCACGTCGAGTGCGCTCACCGGTTCGTCGCAGACGATGAAGCGCGGTTTCACGGCGAGAGCGCGGGCGATGCCGATGCGCTGACGCTGGCCGCCACTGAACTCGTGCGGGTAGCGTTCCATCATCTCCGGCTTCAGGCCGACCTGGCGCAGGAGTTCGGCGACGCGATCGCGCCGCTCACTTCCCGTCATCTGCGGAAAGTGAATCTCGAGTGCCTCACCGACGATCTGGCGGATGGTGTGCCGCGGGTTCAGGGAGCCGAAGGGATCCTGGAAGATCATCTGCATCTCGCGCCGGAGCGGGCGGAATTCGCCTTCGCTGAGCGGCAGGATGTCGCGCCCGTCGAAAAGAATCTGCCCGCCCGTCGATGGCACGAGCTTCAGGATGCTCTTGCCGATCGTCGTCTTCCCGCTCCCGCTTTCCCCCACGAGGCCGACGGTGGTGCCAGCCTCGACGGTGAAGCTCACGTCATCGACCGCCTTCACGTCATCGGTGTGCCGCCGCAAGAGGCCAGTGCGAACGGGAAACCAGGTGCGGAGATTGCGGACTTCGAGGAGCGGCATGATCGAAAGGATGAAGGAGGAGGGCTGAAGGATGAAAGCTGCGAGCGGACGGACGGCGGGACTTCATCCCTCATCCTTCATCCTTCCTACTTTGATTTAAGCTGACGCATCAGGGAACTGGCGAGATTCTCAAGCTCGCTGGTCAGCTGGCACTTCCACACTTCGCCGTCCTTTTCGAGGCTGATGACTTCGACCTTCGTGACCTTGGCGCTCCCGGTGGGGATCGTCATGCGGTAGATCGCATGCGCCGTCCGATCGCCTTCGCTGACGTGGCCGAGCATCTGGATCGTCGCGTTCTTCATCGTCTGGGTGAACCCGCGATTCTTCGCGGACCAGTTCGTGATGAAGGTCTGGAAGAAATCAGGCGGCGTTGCGGCTTTCAGTTTGGCGATGTCGGCGTTGTCGAAGACGCGTTCGAGGATGTTCTTGCCGGCCGGCGAGTTTGCGGCGTGCGCGGCCTCGGCGGTGGGGATCATCATCGCCTTGAAGCGTTTCAGCGCCTCGGGGTGCAGGCTCGCGGTGTAGGCGGCCCAGTCCGCTTCCTTGGTCGCGATGAGGTGCCCATTCGCCACTTCCTCGGGCGATGGCGCAGCGCGCAGCGCCGCCGGCAGGAGCAGGGCGAGCAGCAGCAAAAGGAGAGGGCGACAATTTTTCATGAAGCGGAGAGGGTCGTGAGGAAACCGCTGAGCGGGCTGGTCGCCGACGCTTGATTGAGCTGCTCGGCGAGGCCGATCTCGTAAGCCGTGCGCCCCGCGTGGACGGCCTGCCGAAAGGCGCCCGCCATGCGCGAGGGATCGGAGGCGACGGCGATCGCGGTGTTCACCAGGACGGCATCCGCCCCGAGTTCGAGTGCCTCCGCGGCTTGGCTGGGTGCGCCGATCCCGGCATCGACGACGACGGGGATGGTGGCCTGCTCGATGATGATCGCGAGCTGCGCCCGGGTCTCGAGACCACGATTACTGCCGATGGGCGAGCCGAGCGGCATGACCGTGGCGGTGCCGATGTCTTCGAGTCGCTTGGCGAGCACCGGGTCTGCATTGATGTAAGGCAGCACGACGAAACCTTCCTTCACGAGTTGCTCTGCGGCTTTCAGCGTTTCGATTGGATCGGGCAGGAGGTAGCGGGGGTCGGGATGGATCTCGAGTTTCACCCAATTGGGCAATCCGGCGGCGACGGCGAGTCGCGCGAGGCGCACGGCTTCCTCGGCATTCATCGCGCCGCTCGTATTCGGCAGGAGGAGATATTTCTGCGGGTCGATGAACTCGAGGATGTTGGCGAAAGGGTCGCGCTTTCCGGAGAGATCCGCCCGCCGCAGCGCGACGGTGACGATCTCGCAACCACTCGCCTCGAGGGCCGCCGCCATCTCCTCATTCGAGCCGAATTTCCCCGTGCCCAGAAACAACCGCGAGCGGATTTCGCGGCCGGCAATGATCAGGGTTTCGGACGGGCTGGGCATGGTGCGCCGAAAACTAACCACCTTTGCGCGAGAGACACGCAAAAACGCAGCCACTTCTCCTCGCCTCCACCTCATCCTAGGTCGGCTGCTTCCGCGCGCGGGTGCGCAGAGGCACACCCGCCGCACAGAGTGCCGTGGAGTCAAGGGGCGCCGGGCGTTGCGCGGGGCGGGCGGGCCGTCAGCAGGTTCGCGGCTCCGGGATCGAATTTCCGCGGTCCAAAATCGGTCCCGACATTCACGCTTGGGAGGTATTTCCAACGCCTGGAGGCGATCTTCGATTCTGCCGCAGCGCGAGAGAAAAAGTACGCCGCCGCCATGCCGCCGCGTCCGTCGCTTGAAAACTGCGCTGGCCCGCTATTCCGGGCTCACCCCGCGAGCGGACAGTTGCGCCTCCAGTTCGGCGATGCGCGCCTCGAGCGGGGCGGTGATTTCCTCCACTTCGGCGGCGATTTAGCGCGGGGGATGTCTGCGCTTGGAGAATGCTCTATTGGCGGGCGGGTCGGAAGCGGCTTAACGCTGCGCGGATAGATCGGATTCCAGCCCGTCGAGCACGACGAAAATCCGGCGGAATTTCCGGCCAAAGCTCGTCAGCCGGTACTCCACGCGCGGCGGGATTTCGGGAAAGCTCTTTTTCTCGAGCACGCCGTAGGACATCAGCAGACGCAGGCAGTCATTGAGGACCTTCGCAGTGAGACCTTCGACGGCGCGCTCCATCGCGCCAGGACGGTGAATGCCGCCCTTCACGAGATCGAGAACGGTCAGCGACCATTTGCAGCCGACGACTGTCTCGATCATGCGGCCAACCCGACGCGGGGGTTGTTTGCGTGAAAATTTTTCACCGTTGGCGGTGGGCAATTTAGACCGCTTTGTAGGGAGGGCACCGGTTTGTGCCCGGTTGTTGGCACTGAGCGAGGGGCGCATGGTCGAGCACCTTCATCCGCCGCGATGCGGGTGCAAACAACAAACCAACTCAGCTCATCATGAACAACTACTTCGAAAGCAAAGTCGCCCTCATTACCGGAGGTGGCACCGGCATCGGCAAGGAAACTGCCCGCGCTCTGCTCGCGGTCGGTGCGAAGGTCGTCATCAATGGCCGCCGCGAAAGCGTGCTCGCGGCTACGGCAAAGGAACTCGATCCGAGCGGGAAAAGCATTGCGATCGTCGCCGGCGACGCGGGCAGCAAGTCGGTCGCAGGGCGGGTGGCGGAGTCCGCGGTCGAACGGTTTGGCGGAATCGATCTGCTTGTGAACAGCGCGGGTATCTTCAAGCCCACGCCCTTCCTCGATCACACCGAGACGGATGTGGATGCGTATCTCGGCGTGGCGATCAAGGCGCCGATTTTCGCCGCGCAGGCAGCAATTCCCGAGATGTTGCGACGCGGCGGCGGCAGCATTGTGAATGTCGGCTCGATGTGGGCGACCATCGCCGTAGGAGCTACGCCGTCCAGCGCCTACTCGGCGGGTAAGGCCGGACTGCATGCGCTCACGCGCAATCTGGCGATCGAGTTTTGTGGCGCGAAGATCCGCGTCAATGCGGTCGCGCCCGCCGTCGTCGAGACGCCGGTGTATGACACTTTTCTCACGCCGCAGCAGCGCGCGGAGATCCTGCCGAGTTTCAACGGCTTTCATCCGCTCGGTCGCAACGGGCAACCCGCCGATGTGGTCGAAGCGATTCTCTTCCTCGCCGCCGCAGAGTGGATCACCGGCGTGGTCCTGCCCGTGGATGGCGGTGTGACCGCAGGCCTTCACCAGAAATCCTAAGCGCGTCGCCATGTATCACGCCGACGCCTTAACCAAGCTCCCGAAAATCGCCGCCCATGCACCCGCCGCGATGAAGGCCTTTGCTGCCTTCGACGCCGCCGCCCTCGCCCCGGGCGCGCTCGATGGCAAGATCAAGGAACTCATTGCCGTGGCCGTGGCCCACACCACGCAGTGCATGTACTGCATCGACCTGCACAACCGTCAGGCGCGCGCGCTCGGCGCAACCGATGCGGAGATCGCCGAAACCATCCTCGTCGCTGCCGCCCTGCGCGCCGGCGGCGCAGTGGCACACGGGACACACTGCTTCTAACTCCGCGGGCAATGAGCGCTAAACCTTGCTCCGCAGTTGCTCATCCAACGGCGCGATGCGCGGCTTGCGCGTGCGTGCAATCGGGTAGCTTCGAGCCTTTCCCCTCTTATTCCTCGACGCCGGCCCCCTTTTGGCTGGTTCCAAGGTGGTGACGCCCAAGCAAAGTCCGTGCAGGTGCACCGGAACGTAGCAAGGTTTCCTGCCGAGACACGTAAAAAGGCTGCGCGGATGCAGCTTCCGGCTGATCAGCGGCGTCACGCCGCTGCAGTGGCCGGAGTGTTGCGGACGGCTTCAACGATGTGCGGATTGACCTGATGCCGGATTGCCTCGCACGCCATGCGAATCGCATTCTTCACGGCGACAGGCGAACTGCCGCCGTGGGCGATGATGCACGTGCCATTAACACCGAGCAGCGGCATGCCGCCGTACTCGTCCGCACTGGTCTTCTTTTTGATCGTCCGGAAAGCCGGCTTGGCAAGGAGTCCGCCCAGCTTTGTGATCGGGCTCTTGTAGATCTCGTGCTTCAGCCAGGCAAAGATCGCGTGCGCGAGGGCTTCGCTGGTCTTGAGCACGATGTTGCCGGTGAAGCCGTCGGCGACCACGACTTCGACCGGATCGCCGAAGAGATCATGCCCTTCAATATTGCCGCGGAAGTTCAGCCCGCTGGCCCTGAGCAGCTCGAAGGTCTCGCGCGTGAAGTCGTTGCCCTTTTCGTCTTCCGCTCCGATCGACATCAGACCGACGCGCGGATTCTCGTAGCCGAGGACGTGTTTGGAATAGACGCCGCCCATGATGGCGTTTTGCAGCATCTGCGGAGGCGTCGGGTCGGTGTTCGCGCCGGCGTCGATGAGGACGAAGAGATTCGTCTCGGTCGGCATCGTCGCGGCGATGCCCGGGCGGTCAATGCCGGGGAGCGTGCGAAGTTTGATCGTGCTTGCGGCCACCGCCGCTCCCGTGTGTCCGGCGCTCACGACGGCTTCCGCCTTGCCGTCCTTTACCAGATCGACCGCACGGCTGATCGAGGAATCACGCTTGCGTCGCACCGCATCCACAGCGCTGTCGGTCATCTCCACGACCTGTGTGCAGTGGACGATCTCGATGCGCCGGTCGTTGCAGCCGGCCTTTTTGAGTTCCGCCTCGAGCCGGGCCTGATCGCCGGTGAGGAAGAGCCGGCTGATGTCGGAAAACTCACCCAGGGCGAGAGCCGCTCCCGACACGAGGGAGGCTGGGCCTTCGTCGTGGCCCATGGCATCGAGCGCGATATTCATCGCCTCGCAACCCGGAGCAGAGTGGTCAAAATTCGAAACAAGTTCAAAGAGTTGGACATCAAAAAACGGAGGAACGGAACCTCGGCGTTTTCAGTCCATGCAAGTCTTTGGAAATTGTTTCGAGCTTCGCCTGGGGGAGCCTTGAGACTTTTCCGGCCCTGCCGGTTCAGCTCTCGATGGTCAGGACCTGGCGGCCCTTGTAGTAGCCGCACGAAGGGCAAACAATGTGCGACGGCACGGTGCTTCCGCACTGGCCACACTTGTTCAGCTTCGGCGCGTGCCAGCGGTTGGCGGCTTTGCGCGTGCGCAGCCGCATCTTGGACATCTTGCGTTTTGGGACTCCCATATCGGTATCGTTATTTCAGTTTGAGCTGGTCCAGCGCGCCCCACACTACTTT
>JANPIS010000250.1:0-2296 GCA_031425095.1 Chthoniobacteraceae bacterium
CGCAGCCTCGCGGCAATGAGCGACGGCGTAATCTTCACCGTCGAATGGAGCGACACGCTCACTGCGGGAAGCTGGAGCACGACTGGCGTAAGTGCCCCCGTGATTCTCAGCGACAATGGGGTGACGCAGCAGGTGAAAGTCACCGTGGCTGCTGGCAGTGGAGTCGCGCAGCGGTTCATGCGGTTAAAGGTCACGCGGTAGAAGGCTGACGGCAAACGATGCCGCTCATGGTGCGAATGGAATGCTTTTCTTGTTCTTGGGGTAGCTATGTCATCCAAGTCGGACAGCCACGACTACGCCGAGCGCATCCGCGATAGATTGCCGCGTCGCTTGCAAGAACTGAGGGAAGCCTGTGGCCTGAGCATGTATGCGCTTTGGCGCAAGTGTGGTGTTTCGCGTGATATGATCAGCCGAATCGAAGGCGGTGAATCCATTCCGACACTGCACGTCGCCGCGCGGCTCGCGCATGGTTTGTAAAAGACGCTTACGGCATTTCGCGGTATTCTCCGTTTTGCGAAAACTTTTTTCGGCAAACGGGGCCGTTCGTTGTGGCTATCTATTTGCGACGCATGTCACAGCCGCCCGAACGCCCCCAGCACGACCAGTTTCTCCGCCTGTATGCGGAGCACGAACCGGCGCTGCACACCTTCGTGCGGTCGATGCTGCCGAGCCGGGAGGAGGCGTCCGAGGTGTTGCAGGATGTGATCGTGGTGCTGTGGCAGAAGTTTGAATCGGCGCAGGATTTCAAGAAGTGGGCGTTCGGAGTGGCTCGGCTGGAGGTGCTGAAGTTTCTGCAAACACGGAAGCGTGACCGCCACATCTTTGATGACGAGCTGGTGAATCGCCTGGCGGACCGGGCCGTCCTCTTGCAACAGCGGCATCTTAGCGAGCGCGAGGCGCTGGAGGGCTGCCTGCAAAAGCTGCCCGCCGCCCAGCGCGAGATGGTGCTGTCGGCTTACACGAAAGGCACCCGCATGGATGATCTCGCCGCCCGTCGCGGGCAGACGCCGATGTCGCTCTACAAACTGCTGCACCGCATCCGGCAGGCCTTGCAGGAATGCGTGCGGAAAACCATTGCACAGGAGGAACTCGCATGAACACAGACTGGCATGAACTGATCCAGCGCTACATCGCTGGCACCATCACCGATGAAGAGGCGCGCACGCTCCAGGACGCGCTCAAGCGCGATGCCGAGCTTGCCGATTTGTATCTCAGCTACGTGAACCTCGACGTGGTGCTGGAAGCAAAAGCGGAGGCTGTGGAGATGACTCCCGGAGTCGATCGAGCGATTGTCCCGCCGCCGCAACGCTGGATAGGATTGTTTCGTCAAATGCGTCCCCTTAGTGCGGCTGCGGCGGGGTTGGTGATCGGGTTGTTCAGCGCGTCGGTCGTGTTTGGATTCGTGGTTCAGCGCGGCTTGGAAAAGCGGACGCCGGTGGCGGTGTTTGCGCCGGGGTTTGAGAATGCACAGATGCCGCTGGCGAATGGCTTCCCCGGCGGTCCGGGACAATGGAGTGGTGATGCAGCGCAGGCCGTGGCTGCGGAGAACGGAGTGGTGCCGAAGGAAGGCAACGTCATGCTCCGGCTGGAACCGATGAGCAAAGGGGTGCCGCGCATTTATCAGGTGCTCGATCTGCAATCGCTGCCGCCGGACGCGGGCGGTGAGTCGCGGGAGATCGAAATCTCGGCTTCGTTCGCCACGGCTGGCGCGGAGGCTTCGGTGCGGTATTTGATTCGGGCGTTTGGCGTCACTGAGGCACCGGAGAATCTCGATGCGGCGTGGTTTGACCGGCGGGATGAGTCGATCGCTTCGGCCACGAAGGGGCTGGATGTCACGCCTGGCGCGACGGGCTGGCAGACGTTCAGCGTGAAGATTCAAGCGCCACGTGCGGCGCGCAGCCTGGTGCTGTTTTTCGGAACGCGCACGCCGGACAAGGCGGCGCGAACGGTCCCGCATTATCTCGATGACGTGCGCGTCTCGCTGCTCACGCCGACGTTACCGTGAACAAAGTGGCTTCGGCTTTAGCCGAATCATCCAACCCAACCTGCGGCTAAAGCCGCAACTACTTTCCAATCCCATGAACACACACCACACCCCCGTCATCGACCGTCGTCATTTTCTCCGCGGCCTGGGAATGGCTCTCGCCCTTCCGGCCTTCGACAGCCTCAACACCGGCTTCGCGGCCGCGGCTCCGAGCGCCACGCCGCGCCGCCTGATTTGCATCGGCAATCATCTCGGCTTCTGGCCGGACGGATTTTTCCCGACCACGGGCGGACGCGAGTTTGCGATCAGCAA
>JANPIS010000251.1:0-4833 GCA_031425095.1 Chthoniobacteraceae bacterium
CGAGGGCAGTGGAGCCGAACTGCTCTATCTGCCGCCCTACAGCCCGGACCTCAACCCGATCGAAATGGCCTTCGCCAAGCTCAACGCCCATCTGCGCCAGGCCGCTCGCCGCACCTTTCCGCGCCTGTTGAAGGCAACCGCCGCCGCCCTCGACACCTTTACCTCCGCACACTGCCGCACCTTCCCTACGCATGCCCAGTATGCGACAGAATAAATCGAAAACGCTCTAGGGCAAATGTCCAAGCGGCGCGGCGCGCCGTCCGGCGATGATGATTGACCAGCCCCAAATCGCCCGATTTAAGTGTCCGGCTCTTTTTCCAATCCAAAAACCAACCACACCAACACCCATCACATGATCAAAATCGGCATCAATGGCTTCGGCCGCATCGGACGCATGGTCTTCCGCGCCGCGGTGCAGAACTTTTCCAAGGACATCGAAGTCGTCGGCATCAACGATCTGCTCGAACCCGATTATCTGGCCTATATGCTGAAGTACGATTCTGTGCATGGCCGCTTCGAGGGCGAGGTCTCTGTGGAGGGCACCACACTGGTCGTGAACGGCAAGAAGATCCGCCTTACGGCAGTGAAGGATCCTTCCACACTGAAGTGGGATGAAGTGGGCGCCGACGTGGTGGTCGAATCGACGGGGCTTTTTCTCGATGAGGCCACGGCCAGTGCGCACCTCAAGGCCGGCGCGAAGAAGGTCGTCCTTTCCGCCCCGTCGAAAGACGCCACGCCGATGTTCGTCTATGGCGTGAACGACAAGACCTACGCCGGACAGGCGATCATCTCGAACGCAAGCTGCACCACGAACTGTCTGGCCCCGCTCGCCAAGGTCATCAACGACGCCTTTGGTATCAAGCGCGGCCTCATGACCACCGTGCATGCGGCCACCGCCACGCAGAAGACCGTGGACGGCCCGAGCAACAAGGACTGGCGCGGCGGACGCGGCATCCTGGAGAACATCATCCCGTCCTCGACTGGCGCCGCGAAGGCCGTTGGCGTGGTCATCCCCGAGCTGAACAAAAAGCTCACCGGCATGGCCTTCCGCGTGCCGACTTCGGACGTGTCCGTCGTCGATCTCACCGCCGAACTGGTCAAGTCCGCGACTTTCGACGAAATCAAAGCGGCGATCAAAGCCGCTTCGGAAGGCCCGATGAAAGGTGTGCTCGGCTACACCGAGGACAAGGTCGTCTCCACCGACTTCGTCGGCGAGGCCATGACCTCCGTCTTCGACGCCGAGGCCAGCATCGCGCTCGACGGCACCTTCGTGAAGCTCGTGTCCTGGTATGACAACGAGTGGGGCTATTCCAACAAGGTTTTGGAAATGGTCCGCGTCGTCGCGAAGTAACCGCACCCTCCCATGCACGGAGCCCGCGGCTGATCCGCCGCAGGCTCTTGTCTGGAAAAAACTCTCTCTCTTTATGGCCAAGCTTTCTCTTCGCGACGTTGATGTCGCCGGCAGACGCGTCTTTGTGCGCGTCGATTTCAACGTCCCTCAGGACAAAAAGACCGGCGAAATCACCAACACCGCCCGCATCACCGCGGCGCTGCCCACCATTCAGTACATCCTGGATAAAGGCGGCTCCGTCGTGCTCGCCAGCCATCTCGGTCGGCCGGACGGTCAGCGCTCCGAGAAGCTCTCACTGAAGGCCGTCTCCGAGAAGCTCGCCAGACTGCTCGGCAAGCCCGTCAAGTTCCTGAGCGATTGCGTCGGCGCGGAAGTCGAAGCCGCCTGCGCGGCGCTGAAGCCCGGCGAAGTCGTGCTGCTCGAAAACCTGCGCTTCCACATCGAGGAAGAGGGCAAGGTGAAGCGCGAGGACGGCACGAAGGAAACCGCCGATCCCGCGAAGGTCGCGGCCTTCCGCGCCAGCCTCACGAAGCTCGGCGACGTGTATGTGAACGACGCGTTCGGCACCGCGCACCGCGCGCATTCCTCCGTCGTCGGCGTCGATCTCCCGATCAAGGCCGCCGGCTTCCTCATGCAAAAGGAACTCGAAGCCTTCGCCAAGGTCCTCGACAACCCCGCGCGTCCGCTCCTCGCCATCCTCGGCGGCGCGAAGATCGCGGACAAAATCCCGTTGATTAACAACCTTCTCGACAAGGCCAACGAGATCATCATCGGCGGCGGCATGGCCTTCACCTTCAAGAAGGTGCTCGAGGGCATGGAAATCGGGAACAGCCTCTTCGATCCAAAGGGCGCGGAGATCGCGCAGGAGCTCTTCGACAAGGCCGCCGCGAAAGGCGTGAAGATTCATCTGCCGGTGGATTTCGTGATCGCCGACAAATTTGCGCCTGATGCGAACACCAAGGCCGCGACCGACAAGGAAGGCATCCCCGCAGGCTGGGAAGGCCTCGACTCCGGCCCCGCGAGCCGCGCGCTCTTCGCCAAAGTCATCGGCCGCGCCAAGACCATCGTCTGGAACGGCCCTCCGGGCGTGTTCGAGTTCGACGCCTTCTCCGGCAGCACCAAGGCCATGGCGGAAGCCATCGCCGCGGCGACCGCAGCCGGTGCGATCAGCGTGGTCGGCGGTGGCGACACCGCGACGGCCGCGAAGAAATTTGGCGCCATCGACAAGGTCACCCACGCCTCCACCGGCGGCGGCGCTTCTCTGGAACTCCTCGAAGGCAAAACCTTGCCCGGAGTCGCAGCCCTCAACGACAAATAGCCATGCGCAAGAAAATCATCGCGGCGAATTGGAAGATGAACATGACCGTCGCGGAGGCGAAGAGCTTCCTCGAAAGCTTCCTCGTCGAAATCGGCGAAGAGAAACGTGTCGATATCGTCATCGTCCCGCCCTTCACCGCCCTGCCCGCCGTCTCGGAGATCCTGAACAAGGAAGCCACCGTCCGCCTCGGCGCACAGAATATGTCCGCGGAAAAGGGCGGCGCCTTCACCGGCGAAATCAGCGCCGCAATGATCCGCGAATTCTTCACCCGGTACGTCGTCCTCGGCCACAGCGAGCGGCGCACGCTCTTCGGCGAGACCGACGAGATCGTCAACAAGAAGACCAAAGCTGCCCTCGCCGCCACGCTCATTCCGATCGTCTGCATCGGCGAGACCCTCGCCGAGCGCGACGCGAATCAAGTGGAGACGGTCCTGGAGAAGCAGCTCCGCGGCAGCCTCGCCGATCTCACGTCCGAGCAACTCGCCGACACTGTGATCGCCTATGAGCCCGTATGGGCCATCGGCACCGGCCGCACCGCCTCACCCGAGCAGGGGCAGGCCGCCCACGCCTTCATCCGCAAGACGCTCACCGCGATGAGCGACGCCGCCACGGCCGACAAGGTCCGCATCCAATACGGCGGCAGCGTCAAACCCGGCAACACCGCCGAACTCATGTCCCAGCCCGACATCGACGGCGCGCTCGTCGGAGGCGCCGCGCTCGATCCCCGCGGCTTCGCCGAGATCGTGAAGCTGAGCGCTGCGAGCGGAGCGTAGGCTCCACGCGTCAGTATTCCGCGCATCCTGGAGCGAGGATCCCCTTCTCGCCTTACTCTTTCGCCGCCTTCAGTCGCTCCATACCCCGGGCACGAGCCGTCGCGATCTCGGCGTCGTTGAGGGAAGCGCCCGTGGTGCCGGAGGCCATGAGATTCGTCGTCTCCTGACGATGCCGCAGCCCCAGCGCGTGGCCAAGCTCGTGCGACGTCACCCGCGGTAGCGGTTCATCCAGGCCATCCGGCACCGCGCGCAACGAAGCCGTATCTTTCACGACGATAGGCTCGCCGTAGTAGAAGCCGTTGGGCCGCACCTCCTTCACGTAACAGATATCCAGCGCCGACGCGCTCAGGCGCTCTTTGGGAATCATCGCCTTCACCCGCGCAAACTCCGTTTGCTGCTGCGCGTCCACAGCCGGTTCGATCGCGTGGGTCAGTCCGATGGACTCGATTTCAAACTCGATCCCGGCCTGCGCCCAGACTGCATTCACCTTCTGAAAGATCCGCCGGATGTCCGCCTCGACCAACGTCGTGTGCATCGCAGGCCGCGTCGCTGACTGCATGAGATGCACACGCACCGGGAGGGTAAGGATCGGAATTTTCGTCCCGGCGGCATCCTCTGCATGGCAGAGCGAAGTGCAGAGCGTCGAGAAGAGCGTGAGCGCGCGAAATTTCATGGCGGGAGGATTCGCACGCGTTTCCGCGCGCTTTGTCGAATGCATCATGGTCACTTCGAGGTGACGAGCCTAGTCGGCTCAGCGCACGTCATCGAAATGCGTTGTTGGACCGAGCTCCTCCGCTACGCTCCCGGCCCGAATTTCATGAGCAATCTTCTGCCAGTTCCCGGTCAGCGTTGGGTCAGTGATAGTGAGCCGGAACTCGGGCTCGGGATCATCCTGCGCGCCGAGAGCGGGCGCGTGGAGCTGCACTTTCCCGCCGCACAGGAGCAGCGGCACTACGCGCTGAAGTCGGCGCCGCTGCGGCGTGTCGCTTTCAAGGAAGGCGACCGGATCAAGCTGCACGATGGCGTGGAGATGGTCGTCGAGGCGGTGGAGGATCGCGCGGGACTGCTTTGCTATCGGGGCGCCAAACGCACGGCGACGGAGGCCGAGTTGTCGGACAAGATAAGCTTCAGCAAACCCGAGGAGCGGCTGCTCGCGGGACAGGTTGATGAGCTCGCTACCTTCGATCTCCGGGCGGAAGCGCTCCGACTCCGCAGCCGAATGCAGCAGTCGCGGGTGCGCGGCTTCGTCGGCGGACGCGTGGAACTGCACTTTCCTGCCGCACAGGAGCAGCGCGTGTATGCGCTGAAGACGGCGCCGCTGCGGCGCGTGGCCTTCAAGGAGGGTGACCGGATCAAGCTGCACGATGGCGTGGAGATGCTCGTCGAAGCGG
>JANPIS010000252.1:0-2368 GCA_031425095.1 Chthoniobacteraceae bacterium
TTGCGGAGCACGAATTTCGTCTGCGCCTGCGGTCCGTCGTGCGCATCGACCACGAGCAGCACGCCATCGATCATCTTCATGATCCGCTCCACTTCGCCGCCAAAATCGGCATGCCCCGGGGTATCCACGATGTTCACGTGGTAGTCGTGGTACTTAAAGGCGGCGTTCTTCGCGCGGATGGTGATGCCCTTTTCCCGCTCGAGATCCATCGAGTCCATGATGCGGATTTCGGAGGACTTGGCCTCGTTCGCGCGGAAGGTGCCCGCCTGCTTCAGGAGCTGATCGACGAGAGTGGTCTTGCCATGATCGACGTGAGCGATGATGGCGATATTGCGAATGTGTTCCATGTGGTCCGTGTCTAGGTCGGGTTTCAAAAAGGGGCGGGACTATGGAGGCGCGGCTCTGGCACGTCAACGGATGAGAACGGGTCATTTTGCGGCCACTTTGCCTTTCACTTTCCCCGCGGCCTTGGCCACATTCCGCGCCGCATGGAACTCCCGCAGTATCTTACCGCACGCAGCGCCACCGTGGATCGGGCGCTCGATCGCTTCCTGCCGCGAGCCACGGTGAAGCCGGCGACGGTCCACAAGGCGATGCGCTACAGCCTTTTCGCTGGCGGCAAACGCCTGCGACCGATCCTTGCCCTCGCGGCGGCGGAGGCCTGCGGAGGCGAACTCGGGAACGCTCTGCCGGCGGCGTGCGCGGTGGAATGCATTCATACGTACTCCCTCATGCACGACGACCTTCCGTGCATGGATGACGACGATCTCCGGCGCGGGCGCCCCACTTCGCACAAGGTCTTCGGGGAAGGGGTGGCGGTGCTGGCCGGCGATGCACTGCTCACCATCGCGTTTGAAATTCTCGCGCAGGCCGAAGCGACGCGCCGATATCCGGTGGCCATGCTGATTCGCGAGCTGGCGGTGGCCTCAGGCAGCCAGTGGCTCATCGGTGGACAAGTCGCGGATCTCGAAGGGGAGGGGAAAAAGCTCAGTGGCGCGGAGCTGCGATACATTCATCGCTGCAAGACGGCGGCGCTGCTCACGGCGAGCATCCGACTCGGCGCGATGAGCGCGAATGCGACGCCGGCGAAGCTCGCGAGTCTCACCGAGTTTGGACAGTCCCTCGGCCTCGCCTTTCAGGTCATCGACGACATCCTCGACGTGACGCAGACGACCGAGAAGCTCGGCAAGACCGCGGGCAAAGATGTCGCGGCGACCAAGGCGACCTTCCCGGCGATCTACGGGCTCGATCGCTCACGTGCGGAAGCGCGGCGCCTCACGGCCGCAGCTCATGGCGCCCTGAAGTCGCTCGGGGCAAAGGGAGTGCGGCTGCGCGAGATCGCGGACTACCTGCTGGCGCGGGAGTATTGAGCTCTCCCGGGACGAAGATGCGCCTCGCAATCCTGGCAGCGGCGCTCGTCGCGGAAGCGGTGTGCATTGCGCTGGCAGGCCGATTCGCGGACTTCGCGCAGGCCGGCCATGCGCTGACATTCGTCCCGCTCATGCTCGCGGCCGGTGGTAGCTTCCTCGGGGCTCTGGCTTGTTTTCCATCAGCAGCTCCGCGTCACGCCGCATGGCTGTTCTGGGTTCCTTGCATGCTCTTCCGCGTGATCGCCCTCCCGGCCGCTCCGGGCGATGACCTGTGGCGGTACTTGTGGGAGGGCCGCGTGCAGAATGCGGGTCACAATCCCTATCTGCGGAGTCCAGACGCACCTGAACTGGCCGCGCTCCGCGACGCGGACTGGTCGAAGATCAACCACCGCGAATCACCCGCGATCTACCCACCGCTCGCGGAACTCACCCTCGCCGGACTCACGCGCATTTCGGCGACGCCGCTTTTCCTCAAGTGCATCTTCGCTCTCGCCGACCTGCTCACCGTCGCTGTGCTGCTCAGGTTGATCGGTGGTGCGGACCGGTATCGCGCCGTCGCCTGGTATGCGTGGAATCCCGCCGTCGTTCACGCGTTCGCCGGTGGCGGGCATTTCGACAGTCTCATGTTGCTCGCGCTGACGGGCGCAGTGGTGAGCCTGGCCCGAGGAGGAGGGACGCCCTCGCCCCGAATCGAGAGTCGCGGGGCGAGGGCGCCATTGCTCCTGGCCAGCGCCGCCTTCCTCGGCGTTGCCATCGCGTTCAAACTCGTCCCGGTCTTCCTGCTGCCAGTGTGGGCGTTCGCTCTCAGGCGGCGATGGTATTTCCTGGGAGTCGCGGTCGGGATCCCTGCGCTGCTCACGCTGCCCTACGGTGGCCCGGCGATCGTGCTCCGCCCGCTCCTCGCCTTCACGGAAGTCTCGCGCTTCAACGACCTTGTCTGGGGTTTCGTCGAGAGCTTCACGTTCGCCAATCCCTTCGGGCGCAACTGGCCGTTCACT
>JANPIS010000253.1:0-13505 GCA_031425095.1 Chthoniobacteraceae bacterium
CATCTACTTCGCCATCCTCGTCTCAGCGGCGGGCGGCTTCATCATGCTCGCGCTGTGGGGCGTGAACCTTTCGATCGCCGTGTGGGTCGGCTTCCTCGTGCTCTTCGGCGTGGTCGATGACGACGGCGTAGTCATGTCCACGTATCTCGAAGGACTGTTCGACAAGCGCACCTTCAGTTCCATCCAGGAGATCCGCGAAACAGTCGTCGAAGCCGGCCTCAAGCGCGTGCGCCCCGGCCTCATGACCATCTCGACGACCATCTTCGGCCTGCTGCCGATCTTCTGGGCGACCGGCCGCGGCAGCGACATCATGCGCCCGATGGCGATCCCAAGCGTCGGCGGCATGGTCGTGAGCGTCCTCGTCACCATCTACATCGCGCCCTGCCTCTTCTGCGCCGTCGAGGAGTGGAAATGGAAACGTGCGCAGCGCCTCGCACCCGAAGCAGCCGTCGCATGACCACGGCTCTCGCCATCGCCGCACAACCAAAGGGAAAAGCCTGGCACAGCCAGTCTGGCGAAGAAGTGCTGGCGCAACTCGGTTCCGCCGTCACCGGACTTTCGGCCACGGAAGCAGCACAACGCCTTGCGGCTGACGGGCCGAATGAATTGAGGGAAGGCAAGCGCATCAGCCCGCTCCAGATTTTCCTCGGTCAGTTTAAGAGCCTCATCATCTGGATTCTCATCGTCGCGGGCGTGGTTTCGGGGGTGCTGGGCGAAGGGGTGGACGCGATCGCCATCCTGGCCATCGTCGTGCTCAACGCGATCATCGGCTTCTATCAGGAGTTCAACGCGGAGAAGTCCATCGCGGCGCTCAAGAAGATGACTGCGCCGCAGGCCAAGGTGCAGCGCGACGGGCAGGTCGCGGCGATTCCAGCCGCGGGGATTGTCGTCGGGGACGTCCTCGCGCTGGAAGCCGGCGATTTGGTTGCGGCGGACGCGCGTCTCCTCACAGCGGCCTCGCTCAAGTGCATCGAATCCGCGCTGACCGGCGAGTCGGAGGCGGTGACGAAGCAGCCCGCGACTTTGGGACAGGGCGACATCCCGCTCGGCGACCGCGAGAACATGATCTTCATGGGCACGAGCGTGGCGGCGGGCGCGGGCCAGGCCGTCGTCGTGGCCACGGGGATGAAGACCGAGTTGGGCCGCATCGCGGGGATGATCGAGGCGGCGGGCGCGGATGAAGGGACGCCGCTCCAGCAGAAGCTCGATTCGTTCGGACGCATCCTCGTGTGGGCGTCATTGGGCATCGTCGCGGTGCTCTTCGGCCTGGGCCTGCTGCGCGGCACGGCGCCGTTCGAGTTGTTCATGACCTCGGTGAGTCTCGCCGTGGCCGCGGTGCCGGAAGGATTGCCCGCCGTCGTCACGGTGGCGCTCTCGCTGGGCGTGCTGCGCATGGCTCGGCGGCGTGCGCTTGTGCGCAAGCTGCCCGCAGTCGAGACGCTCGGTTCGACGACCGTGATCTGCACGGACAAGACGGGCACATTGACCCTCGGTGAGATGACCGTGCGCGCGCTCTACGTCGCAGGACAAAACTACGAAGTCACCGGCGAAGGTTATGGCCCGGACGGCGAAGCGCGCGTCGAGGGCGCGAAGACGGAAGCCGAGCACGCGGCCCCGCTGCTCGAACTCGCGACCGTTCTCCTTGCCTGCAACAACGCGCATCTCGTGCAGGAAGACGGGACGTGGAAAACTGTGGGCGATCCCACCGAAGGCGCTCTGCTCGCTGCCGGTGCTAAAGCGGGCGGGAACCGCGAGCGCATCGAAAAGGAACGGCCGAAGCATCACGAGATCCCTTTCGACTCTGATCGCAAACGCAGCACGGTGCTTCGCCAGATGCCGGATGGAAAAATCCGCGCCTTCATCAACGGCGCGCCGGACATGCTGCTGGAGCGTTGCACCAGCATCTACACAAGCGCCGGAGTCCGCCCCATGACGGACGAGGATCGCCAGACCATCGTGGCGCAAAACACCGCGCTGGCGCAGCAGTCCCTGCGCGTGCTCGGCTCCGCGTGGCGCGATCTCGATCACGCTCCGCCCGCCGAACTCACGGCGGAAAGCGTGGAGCGCGACCTCGTCTTCGTGGGCCTGACGGGGATGTATGATCCGCCGCGCCAGGAGGCGAAGGAGGCCGTCGCCAAATGCCGCGCCGCCGGCATTCGCGTGGTCATGATTACCGGCGACCATCCGCATACGGCGACAGCCATCGCGCGGGAAATCGGCATCGCGTCCGACGACGACCTAGCCATCGCGGGCGTCGAGTTGGAAGCGATGTCCGACGACGACCTGCGGCAGCGCGCGCCGAAGACCGCCGTCTATGCGCGTGTCACCGCCGAGCACAAACTGCGCATCGTCCGCGCATGGAAAGCGAACGACGCCGTGGTCGCCATGACCGGCGATGGCGTGAACGACGCGCCCGCCATCAAAGGCGCCGACATCGGCATCGCCATGGGCCGCAGCGGCACCGAGGTCACGAAGCAAGCGTCGGACATGATCATCACCGACGACAATTTCACCTCGATCGTCGCCGCCGTGGAGGAAGGCCGCGGCATCTACGACAACATTCGCAAGACGCTCCAATACCTCCTCGCCGGCAACACCGGCGAACTCCTGCTCATGACCGTCTGCGTCGTCATCGGCCTGCCCACGCCGCTCCTTCCCATCCACCTCCTCTGGATCAATCTCGTCACCGACGGCCTCCCCGCGCTCTGCCTCGCCACCGACCCCATCGATCCCGACGTGATGAAACAACGCCCGCGCGCCCGCAACGAACGCATCACCGACGGCGGCTTCCTGTCCACGATGATCCTCACCGGCATCCTCACCGCCGGCGTCTCCTTCGCGGTCTATTTCTACGGGCTGCGATCCGAGACGCCCGAGCTGGCCCGCACCCACGCCTTCGCCACCCTCGTCTTCGCCGAACTGCTCCGCTCCTTCGGCGCCCGCAGCGAAACGCGGCCCATCTGGCGGATGAACTTCCTCGCGAACTTCAACCTCCTCGCCGTCGTCGCCACATCCTTCGCCCTCCAACTCTGGAGCCACCACAACGCCTTGCTCGCCAGGTTCCTCAAGACCTCGCTGATGTCCCTCGACGATTGCCTGATGCTCCTCGCCGTATCGAGCATCCCGCTCCTCGTTCTCGAAGCGCGCAAGGTTTGGCTCCGCCGCGCTCCCGCGCAGCCAGCATCCATCGATTGAAAGTCCTCCACCGCATCCCGCGCACCGTCATCGCCCTCGGCGTGGTGAGCCTGCTCACCGACCTCTCCAGCGAGATGATCTATCCGCTGCTGCCGATCTTCCTCGCCTCGGTGCTCGGCGCGGGCACGATGGCACTCGGGCTGATCGAAGGCGTCGCCGAATCGACCGCGGCGCTGCTCAAGGGGGCGTCGGGCATCTGGACCGATCGCACGCGGCGGCGGAAGCCGCTCGTCGTCGCCGGCTACAGCTTGTCGGGAATGATGCGCCCGCTCATCGGCCTCGCCACGGCGTGGCCCGCGGTGCTCGCGCTGCGCTTCGCCGATCGCGTGGGCAAAGGTCTGCGCACCTCGCCGCGCGACGCCCTCATCGCCGACGTCACCGACCCGAGCACGCGCGGCACCGCGTATGGTTTCCACCGCTCGATGGATCACGCTGGCGCCGTGCTCGGCCCGCTCGTCGCCGCCGCGCTGCTGAACTTCGCCGGACTCCCGCTGCGCCAGGTCTTCCTCCTCTCCGCGATCCCCGCGGTCGCCGTGCTCGTGGTCGTGCTCTTTGGCGTAAAGGAACCGCCGACTCCGCGCGCCGCGGCTCCCGCAGCACCGACGCGCCTCGCCCCGTGGAGCGCGCTCGGCCCTGATTATCGCCGCCTGCTCCTCGCCGTCCTCGTCTTCACCCTTGGCAATTCCACCGACGCCTTCCTGCTCCTCCGCCTCAACGAAGCAGGCGTCTCCACCGCCGGGATCGCGCTGCTGTGGTCCGCGCATCATCTGGTGAAAATGATCGCCAACTACTTTGGCGGACAGCTCTCGGACCGCGTTGGCCCGCGCGCCATGATCCTCGCCGGCTGGTTCTTTTACGCCGCGATCTATCTCACCTTCGGCTGGCTCACGTCCGCGCCCGCGCTCATCGCCGTCTTCCTCGCCTACGGCATCTACTTCGGCCTCACCGAGCCCGCCGAACGAGCCTGGGTCGCCAGCCTCGTCCCGCCGCAACTGCGCGGCACCGCCTTCGGCTGGTATCACTGCGCCATCGGCCTCGCCGCGCTCCCCGCCAGCGTCGCCTTTGGCCTGCTCTGGCAGCAATGGGGCGCCGCCGTCGCCTTCACCGTCGGAGCCGCGCTAGCCGCGCTCGCTGCTACGCTACTCCCCGCTGTTCGTGAAAACGCGCCCGGTGCTCCCGATGCGAAAGACGCCTCCGTTTGAGCACCTCAGGGCCAAAGCGGGGAGCACTCTTTTGGGGAGCGGAGGATGGAAAACCCCTTCCAGGCGCAGCGTCCCTCGACGAGACCGTTATCGGCCCGCTCAGCACGCCGGAGGCGTGCCGGAGATTAGCCGGGGGTCGAGCGAGGAACGAGCCACCACCGCAGGGATCCCGCCCCAGAAATCCATGCACCCCTGAGTTGGTGCGGGGGTTCGACTTCCTTCGCGCAGAGCGTTCTGCGCAGAGTGCCGGAAATGGAAACGACGCTCGTTGCCACATTGCCACTGCCAGCGCCGCCCCGCGCGTGGTATAGCGCTTCGGTTTCGGAGTTTCTCGACGCCGATGTGGATGCGGTGCTCGGGCGCCTGACATCCAAATCCGAGTTCGCGCTCATCCAGACACAGCGCGACACGTGGATACTCCAGATCGAAATTTTGCGCACTCACCTGCGCGGACTCGCCGGCACCCTGCTCATGGAGTTCAGCATCCCTCGGTTGGGTCGGCGAATCGATGTCGTGCTCCTCGTTGGCCCGATCGTCTTTGTCGTCGAGTTCAAAGTCGGTGAACGGACCTTCGATCGCGCCGCCTCCGATCAGGTTTGGGATTACGCTCTTGATCTAAAGAACTTTCACCAAGCCAGTCACCGGATTTCGATCGTGCCGGTCTTGGTCGCAACGGAGGCGGATGAATCTGGACCGATCAATCTACACGTGGACGACGACGGAGTTTATCACCCGCTGTGCGTGAACACAGCGGGGCTCCGAGCGGTTGTGGACCTGGCGATGCAGACGATCACTGGCCCCGATCTCGACCATCGCGAATGGTCGCTTGCACCATATCACCCGACTCCGACGATTGTGGAGGCTGCACGCTCGCTCTATGCGCAGCACTCGGTGGAGGCCATTGCCCGCTACGACGCCGGCGCCCAAAACTTGCGCGTCACCTCGTGGCGCGTCGAAGAGTTGGTGGACGAAGCGAGAGCAATAGGGCGCAAAATCATATGTTTTGTTACGGGTGTGCCGGGAGCAGGAAAGACACTGGTCGGGCTGAATATCGCGACGCGACGACGAAAACCGGACCAGCCGACGCACGCGGTTTTTCTGTCCGGTAACGGTCCACTCGTCGCCGTCCTGCGAGAAGCGCTCACCCGAGACGAGGTCTCCCGGCGTAAGCGCGGCGGCGAGAAAGTGCGAAAGGGTAAAGTCGCGGAGAGCGTCAAAGCCTTCATTCAGAATGTTCATCACTTCCGCGACGACGCCTTGATTGAACCGGGACCACCGATCGAACACGTCGTCATCTTCGATGAAGCGCAGCGCGCTTGGAACCTCACGCAAACCGCAAACTTCATGCGCCGGAAAAAGGGACGCGCCGGCTTTGCACAGTCTGAACCGGAGTTCTTAATCTCTTACATGGATCGCCACTCGGACTGGGCGGCGATCATCTGCCTTGTTGGTGGTGGGCAGGAGATTAACACAGGCGAGGCGGGGATCGACGCGTGGCTAGAGGCGATCAACACGTCCTTCCCGAAATGGCACATGTATGTCTCGTCGCGGCTGATCGACAGCGAATACGCAGCGGGCAAGGCGCTGGATAGCATCCGCGGGCGCCACGATGCTCACCTGGACGATTGCCTTCATCTCGCAGTCTCGATGCGTTCATTCCGAGCGGAAAACGTGTCAGCCTTCGTGAAAGCCCTCCTCGATTGCGAGCGGCAGCAGGCGTGCGAGGCGTTCGCAAAACTCGCGGACCGCTATCCCATCGCAGTAACTCGTGACTTGCATTGTGCGAAGCGATGGATTCGCACGCGAGCAAGAGGATCGGAGCGTTTCGGATTGGTAGCTTCATCGAAAGCTCAACGTCTCAAGCCGCATGCAATCGACATCCGTGTGGATGTCGATCCGGTGCACTGGTTTCTCAATGACAAAGAGGATACGCGGTCCAGCTACTACCTTGAGGACGCCGCCACGGAGTTTCAGGTTCAGGGATTGGAACTCGATTGGGTGTGCATGACGTGGGACGGTGACATGCGGTTCACGGGTGAGGGATGGAGCTATCACGACTTCCGCGGTGCCCGTTGGTGCAACATCGCGAACGAACAGAACCGAAATTATCTCCGCAATGCCTACCGCGTGCTGCTCACGCGAGCGCGGCAAGGAATGGTCGTTTTCGTTCCGCCGGGGGAGCCGACCGATCCAACGCGCTCGTCCGCCTACTACGATTCGACATTCAACTACCTCGTCAGCCTTGGCATTCCAATACTCGACTGATCAAGTTCCTCGTTGCGTAAGTTCGGACGCTGGTTCCAGCGCCATGTGCAGGCCTGTCAGACATCGTTTTCACCCGGCGGAATGTCGCGGTGTTCGTGGACGGCGATTTCTGGCACGGCTGGCGATTGCCCGCATGGGAACACAAGCTCTCGCCCTTTTGGCGCGACAAACTCCGCGCCAATCGTGCTCGCGACCAGCGCAACTTCCGCCGCCTGCGCGCGGACGGCTGGCGAGTCGTGCGGATTTGGCAGCACGAAATCAGGCGAGATTTTCCCCGGTGCATCCAACGAATCCTGGATTCGATTGAAGCCAGATAGTTTTCCCGCGCCGCCTCCGGGGTGCATCGATTTGTGGGGCAGGCTCCGGGGATGGTCGCTCGCTACACTCGCTCGACCCCCGGCTAATTTCCGGCAAAGCCTCCGGCTTGCTTGAAGCAGTGCATGGCTTGCACCGCGCGAGCTATTTCTCTCCGCCTTCCACTGGCGTTGTGGCGGGGACGCGGGCGAGGAGGTCGTCCCCTTTGGTCCAATTCACGCGTGGGGGGCACCCGGCAATGGTGGGGGGCGTTGCGGGGCGTGATCGAGTTGCGTGATGTGGGTGGTCATAGAGATCGCTTGGCAACGATCAACTCAACGCCCAACACTCCCTTCACCGAATGAAACCGCTCCACCCGCGTTGTTGCCGCATCGTCCTCACCGGAGGTCCGGGCGGGGGGAAGACGACGGCGGCTGATCTTTTCCGGCGGGAGATCGGGGAGCGCGTCGTGCTCGTGCCGGAAGCGGCGACGATTCTTTTTCAAGGCGGGTTTCCGCGTTCGGCGGAACCGCACGCGCGGCGCTTTGCGCAGACGGCGATCTACCATGTGCAGCGGCATCTCGAAGACGTGCAGGCTTCGCTCTACCCGTCGCGCGCGCTGCTCTGCGATCGGGGCACGATCGATGGTGCGGCTTACTGGCCGGGCGAAGTGCACGACTACTTCGGCGCGGTCGGCAGCAGTTTCGACGCGGAGTTGCGCCGCTACGATGCCGTCATCTTTTTTGAATCGGCCGCGGTCGGCGGCACTTCAATCGAGGGCGGCAATCCCATGCGCAATGAAACGCTCGAGCAGGCGGCGGCGCTCGATGGCAAATTGCGCGGGCTGTGGTCGCGCCATCCGCGCTTCGTCCTCGTGCCGCACAATCCGTCGTTCTTCAAAAAGATCAGCTTCGGTCTCGCGGCACTCGAAGGCATGGTCGCCCTGCTCGATCGCGACGGGACACGCTCCGGATTCCGCAAGGGCCGCACGCGGAAGGGTGGCGGCGGATGAACGCGCCAGCCGCCTGGAACCGCCTCAGCGCGGATGAAGTTTTCGCCCAGCTCGAATCTGCGCCCGCCGGCCTCGCGGCCGCGGAAGCCGCGCGCCGCTTCACCGCCCACGGCCCGAACTTCCTGCCCGATGCGAAGCGCCGCCCGCTCTCCGGGGTCGTAGTGCGCCAGTTTGCGAGCCCCCTCATCTACATTCTCTTCGTCGCGGCGGCGATCGCCTTTGAGGTGGGGAAAACGGAGGACGCTTTCGTCATCCTCGTCTTCGTCCTCCTCAACGCACTCATCGGCGCGTTTTTGGAATGGCGCGCGGAGCACTCGATGGAAGCCCTTGCGCAAACTGGCCAGTCGGCATGCGCGCGTGCTGCGCGGCGGCACCGAGCAGAGCCTCGAAGCGCGCGAGCTCGTGCCCGGCGACGCACTCCTCCTCGGCGCGGGCGACGCCGTGGGCGCGGATGCCCGCCTGTTCGAGGCGGCGGCGCTCGAAGTCGCCGAAGCTGCGCTGACCGGTGAATCACTGCCCGTCTCCAAACATCCCGCCGCGCTGCCCGAAGACACGTCGGTCGCCGAGCGGCGGAACATGATCTACTCCGGCACGCACATCGCCGCCGGACGCGGGCGCGCGATCGTCGTCGCCACGGCGCTTGACGCGGAGGTGGAAAAAATCGCGACGCTCACTGCGGGGGCGAAAGATCCGCAGACGCCGCTGGAATTGCGCATCGCGCAATCCGGACAGTGGCTCGCGGGCGCCGCCGTCATCTACACCGAGCCGATGAACCGCATCTTCCACACGGTGCCGATCTCGCTCCAGAGCTTCTTCCTCATCGGCGCCGCCGGGAGCGTCGTGCTCTGGGTGGAAGAGGTCCGCAAGTTTATCGCCCGCCGCCCGCCGAGAGATCGGCGGCGATCGTGGGCGGTGCGCAGAGCGTCGCGAGCCGTCAGAAATCTCGATCGTGCGCGGTTGATTCTGTCCTGGAATTCGGTTCCGTTTTTGGCGGCTGAAACTGCATGTGAAAACCAGAAGTTCACTCCGAAATCATCCCTCGTTGCAATGACACCGCCGAAAATCCGGAACGTCGGTGCGGCCATCTCCATGACGCCGCAATCGGATGCGCTACTCGCGGAAGCGTCGCGATTTGCGGAACGACTCGGCGTGCCCCTGACCTTGATCCACACCGGCACGTCCGAGACGGAAAGCCGGGCATTTCTGGAAGCGGCGGCCGGCCGGCTCGCGATTCCCCATGAGCAGCACATCGTCTGGAATCAGACCGAGCCAGCGCAAGCTCTGGCGAGCGCGGCGGAAATGGCGGCCATTGAGTTGCTCGTCGTCGGAGCTTTCGAGGGGCCGGCGCTTGGGCGGCGGCGTTTCCTCGGTCCGATCCCGCGGCAGTTGGCGGATCGGGCGCGATGTTCGCTGCTCCTGGTTGCCCATCCGCGGGTGGAGGCCCACGACTTCCGCCGCCTCGTGGTCATCACGGATTTCTCGCCCAGTGCAAAGCTCGCCTGCGAGCACGCGTTCTGGCTCGCGGGGCGGGATGCGGCGGAATGCGTTCACGTCGTCTCCATCCACACGATCTTCATGAAGGCGCGGGCGGAAACAGGCGCGCAGGATGGTCGCCCGGCTCGCACGCGGGCGCAGGAGGAGGAAATGATGCACGCCTTTCTCGCAGACTTGCCGGACTGTGCGGTGCCGGTGGACTGGCACATCGTCGAAGCGACCACGGGATTTGCGGCATGCGAGTTTGCGGACTCGGTAGGCGCCGACTTGCTCGTCCTGCCGGGTCACGACCGGCCCGAAGGCCGCATTCCGCCGATGGCCGATTGGGCGCTTCAAGTGGTGCCGTGCAGTCTGTGGATCGTCCATTGCGGGCCGACCTGGAGTCGCCGCGAGTAATCCTGCTCAGCTTCGCGTGCCGAGTTTTCCCAGTGGGTCGCTTCGTTTGTGCCATCCTTGCTCATCGGCGCCGTGGCACACGCTCTCCGGCAAGGGTACGCACCGGTTTTACGGGCTGGCACAAAGTTTGATGAGGCAAAATTCGGGCGCCGGCTGCCGGCTCGAGTGAGCCGGTGGCACGAACAGGCGCCTGCCAGTCGGACTGGTTACCTCAACGGCGGATCGCCGGGCCGGCTGGGTCACCTGACTGCATCCGCCGTTAAAACCCAAACAACCCTATGACGAATGCACTGACTAACAACCGCGTCCGCTCCACGATGCTGGCAATCTGTGCGGCGGGTCTGGCGTTGTCCGGCGCCAGTTACTTGCCGGCTGCGGAGCCAGCCACCAACCCGACGACCGGCACCTACGGGAGCGGGAAGCACTACAAGACCACCGTCGAACGCCAGAGCGAAGGCGAGCTTTCCGCCGAGGATCTGCACCAGGCCTCGCTGCTCAGCTCGCAGATGCTCATGCACCTCAACGCTGCGGCGGTGCAGTGTCTCGATGGGAAGGCCGACAGCGCCAGGCCGGAGATCGAGAAGGCGCAATCGCTGGCGGGTATCGTCCGCAAGCTCCTGCCGACTACGACGGTCACGACGGTCGTCAAGGACGGCCAGGGGAAGGAAGTCTATCGCGATGTGCAGAAGGTTCAGGATGATCAAATCCCGATCTTCTCCGGAGCCATCGCGGTCGAGGTCGTCGAACCGCTCGTGGAGGCGAAGAAGGATCAGGCCGCGCTGAAGGGGCTGAAGCTCGCGGATGCGGACGTGATCCATACGGCGATGCTGGCCGACCTCGGCTACATCGAGCGCAAGCTGGCGCGCGCGGCCCAACTGCTCAGCAAGCCGGAGGACGCCGCCACGCAACTCGCGCTCGCGCAGAATGTCGGCGTCCGCTTGAGCATGCACAAGGAGGACAGCCCGCTCGTGGAAGTGCAGCACGCTCTGCGGCTCGCCGAGCGCATGGTGCAGGAGAAGAAATACGACGGCGCCAAGGCCAATCTGCAACTGGCCAAGCTGCGTCTGGAAGCCTATCGCGGACTGGTCGGCAGCAATGAAGCCAAGCCGGCGGCGGAGCTTGAAAAGGAGATCGAGAAAGTCTCCGGCGAACTCGAGAAACCCGGCGTCGCAGAGAGGATCCGCGGCATGTGGGACAAAGCGACGAGTTGGTTCAAGCGCGAGAGCGGCCAGGCTAGCCAAACCGCGCCCGCGGCGGAGAAGAAAGAAACGGGCCCGTAACCACGGTGCCAGGCCGGAGCCGGCGGGATGCCCCGCCGGTTCCGGTGCCACTTTCCTTCCCACACCACAACGAGACGAAACGAATCACAAGCCATGCAAAGACTAACGAACCAACGGTGCGCTGGATGGCTGGCCGCAGGGCTGGCCATGAGCGCGAGCTTCACGATGAACCTCCCGTCGTCGGCGCGCGCCGAGACGGCCACGAAAGACGGCAAAGGTTTCCTCGAGAAGATGGAGCAGTGGCAGGATAAGATGTCGGATAAATTCCGGGATACGTGGAAGGGCCTCCGTGGCGACGACAAGGGTAAGTCCGGCGCGACGGCTTCGGTCGATCTGCGGGAAGACACGGATCGCTATACGCTGCGGCTCAATCTGCCGGACCGCGACCTCGAGAAAGTAGAGATCAAGCTGGAGGGCGACACCTTGCGCATCGTCGCGCCGGAAGGTAATAAGGCTGGACGTTACGAACAAAGCATCGCCCTGGCCCTCGTGGACGAGAAAGCGGAGCCGAAGATCGAACGGCGGCACACGGATCAGATGATCGTCGTGACTCTGCAGAAGCGTTCCGCCGTGGCCGGAGCAAAGCCGTCCCTCACGCTCCCGGATCCATCGCTCCTGCCGCTCTCGGACTGGGACCGCGAGATCTTCGCGCGCATGGAGGAAGTGCGCCGCGGCGACCGGATCCGGCGCGCTCTCTCGCGCGCGGGAGCCCGATATCTCTTCATCGAGGTGCAGGCACTTTCCTCAACCATCATGAAGCGCCTCGCGGCCCGCGAACGCTCGACGATAGAAACCTCCGACGCTCGGCTTGAGGACTTCCCAATGCTCAACATCTCCTATCAACCGGCGACCAAACTGGAGGCGGCAAACCTCTTCTCCGTGAAAACAGCGCGTACCTCGGAAGCACTCGTCGTCGACGTCTTGAAACGCCTCGTCGGCCGAGCGGCGTGCAAGCCACGATAAGCGAAGGCCAACGTGTGGGTATCGTCCGCCGCCCCGATGGGCGCGCACGGCGGATCGGTGGCCGCGCCGATGGCGGCATAAATCCTGGAAGAAACTTTCGCGATCGAACGCGGCACCTACGCGCCGCCGCTGGCACACCTGGAACCAGCACGGCATCCCGCGCCTTTCCGGATGATCGAGTCGCTGGACCTGGCGGTCGCGTCTCCACCGGTCGCTCCAGAGGGTACTCGGCGGGAGCCCGCAGCGCCCCGCTCGAAGCGATCGGCCACCTCAAACCGCGCGCCGAAGGGCGTCCCGCACGTCTCCGCAGAAAATCCGCGCGAGAAACGAAACTTCTTCGAGCGCCTCTTCAATCTCCGCCGCCGCGAGTAACTGCCGGGAGACTCAGGACCGCTTGCGCTCGGCGAGTTCCTCCATCAACTCGATTTGGATCTGCTGGATCTCCACGAGTCGCTGCCATTGCTGCTTCACGAGGTGATCGACCTTTTCGTGGAGGTGCCGGATTTCCAGCTCGGCCTTAAGGTTGATCTTGTAGTCATTCTCCGAGCGCAGCCGGTCGCGCGATTCCATGCGATTCTGGCTCATGAGGATGATCGGGGCCTGGATGGCCGCGAGCGTGGAGAGCACGAGGTTCAGGAGGATGAAGGGATAGGGATCGAAGGGACGCCAAAGCAGCACGAGCGAGTTTGCGCTGATCCAGACGAGCAGCACCGCGCCGAAGAGGATGATGAATCTCCAGCTTCCCCCAAACGCGGCAATCCGGTCGGAGAGCCGTTCGCCGAAGGTCTGTTGCGCGTCGAGATCGGCGTAGATGTTGGTGGAGAGGAGCTCGCGCTCGCGCATGCTCGTGAGGACTTCGCCCTCGAGCGTGGAAATCTCGCCGACCTCGGCTTCGATCACCTGCTTCACATAGTCCGTGCGCAACTTATTCAGGTCGCTCAGGCAGATGAAGCCTTCGGGAGACCATTCGGGGTGTCGGGCTTCGATGAAGTGAATGAGCGACGGACGAATGATCTCGGCGGGCACAAGATCGCGGATGCGCTTCTCCTGTTTGCAGATCTGGCAAAGGGCGGACTTGGTTGGCATGGGTTTGGGTCGCGGTGTTACCCCCCGTCACTCCAAGGCAAGAAACGACGGGGTATGAGTGTTGGTCAGCGGCACCTTGCCGAGACGCCGGTAGTGCTCCTCACATTCGTCTTCGCGCCCCCGGACGATGCGGAGCCCGCGGAGACGGCCAAACTCCGCGGTGATCACCGTCCAGCGCCAGTCGTGCTCGTGCCCGTCGCAGTAGATCACCACCCAGTCGCGGGTCTTCTCCTGCTCGTGCGCGTGCGCCGTGTTGGAGAAAAGCACCGTGTAGTGATGCTCACCGCGAGTGGTGTGCAGGATCGGGAGCCACGCCTC
>JANPIS010000254.1:0-3239 GCA_031425095.1 Chthoniobacteraceae bacterium
TGGATGATGCCTTCGATGTCGTATTCCACCGGATCCTCGGCGGTGAGCACCTTGGTATCGACGGTGTTCACCTTATTCAGCGCCGCGTAAAGCGTCGTCGTTTTTCCGGAACCCGTCGGACCCGTGACAATGAAGATGCCGTTCGGCTTTTCGATCGTCTTGCAGATGTAGTTGTAGATCGCGGGCGGCATCTGGAGCATCTCCAGATTGAGATTCGCCGAGGAGCGATCGAGTACGCGGAGCACGACCGATTCACCAAACTGCGTCGGCAGCGTGGAGACGCGCAGATCGATCGGCTTGCCCGCGACCGTCATCTGGATGCGCCCGTCCTGCGGCAGGCGGCGCTCGGCGATATTCAGATTTGCCATCACCTTCACGCGCGAAATCACCGGCAGCGCGAGATGCCGCGGCGGCGGAGCCATCTCGTAAAGCGCACCATCGACCCGGTAGCGGATCTTGAAGTCCATCTCGAAGGGCTCGAAGTGAATATCCGACGCACGATCCTGCACCGCCTGGTAGAGCACGAGATCGACGAAGCGAATGATCGGCGTCGAATTCGCCTCCGCCTCGAGTTCCTTTGCGTTTAGCGTGCCATCCGGGCCGGTGATCTCCACTTCGTCGCTGCTCGCGAGCTGCGCAAGGATGTCATCCATGCTTCCCGCGTCCGCGCCATAATGTTTCTTGAGTAGCTCCTCGATTTGATGCGTTGGCGCGACGACGACCTGAATCTCTTTTCCAATGGCAAACCGAAGATCCTCGGCAGTCTGCGCATTCAGCGGATCGACCAGCGCGACATGCACGGTATTGCCCTCCAGCCCGAGCGGAAATGCGCGATGCAAGAGCGCCATGCCCGCGGGAATGAGGCGGAGCGTTTCATTCGGCGGGACCATCTCGCCGAGATCCATGAAGTCCATGCCCAGAGCGGAAGCGAGCGTCTGGTAGAACTGCTCCTCGGTGCAGATCTGATAATCGACCATCACTTCCGGCAGCGTCTTGCCGGATTGCGCGACTTCCGCAGCCACGTCCTCCTGTTGCGCCTGGTCGATGATGCCTTGCTCTACAAACAGTTCGAGGACTTGCGTGGGATTCATGGGGGCTGCGGAGGGAGAGAGTGGGAAAGCTTCCCGCAAGCTAGCGTGAACGTGTCTGCCGCGGTAAAGAATTTTCGCGGAATGACGTAAATTGCACGACCTCCTTGCCGCACTCCGACCCGTTCCTCAGCGCGCGATTGCCCGCGCCTTCTCGATCAGCTCGATGCACTCCGCGCGGTAGCCCGCGGTGTCGTCGCCTTTGCCCTCGTGGGCGAGTTCGAGCGTCGAGTCCCACGTGGAGCGGCCCTTGTGAGGGGAATCGCGGAGCAACATCCCGAAACTCGCCACACCCGCGGCCCAACGAAAGTCGCGCGAGGACTTCTCCCAGGTCTCCCCGCGGTCCGTGAGCGGAAACTCCAGCTTGGTGCTCACGTCGCCGTCGGGCTTTTTGTAGCGGAGCTTGAGCGTGAGCAGTTCGGGGGACGGGATTGCGGATTGCGGATTGCGGATTGCGGATTGCTCCGCAGCGGGAGCGCGCGACGGCTTGACAGAGTACTTCAGCTCATCGACCGCCGGTGCCGCGCCCGGCATTGCCGCGCCCGCCAGCACGATTTCGTAGAGCGCGGTGACGGTGTGGCCGGCGCCGATTTCTCCCGCGTCTTTCTTGTCGTCATTAAAATCTTCTTTCGCGAGCAGGCGATTTTCGTAGCCGATGAGCCGGTAGGCGCTGGCCTGCGCGGGGTTGAACTCGACCTGGATCTTCACGTCCTTGGCGATCGTGTAGAGCGTGCCGTTCATCTGCTCGACGAGCGTCTTCTTCGCCTCGCGCAGCGTGTCGATGTAGCCGTAGTTGCCGTTCCCTTTATCGGCGAGCTTCTCGAGGGTGGAGTCCTTGAGATTGCCCATGCCAAAGCCGAGCACGCTCAGGAAGACGCCGCTCTTCGCCTTCTTCTCGATGAGGTCCACGAGGTCGCTCTGGTTCGTGACGCCGACGTTGAAATCGCCGTCGGTCGCGAGGATCACGCGGTTCGTCCCGCCTTTGATGAAGCTCTTCGTCGCCAGCTCATACGCGAGTTGGATGCCCCCGGCGCCATTGGTCGAACCACCCGCGCCGAGGCGATCAAGCGCGGCGCGCATCGCGGACTTGTCGCGCGTCGGCTCCAGCACGGTGCCGCTCGCCCCGGCATAGACCGCGATCGCCACCTGGTCGCGGTCGTCGAGCTGATCGATGAGCAGGCGCAGGCTCTCCTTCACGAGTGGCAGCTTGTTCTGCGGCTGCATCGAGCCAGAGACATCGATGAGGAAGACGAGGTTCGCCGCCGGACGTTCGCTGCGGGCGAGGTCGCGGCCTTTCAGTCCGATGCGCACGAGCCGATGCTCCGGCGTCCAAGGGCAGGCCGCCACTTCCATCGTCGCCGAGAAGGGCGCGTCCCCGGACGGCTGCGGGTAGTCGTAGGAGAAGTAGTTGAGCATTTCCTCGATCCGCACCGCGCCCTTCGGCGGGAGCGAGCCCCGGGTGAGAAAGCGGCGCACGATCGCGTAGCTCGCAGTGTCCACGTCGATCGAGAGCGTCGAGAGCGGATTATCCTTCACGGGGAGGAAGGCATTGTCGGTGATGGCGTCGTAGGCCTCGGTGTTGCCGAGGCGGCTGGCGATTTCACCCGACCGCTCGTCCTTGAACTCAGAGCGCCTCCGCGCATCGAGACCTTCATCGGGCGCAGCCCCGGCCACCGAGAAAGCCGCCCCTGCTGTGACACCCTTGGCCCCACCCTGGGTAAAACCAGCGATACGCCCGGCCATCTCGGGGTTCAGCGCGGTTACGGCAGTCGGGGATCTCGGCGGCGGTGGCGCCGTTAGCGAATCGACATCTGTCAGCGCCTTCCGCAGCTCTGCCACCTTCGCTCCGGCGGCGACCTGGGGAGACGGCGCTTGCGCCACGGATACAGGCCGCACTGACGACGCCTGCGGCTGGAGCGCCGCGGTGGGTGTCGGCATTTCGGCCACCCCATCCATATTCGATACAATCGCGGGCGCGGGCACGGACGCGGGCGCGGACGGCGAGAACTGCGCCCCGAGCTCGGGGAAACTCGGCGCGGGAGCCGGCGGCGCCATCTCCGTGGGATCGATGCTCATGAACACAGTCTCCGGATTCAAGTTGTCGTGGAACGCGAGCGCCTTGCGCACGGCTTCCTTTTCCGCCTGTATCGC
>JANPIS010000255.1:0-4460 GCA_031425095.1 Chthoniobacteraceae bacterium
GAAGGTTATCGAGGTTGAGTTCCGGGAAGGGTCGTTTGCCGTCCGGGAAACGCCCGAGCACGAGAGCAATCTGAAGCATGAAAGCGACAGCCACGATTCCGCCGCCCCCGGTTTCCAGATCGTTCATCTTCCGCCGCTGCTCCGCCTTCAAATCGAGGAGCATGATGATGAAAAGGAAGAGCACCATGACCGCGCCCGCGTAGACGAGGATCTGAATGACGCCAATAAAATAGGCATCGAGCCCGATGAAAAGCGCTGCAAGACCGAGAAAGCAAACGACCAGGCAGAGGGCGCTCGCGACGGGATTGCGATTGGCCACGACGGCGACGCCGAAGCCAAGCATCAGGATGGCGAAGAACCAGAAGAGCAGGGGATTCATCGCGGGGGCAGACCGTCGGTCACTTCAGCGGGTTCCATTTGTGTACCAATCCGTCAAAGACTCCGCCCAGTTCGTAGAGCTTCTCCTTGTCATGTACCATCTCGGCACGTGTGATGCCGGTAATGGCGTAGTCTTTCCGCAAGTAGATCGCTTGCTCCGGGCAGACTTCCTCGCACATGCCGCAATAGATGCAGCGGATCATGTCGATCTTGAATTGCTTCGGCCGCTTCTCAACTTTCGCCCATTTGTTATCCGCCGGGATTTCTTCCGGGGTGATGGTGATGGCGCGCGGCGGACAGATGAATTCGCAAAGCTGGCAGGCAACGCAGCGTTCCCGGCCATGCCCGTCCGTGACGAGGGTGGGAGCGCCGCGATAATGCTCCGGCATGCTGGAGTCCCATTTCTCCTCGGGATACTGCATGGCCACCTTGGTCTTGCCCTGCAGCATGCGCTTGAGGTGATTGAAGGTAATGGCGAGGCCAGCGACGATCGAGGGAAGATAGAGCTTCTCTTTCCAAGTGAGGTTTGGGCGCGGGACGACGTAGGAGGCCATGGGGCGTTACTTGGTAAAAGCGAGGATGCCAGCGGTGATGAAGATGTTCACCAGAGCGATTTCAAAGAGGTAGAGCCAGCCAAGCTTCATGAGCTGGTCGTAACGAAAGCGCGGCAGGGTCCAGCGGACCCAGATGAAGAAAAGCAGGAGCAGGCTCACTTTGCCGAAGAAGGTAGCAATGTTCACGAGACCCCAGATCCAGCCGGGGAACTTGTGCAGCACCGCCCATCCGATCGTATTCGCGCCATCCGGGATGAACGGAAGATGCCAGCCGCCGAGGAAGAGCACGACGATCAAGGCGCTGCCCGCGATCATCGCAGTGTATTCGCCGAGGAAGAAGAGTGCGAACTTCATCGACGAGTACTCAGTGTGGTAACCCGCGACCAGCTCGGTCTCGGACTCGGGAAGATCGAAGGGGAGGCGATTCGTCTCAGCGAACATCGAGATGGTGAAGGTGATGAACGCGATGATGATCGGAATCCAGAGGAGGATGTCGCGAAGATTCAGTCCACCGTCCGTGAAGGGCGCGAGCAGCCAACCGTGGTGGACCTGGTAGTTGATGATTCCGCTGAGCTGCGTGGAGCCACAGATCAGAAGCACCGGGACGGCGCTCAAACCCATACAGAGTTCGTAGCTGATCATCTGCGAAGTGCTGCGGATGCCACCGAGGAAAGGATACTTCGAGTTTGAGGACCAACCGGCGAGCACGATGCCGTAAACGCCGACGCTCGAAATCGCGAACATGAAGAGGAGGCCGACATTGATGTCCGCCACCACCATCGGCACGCCGAGGAAGGTGCTGCCGAACGGGATCGCCGCGAGCGTCACGATCGCGGGCATCATTGCCAGACACGGCGCGAGCCAGAAATAGATCGTATTTACATGCTTCGGGACGAAGTCCTCCTTGAGCAGGAACTTCACGGCATCCGCCACGGGCTGCCCCAAGCCACCGAGGAACGGAGAGAAGTCTTTCTTAAAGCCAAGGAGCGTCAGCGGGAAGCCGGTCCGGTTAGGGCCGATGCGATCCTGGATCAGCGCCGATACCCGCCGCTCCGCATAGACGGTGTAACTCACCATCGGCAGCACCACGAGGAAGATGAGGAAGATGGTCTTGCCCAGCGAAGTGCCGATCAAAAACCAGAAGTTAGGCGAAGTCAGGAATTCCATCGGGTGGCGTTAGTCGGCATCGACGACTTCCAAAACTTCGGTGATCGCCGCAACCCGTGGCGCATTGAGATCGATACCCATGTCGCCAATCTTACTCAGGCTCAGATCGGTAAAGGCTTTCACTTCCCCAGCCATCGCCCGGAAGACATCTTCGATCATCGCGATGCCATTCGTGCCGCTGACGGCGAGGATCAGATCGCGCAGGATTTCCCAGTCATCGCGCGCGGAACCGGGCGGGTTCACGGCCTTGTTCAGGCGCTGGAAGCGACCCTTCAGGTTGATCATCGACCCGCGTTTTTCGACCCATGCACTGGCGGGGAAAAGAACCGTCGCGTAAGGCGTCGTGGCGTTTGGAAGGATGTCGAGCGCGATGATGGCATCGAGTTTCTTCAGATCGGCCTCGGTGATTCCGGCCTTCAGCAGGTCTTCGCCGAGCGTGATGACGGTCTTGATCTTCCCGGAACGGATGCCTTCCGCGAGGGTCGTAAGACGCGAACCCGGATCCTGGCTGGCGACGCCGAGCAACTTCGCGCCGGTGGTGTTCGGATTGCGATCTGCGGCGACGAGCAGTGAATCGGACTCGGCGACGCGCGGGAGGATGTCGTGCTGACCGGTAATCTTCAGCGCAGCGGCGAGACGGCGCGTGAGGAAAAGCTCCTCATTGGTCGCACGCCCCGAAGCGACGAGCCAGATTTGCGCGCTGGTGTGTGCCTTCAGAATCTCGGCCGCGATGGCGGTCGCGGTGCGCCATTCGACGGGCTGGCCTTTGACCATCGGGGTCTTGAGGCGGCGTTCGTCACCCACGTATTTGAAGTTCAGCCGATGGGAATCTGGCAGCCAGCAGCCATTTACCGCGTCATTTTCTCGTGGCGTGATGCGGTAGATAACATTCTCGCGGGAGCCGATCGTGATGTTCGATCCGGTGCCGCAGTTCACGTCGATCGTCGGCGTCTCGCGCAGAAACCATACGCGCATCTTGAAGCGGAAATCCGTCGAAGTCAGCGCGCCGACCGGACAGATATCCACGGTGTTCAGCGAGTAGTTATTGTCGAGGATGCGATCCGGGTGGCAGGAGATCGAGTTGAAGCTGCCGCGCTCGACGATGCCGAGCACGTCGTCGTTCGCGACTTCCTTCATGAAGCGAATGCAGCGCGTGCACAGGATGCAGCGCTCCGCGTCGAGGGTGACGCGCGGCCCGAGTTCCACGGACTTTGGCTTCTTCACCTTGTGCTCGAGGAAGCGCGATTCCGCGTTGCCGTATTCGACCGAGAATTCCTGGAGCTTGCACTCGCCGGCTTGGTCGCAGATCGGACAGTCGAGCGGGTGATTGATGAGCAGGAACTCCATGACGCCCTTGCGGCATTCCTGCACCATCGGCGAATTCGTCCGGACGCCCATGCCTTCGCTCACGTCCTGTGCGCAGGAGATCTGCGGGCGGGGAATCCAGGCAATCTCCGGCTTCCCATCCGCGCCGAGGACCGGCTTCCGGTCAGGCGTCATCTTCGGCGTGCCCATCTCGATCAGACACATCCGGCAGTTACCCGGGGACGAGAGCTTTTCGTGGTAGCAGTAATGCGGGATCTCCTTCTTGGCCTGCTTGCACGCCTCGATTACCCGAGTGCCCTTGGGGAACTGCAGCCACACGCCATCGATCTGGACGTTGACCATTTGCACGGGAGCGGCGGTTTCGGTGCTCATCAAAAAATCAGCGTGTCGCCGCGGGTGCCATGACTTCGCTGCCGTTTCCGCGCGGAGCGGGGATGGGGTCGATCTTTTCGTTCGCGATCAGTTCCTCCGGATTGTATTCCGGCGGCATTGGTGGCGGGAGAGGTTTGTGAGCCTTGGCGGTGAATTCTTCGCGGAACTTCGCCACGAAGCTCTGCGTCGGCCATGAACACGCTTCGCCAAAGGCGCAGATCGTCTTGCCCGCGATGTTGTCGCCGATGGTCTTGAGTTGATCCGGATCACGCTCGGTGCCGCCGCCGGCAAGGATGCGATCCGTGATCTTGCGCATCCACTGCGCGCCTTCGCGGCACGGCGTGCACTGGCCGCAGCTCTCGTGAGCGTAGAAGGTGTTAATGTTATTCAGGCACTCGACCATGTTGCGCGAGTCATCCATCACGATGACTCCGCCGGAGCCCGCCATGGAGCCCGCCGCCGCGAGGGTATCAAAGTCCATCGGCACATCCTCCAGCGCGATCTCCTTGTCCTTGATCTTATACTTCTCTCCGGCCTTCAAAACCTTGGCGGATGAACCCCCAGGGATCACGGCCTTCAGCTTCCGCCCGGGCTTCAAGCCTCCGCAGATGTCGTAAATCAGCTCGCCCATCGTCACGCTGCCCACTTCCACTTCGTAGTAGC
>JANPIS010000256.1:0-3528 GCA_031425095.1 Chthoniobacteraceae bacterium
TGCACCTTCGGGTAGAAAGGTGACGCCGAGTTCGTGCTGACCGCCCGCGATATGGAGCCGCGCTTTCAGATGCGCATCGATCTTCTCGTAGTTTTTGTCCTTCGCCGGCTTCACCGTGAACTCGGCCTTCACTTCCCGATCGAGCAGGACTTGGAGCTGATGCTGCCCGCGCATGCCTTCGACCTGCTCATTGCGATCCCGCTGGAGTCGGATCTCCACCTCGTAGTCACGCTCGCGATTGAAGACATGCGGGATGAGCACGCCGCCGCGAGTCCCGAGCGGCAGGCCCGGCACATGATATTCCTGCGTCACATCGCCGCGCACCCGCACCGTCGTGATCTCCGGCTTGTCCGAACTCCCCACCGCCATCCGCGCGATCTTCTGCGCCGCCGTGAGGTAGCGATCCAGCAGCGCGGGCGGGAGATCACCGACGGTGATGTTGTCAAAGCCGTGACTCGATTCATCGGCCGGCAGCGCGGCCTTCGCATCGAACTCGACCGCGAGCAGATCGCGCACGGCGTTTTGATACTCGGTGCGAGTGAGCCGTCGCAGCGTCGCCGTGCGCCCCGGCTCCGGGTGCCGCGCCGCCGCCGCATCCAGCTCCGCCTCCAATCTCTTCACCACCTCCGTATAGCCCGCTTCATCCGGCCGCTTCTTCCCGACGGGCGGCATGTGCCGCGCATTGAGTTGCTTGATCGCGCGTTCCCAAATCTTCGCATGCTGCGCGACATCATCGCCGAGGATCGCATCGAGATCGACGCCGCCCTTCTTCGCCTCGGCGTCATGACAGTCGATGCAGTACCGCTCCACGACTGCACGCGGCGGTGGCGCGGCGCACACCAGACTACCGAGCGCGATGAAAAGAATGCTGGCGACTTTCATGTCAGTTCGTGGGGCACTCCGATACTTTCAGGGAAGCGCGTTTTCTCCAAGCCCGACTCCTGTGCCATCGCGAATCAGCGATGCGCGTCGAAACCTTCCAATTTGCGCGCTGCCCCGCGATTCTCTCTCCGCCATGAAAATCACCGTCCCACTCCTTTCCACTATCTTCCTCACCTCCGCCGCGTTCGCGGGCGATTACAGCCGCGTCATTTTCGCCGACGACTTTTCCGGCGGGGGCTTCGGCAAGCAGTGGGGCCACTACAAGAGCGGCAGCGTGGTGAAGGACGGCATGCTTATCGGCATCACGCCAGAAGGCTCGGATCACTCCGCGGTGGACAACATTAAGTTCGACGGCGAGCGCGATCTGGAGGTGTCCGTGAAGTTCCGCTTCGTGAGCGACAAAGCGAAGAGCTTCAACGTGTGGTTCGACGACAAGGGCTACAAAGGCTCGCACGCGGGGCATATCTGCCAGGCGAGCATCTCGCCCACGAGCGTGACGCTCTCGGACGCGAAGACCGGCGGCTTCGATCTCGCGGGCGGACTCTACGATCGGAAGAAGGCGAACCAGCTCACCGACGAGGAGAAGAAGATGCTCGCGGGAAAAGCGGCGAAGTTTCCGGTGAAGCTCGCGCTCAACGACTGGCACACGCTCGTGGTACAGACGAAAGGCGACGAGATCAGTGTGAGTATCGACGGCAAGGCCGTGGGCAGCTTCAAGTCCACCGGTGTCGCCCACGAGACCAAGTCGCTGGTAAGTCTCACCACCAATGCGGTGGACGTGCATTACGACGACTTCAGCATCACGGGTGCGGCCAAGCGCTGATCCCTGGCCGCTTCTGATTCTGGATCCGCGCGTTACCACAGTGCCCTGATCTTTCGGGATTCGGCGTTTTGCTCGTGATCGACCAGACCGCGGCACAGGCGAGCTTGTCGCTTCGCCCGCGAAGGATCAAACACGCGGAATGAAGCCTCTAACCCGATCCCAAAAGGTGATGGTCAGTGGCCACGAGCGGAAAGGCGTGGGGTCCCTCGACCGTTCGACTGCGAACGATCCTATATCCGCTGGCATTCGCTTTGGGAACGGCGGCGCGGGAAAAAGACCGTCGGAGGGTGCAAAAATCAACGTCAGCGCTCGTGCTGGCGCAGCCGGTGCGGGGCTCGTCCGTCATGCTTGAACCTCATCAACGAGCGGCCCGCATTCCGAATGCCCCCGAGGTCCGCTGGCACCAGTTTCTCAGCGGGCGGTTTCTCGGCCCCACGCTGGGCCTCGCGATTCAGGCGGCGGAGCAGCAGACCGCAGAGCATGCCGAACTCCGCGGTATCCTGGAATATGCAAACGACGGTTCACTACCCGTGGTTTTGGAATTCACGGGCGCGCTGAACATCGAAACCCGCGAGATCACCGTGCATGAGACTCGGCCGGAGTGGCATTACTCCGGTCAGTTCTCGGAAAACGGCCGGGTTTTGACCCTGCGGCGAGACGGGCAGGCGAAGCTCATCTACCTCGTTCACGAAGAGACCCTGGTGGAATTGACGTGATGTCTCCGTGCGACAGCCACGGAAAGAATCAGTTTCCCGGCATTACCCGCAGAGCCGAACGTCGTCTTCGGAGTGCGCGTGACGCTGGTCAATTCGCACGCCGTTCCCTTCACTAATGCCTGAGCCACGAACGCTGAATCCGACTCCCCCCACCATGCGACTCAAAGACAAGGTCATCATCGTCACCGGCAGCGCCACGGGGATCGGCAAGGCGATCGCGAAACGCTGTGTGGCGGAGGGTGCGCGGGTCGTCATCCACGATCGCGATCGTGCCGCGGCGCAAGCGGTCGTCGCGGAACTCGGCGGGGCGAAGAAGGCCGCGCTGCACACCGAAGATCTCACCAGCGACGGCTTCGCGCCGCGGCTCGTGGCCTGCGCGATCGGTGCATTTGGAAAGCTCGACGCTGTGGTAAACAACGCCGCCATGGTCGTCGCGGCGGACATCCACACAACAGACCTCGCCTTCTTCCGAAGCATGCTGGAGGTGAATACGCTCGCCCCTTTCGCCCTCATCCAGGCCGCGCTCCCCGAGCTGCGCAAAGTGCGCGGCAGCGTGCTGAATATCGGCAGCGTGAACGCCTACAGCGGCGAGCCGAATCTACTCCCGTATGCCGTGTCGAAAGGCGCGCTCATGACCCTTACGCGCAACCTCGGCGACACGCTGATGCGCGAGGACGGCGTGCGCGTGAACCAGATCAACCCCGGATGGGTGCTCACGGAAAACGAAGCCCAGCGCAAACGCGACCACGGCCTCGCCGACGACTGGTACAAAGACGTGCCGAAAATGTACGCGCCGTCCGGCCGCATCCTCTGGCCCGAGGAAATCGCGGCCTGCGCGGCCTGGCTGCTTGCCGACGAATGTGGCCCCATCAGCGGCCAGGTCATCGACCTCGAGCAACACCCCTTCATCGGCCGCAACCCGCCGAAGGACCCGACGACCATCCCGCCTCGGGAGTGATGCCAGCGCAGGCGGGACTTTCCAGTCTCGCCGAATTCGCACCCAGAGCTTTACGGCACTTCGTAGGCGCGGATGAAGCCGGTGGGCGACACGCTCGGGACAGTTCGGATAGCGTCCGTCGATCCATCAACCTCACCCGTGAAGGAGAC
>JANPIS010000257.1:0-6395 GCA_031425095.1 Chthoniobacteraceae bacterium
GGTGATCCACTCTACTGCTCGTGCTTCTCCAGAAGCACCGCGCACCGCCATGCCCAAGCTCGCCGCCTTCCCAAAAGCCTACATGCAAGCCCTCGTGAAAGACGGGACCATGAAACTCGCCGAGTGGTTCGCGCTCGCGAGTACGCTCGGGGTGGATGGACTGGAATTCTACGCGGGGTTTCTCGAGATGGCCGATGAGACGCGCTGGCCGGAGTTTCGCCGGCAGGTGGCAGATCTCGGGATGAGCATCCCGATGCTGTGCTGCTCGCCAGATTTCACACATCCCGACGCGGCCTTCCGCGCGGTGGAGATCGCGAAACAGAAGCGGTGGATCGACATGACGCAGGCGCTCGGTGGTTCGTATTGCCGCGTGCTGAGCGGGCAGCGTCGGCCTTCGCTCACCGCGGAGGAAGGCGTGCGACTTGCGGCCGAGAGCATCGGGGAGTGCTTGCCGTTTGCGCAGGAGCGCGGCGTGACGCTGATCCTGGAGAATCACTACAAGGACGACTTCTGGGAGTATCCCGAATTTGCACAAAAGATGGAGGTCTTCTGCGATCTCGTGAACGCGATCCAGCACCCGGCCTTTGGCGTGAACTACGATCCGAGCAACGCCTACCTCGCCGGCGACGAGCCCATCGAGTTGCTCAAACGTGTCTCGCATCGCGTGGTGACGATGCACGCCAGCGACCGCTACCTCATCGAAGGCACGATCGAAGATCTGCGCCGCGAGGAAGGCGGCGCGACGGGTTACGCGAAGCGCCTGCGCCACGGCGAAATCGGCAAGGGTCTCAACGATTACGACGCCATCTTTACTGAGCTGAAGCGCGTGGGCTTCGATGGGTGGATCAGCATCGAAGACGGCGTGGACGGCATCGAGCAACTCCAGCGCAGCGTGGATTTCCTGAAGCGCAAAATCGCCCAGCACTGGGGTTGAGCGGCTTTCATCCGCCTCACCGTTTCCCGCTGAGGATCTTGCGGAAGACGGCAGCGCCGGGTGAAGGCGCGTGGTCTGCGCGCGACAGGATGGCCACCTGGCGCTCCACCGGCGCGCCCCGCAGGCGCACGGCGGCGCAGTCGCGCGCGGGATGCCGTGTGGCAAGCTGCGGGAGGATCGCGACACCGAGCCTGGCGGCGACGAGCGAGCGGATCGTTTCCAGTTCGCTGCTCTCGCAGGCGATGCGCGGCTCGAACCCGGCGGCGCGGCAGGCCGCCAGCGCGGTGTCGCGAGCGCGGCCTTTGTAAAGGATGAAGGGCTCGTCGGCGAGTTTGCGGAGACTGATGGTGCGTTGCTGCGCTGTGGGATGAGATTTGGCAGCGAGCAGGACGAAGGGCTCCGTAAAGAGCACCTCCTGCGCAAAGCTCCTGCCCGAAGTCGGGAGCTGCACGACGCCGAATTCCACGCGTCCGCTTTCCACCCACTGCGCGACGGCTTCCGAAGTGCCTTCGAGGAGCGCGAGCTCGATGAGTGGGTGCCGCTGGCGGAACTCGGCGATAGCGGACGGAAGCAGGCAGGCGCTCACGGAAGGGATCGCGCCGATCGTCAGCCGGCCGCCGCGCAGGCCGATCAGATCCTGCACTGCGGCGCGGGCGGCCCGCGCGCGGTCGAGCAAATCCTCGGCGTGAACCCGCAGCGTCTCGCCAGCGGCGGTGAGCACGGTCTCGCGGCGGCCACGGTGGAAGAGAGGCGTGCCGAGTTCGTCTTCGAGCTTGCGCATCTGTTCGCTGAGCGCGGCCTGCGCGAGGTGGAGGTGTTCTGCGGCGCGGGTGAAATTCCGCTGGCGGGCGGCTTCGAGGAACTATTCGAGCTGGTAGAGTTCCATCGGGATTTCCAGCCATGATGATCGGAAAGCACTGTTTTACCAGCCGAAGGAAATGAACTTCAATCCGCCTCAATCAGACCCCACGACCAACAACATGATCCTCTCAGACCTCAGCAAAATCGAAGGCCGGCGCTACCCCGCGCGGCGCCGGACGCAGAATCTCGTCGGCGGCGTCGCGCCCGTGCAGGCGGCGAGCTTCGCCCTGGGCAACGTGACGCTCGATCCCAAAGGCGGCCAGGTGCCGTGGCACAACCAGGAGCAGGAGGAGGTCTATTTTATCGTCGAAGGCACCGGCGAGATGTGTCTCGGGGAGGAGCGGCAGACCGTCACCACGGGACAGGCCGTCTATATCCCGTCGGGCGTCTTCCACCAACTCACCAACCTCGGCGACACTCCGCTGCGGATGATCTACTGCTACGGGCCTTCTGGCGATGTGGCCCACTGGCGGCAGGAACTCGCGGGCACGCTGCCGAAAGCGGGCGTCGATGCGCCTGCCTTGCCGCCAGGCGCGTGGCCGCAATGCACCGAGAAACCCGTCGATCCAGCTTAGATCCTGTCATGCACTTTGGAATGTGATGAACGGCGACAGGCGCATCTGTCCCGGAGGGACAACGGAAATTAGCCGGTGGTCGAGCGAGGCGCGAGCGAACACCACCGGATTGCATCCGCAAAACGGACGCACCCCGGATGGGGTGCCGGAAATGGTCGGAGAATGCCCGGCGCCCGCTCCGGGGCGCAGGTTCATGAGACGTCTGATCCGGTGGTATTCGCTCGTCAGGCTCGCGCGACCACCGGCTAATTTCCATGACGCCTCCGGCGTCGCAAATTGCATGACAGACTCTTAGCCACACGACTTCTATGAAAACAAAACGCATCGGCATCATCATGAACGGCGTCACCGGACGCATGGGCACGAACCAGCACCTCATCCGCTCGATCAAAGCCATCTGCGATCAAGGCGGGCTGAAAGTCGGCGACGATCTTATCCTGATGCCCGATCCCATCCTCACCGGGCGCAATCACGACAAGCTGAAGGGGCTGGCCGAGCGCACGGGCGTCTCGCGCTTCACGACCGACGTGGATGCAGCGCTGGCGAATCCCGAGGACGAAATCTTCTTCGCTGCGTCCGGCACGCTGCAACGCGCAGGCTTCGTCGAGAAGGCGGTGCAGGCGAAGAAGGCCATCTATTGCGAAAAGCCGACGGCAGTGGAGACGGCGGAGGCGCTGCGGCTCGCGAAGCTCTGCGAGGAAGCGGGCGTGAAGAACGGCGTGGTGCAAGACAAGCTCTGGCTGTCCGGCATCCGCAAGTTCCGCACGCTGCGCGACCAGGGATTCTTCGGCCGCATCCTCAGTGTGCGCGGTGAGTTTGGTTACTGGGTCTTCACCGGCGAGGATGGCGACCAGCCGGCGCAGCGTCCGTCGTGGAATTACCGCAAGGAGGACGGCGGCGGCATCATCGTCGATATGCTCTGCCACTGGCGCTACGTGATCGACGATCTTTTCGGCAAGGTGAAGGCCGTGAGCTGCCTCGGCGCCACACATCTTCCGAAGCGCCTCGACGAGCGGGGCCAGCCCTACGTCTGCACCAGCGACGACTCGTGCTACGCCACGTTCGAATGCGAGGGCGGCGTGGTGTGCCAGTTCAACAGCTCATGGACGGTGCGCGTGCGCCGCGACGATCTGCTCACGATGCAGGTCGATGGCACGCATGGCAGCGCCATCGTCGGCCTGCGGAAATGCTGGGTGCAAAGCATCGGCACCACGCCGCGCCCGACGTGGAACCCGGACATCGACCAGCCCATCGACTTCCAAAGTGGCTGGCAGGAAGTGCCCGACACCACGACCTACGACAACGCCTTCAAGATCCAGTGGGAGGAATTCCTGAAGCACGTCGCCATCGGCACGCCGTTCCCGTGGACCCTGCGCGAAGGCGCGAAAGGCGTGCAACTCGCCGAACTTGGTCTGCAAAGCTGGGAGCAGCGGAAGTGGCTCAACGTGGAGGCACTCGCGTGATGAAGCCGCTCATCGCCGAGCCCGCAGAGCTCACCCCACAGACGACGTGGCTTGAAACCAACTGGGCTTGGACCGCTGAGGAGGTGCTGATCGACCACACGAGCAAGGCTCGGCTTTGCGCCGCGGCGCTGCTGCCGTTTCGCGATCGAAAGCCGGACTGGGAAGGCTTCATCGCGAGCATCCATTGGATGCAGGCGGCGGCGGATCACTTCGGCGTGGAACTCGTCGTCGTGCTGAATGCCGACACGGGCTACATCTTCGATCTCGATGATGCGCTTTACGCCGAGGTGCTACTGCGTTTCCGGGCGGAGTTTCCAAAGGCGAAGTTCATCGCCGGCGTGACGGCACGCGGCGCGCAGGATGACACGTCCTTCAAGGCCGAGCGCTATCGCCCGCTGATCGACATCGTGCAGCAGCACGAGAACTGCGAGGTGATGCTCATGACCTCGAAGTGGCTGAGCGCGCTCGATCCCGAGCCGTGCCGCGACGCCTACTACGAGATCGCCGAGTGGCTCGTCCGCCCCGGCATCGTGCATGCACTGGAGCCGGCGTTCGTGCCGTGGGCGCGGCCATTCGGTCCGTGGCTGCTGCATCAACTCGCGCGGCATCCGAAATTTGTCGGAGGAAAAATCAGCACGCTCGATGAGCCACATTTCCTCTACTGGGCCGCGATGTGCCGCGACCTCAGCCTCGATTTCGCGCCACACAGCGGTGACGACTTCGGCATCGCCACCGCGATCAAGCTCGGCCTGCCGCTGCTCATCGGCGCGGCCGTCAGCGGGGCGCCGCTGATCTGCGCGGCGAAGGACATGTGGCTGAATGACGACTCGCCAGCGAAGAAGTTCCCCACGGGCACGGGCCGCTTCGACACCCGCGTCTATAAGGTCTTCGAGGCGTTTCAATCCCTGGAGGACCAGGTCTTCCGGCTCGATGCCAACATGAGCGCATCGGCCTACAAGCACAGCACCGCGCACGTGCTCCATGAACTCGGCATCATCGCATCACCCGAGGCGCATCCGGTGTGCAAGGACCTGCGCGGCGCTGGCGAAGCTGCGCGCATGGCCGAAGCTCTGCGCCGCCCGCTGCGGCTGGCGGAGCGTCTCCGCATTCCTTTTCGTTTCTAAATCGGACACGCCTTCTCGTCCGACGCGGCAAACATGCCGTCGGTCGACAATTCTCCCATGAAAAAACACCGCCGGTTTCTCCGCACGCTCCGCTCGATTCTTTCCGTGCTCCTCGGCGCGCTCACCTTCGCCGACTGCGGAATCGCCGCGGAAACTCCCGCGCCCGCCACTCCCGGACAAGCCCCGAAAGCCACGCCGAAGCAGGCGGCCAGCAACTACGACGAAAGCAAGATCGCGCCCTACACGCTGCCCGATCTTTTCACGCTCGCCGACGGCGGCACGGCGACGACGAGCGCGCTGTGGGAGAGCCGGCGCCGGGCTGAGTTGCTCGAGATTTTTCGTCGCGAGGTCTATGGCTTCGCGCCGCCGAAGCCCGAGATGCTGGCCTTTCGCGTGGAGGATTCCGACCCGGTCGCGATGGAGCGCAAGGCGACGCGCAAGCAGGTCGCCATCAGCTTTCAGCTCGGCGGCGAGACGTTCACGTTTCACCTCACGCTCTTCGTGCCGAATCAGCGGACGGCTCCGGCGCCGGTCTTCCTGCTGCTCAATCATCGCCCGGTCGAAAACACCGATCCGACGCGCAAGGTCCGCAAAGAGTTCTGGCCGGCGGAAGAGGTGATTGCGCGCGGCTACGCCATCGCGGCGATCAATGTCGCCGCGGAGGTCGAGCCCGACAAACGTGACGCGACCACTGGCATCCGCGCCTTTTACCGGCAGCATTTCGCGAAGCCCGACGAACTCACCTGGGGCGCGCTCGCCGCGTGGGCTTGGGCCGGTTCGCGGGCGGTCGATTATTTCGCCACGGACCCTGACATCAATGCCGCGCAGGTCGCGGTCATCGGTCACTCGCGCACCGGCAAAACAGCCCTGTGGGCCGCCGCGCAGGACACTCGCATTGCCCTGGTTTGCGCGAACGGCGCGGGCGAGGGCGGACCCGCGCTCAGCCGGCGGAACTTCGGTGAAACCATCCGCCAGATCACCACCACGTTCCCATATTGGTTCGCCCCGAAATACGCGACCTACTCCGGCAAGGAGAGCACGCTCCCCATCGATCAGCACCAGCTCGTCGCGCTGGTCGCGCCGCGCGGTTACCACGGCGGGGACGGGACACGCGACACGTGGGCCGATCCGCGCGGCTCGTGGCTGTCGCTGGTCGAGGCCTCGAAGGTCTGGGCGATGTTTGGCAAAGCCTCCGCGTGGCGTGACGACATGCCGCCGGAGAACGAACTGCGGATGGACGGGCCCCTCGCTTACCACGTCCGCGAAGGCGGCCACGATCTCACCGCGCTCGACTGGAAGCTTTACCTCGACCACGCCGACCAACTCTTTCGCCGCACCCCGGCGAAGTAAGCCGCAGCCTTGATCCCATGACCATCGACATCCAGCGCCAGCTCAGCGTCGCCATCGAAAATCAGCCGGGCCGGCTCGGGCAAATCGG
>JANPIS010000258.1:0-4083 GCA_031425095.1 Chthoniobacteraceae bacterium
GAAGTCGATGTGCAGCGCGTCGTAGATTTTCGGGAGGACGCCCGAGGCGGAAAAATCGACGTCCACAACGGGGCCGATGACTTGGACGATGGTGCCGGTATTGCTCATAGGAATGCGGGGTGCGGGATGCGGAGAGGGTTAAGCCAGCGCCTTTGGCGTTAGGCCAAGGCCATTTGGGCGGTGGTGATTTCGAGAAGTTCGGTGGTGATCGCGGCCTGACGGACCTTGTTGTATTCGAGGGTCAGATCCTTGATCAGCTGCTTGGCGTTGTCGGTGGCGCTCTTCATCGCCACCATCCGGGCGGAGTGTTCCGAGGCGCGGGCGTCGAGGAACATCTGATAGATTTGGAAATAGACGTGGTGCGGCAGAACCGAGCTTAGCACTTCGCCGATGTTCGGCTCAAAGACGTATTCGCTGGTGTCGTCGCTCGTCACCTTCGCTTCCTCCTGTGCGCCGCCGATGCCGGCGGTGACTTCGAGCGAAGTGATCGGCAGGATTTCTCGGGCCTTGGGGATCTGCGAAAGGGTGTTGATGAAGTCGGTGAAGACGACCGTCACCTTGTCCACTTCTCCGCTGGTAAATTTCTCCATCGCGAACTTCCCGACGTTCTTCGTTTCGAGGAAGCTCGGCGCGTCGCTCAGATCGAACTCCGCGATCAGTTGGCGATTGGTGCGGGTAAGAAACTGCGTGGCCTTGCGACCCGCGGCGACGAAGACGGTCGTGGCGGGATCGAACTTGGAAACCTCGCGGAAGAGATTGGTATTCAGCGCGCCGCACAAGCCCTTGTTCGGGCTGATCACGATGACGAGTTCCTTCTTCACTTCACGCGCAGTGAGCAACTCGTGCGCACCTTCCTCCGCGCCAGCCGCGACTGAGTTCAACACCTTGCTCAGCAACTCCGCATAGGCGCGTCCAGCGAGGGCGACCTGCTGCGCCTTGCGCATCTTCGCCGCGGCCACCATCTGCATGGCCTTGGTGATCTGCGAAGTGTTTTTGACCGACTTGATGCGTCGGCGGATGTCGCGCGTGTTCGCGGCCATGACTTAGCGGTAGCTGGTCTTGAATTCGCCGACGGCGGCTTTGAGCTCGGCGGTGATGGTGTCGTCGATCGCACCCTTGTCGCGGATCGTAGTGAGCAGTGATTCCTTCCGGGTGTTGAGGAAGTCCTGCAGCTTGTTCTGGAAGTCCTTCACCTTGTCCACCGCGACGTCATCGAGGTAGCCATTCTGCATCGACCAGAGCACCGCGACCTGGAGTTCGACGGCGAGCGGGTTGTATTGCACCTGCTTGAAGAGTTCGACGACGCGCGCGCCACGGTCGAGGATCGACTTGGTCTTGGCATCGAGATCGGAACCAAACTGGGCGAAGGCGGCGAGTTCACGGAATTGCGCCAAGTCACCCTTGATCTTGCCGGCGACTTGCTTGATCGCCTTGATCTGCGCAGCGGAACCTACGCGGCTAACCGAGAGACCCACGGAAACCGCTGGGCGGATGCCTTGATAGAAAAGATCGGTTTCCAGATAGATCTGGCCATCGGTGATGGAGATGACGTTCGTCGGAATGTAGGCGGATACGTCGCCGGCCTGCGTTTCGATGATCGGCAGCGCGGTGAGCGAGCCGTTGCCATTATTCTCGTTAACTCGGGCGCTGCGCTCGAGGAGGCGGGAGTGGAGATAGAAAACGTCGCCGGGATACGCTTCGCGGCCGGATGGGCGCTTGAGGAGCAGCGACACCTGGCGATAAGCCACGGCGTGCTTGGAGAGATCGTCGAACACAATCAACGCATCCATGCCGTTATCCATGAACCATTCACCCATCGCCGCACCGGAGAACGGCGCGAGGTATTGGTTGGTGGCGTAGTCGGAGGCGGAGGCGACGACGATGATCGTGTATTTCATCGCGCCTTCGGCTTCGAGAATGGCGATCGAGCGGGCGATGCTCGACTGCTTCTGGCCGACGGCGACGTAGATGGAGTAAAGCGGGCGGAAACCTGCTTTGCCTTCGTTGACCTTGTTGATGCGCGCCTGGTTGATGATCGTGTCGATCGCGATCGTGGTCTTGCCGGTGGCGCGGTCGCCGATGATCAGTTCGCGCTGACCGCGGCCGATCGGGATCATCGCGTCGATGGCCATGATGCCGGTCTGCACCGGCTGGCTGACCGACTTACGCTTGATGATGCCGGGCGCGATTTTCTCCACCGGATAAAAGACGGTCGAGTTGACCGGACCTTTGCCGTCGAGCGGATTACCGAGCACACCGACCACCCGTCCGAGCAGTTCCTTGCCGACCGGAACGGAAAGCAGGCGGCCCGTCGTCTTCACTTCGGTGCCTTCGGTGATGTTCTTTTCGTCGCCGAGCAGGATCGCGCCGACTTCGGATTCCTCGAGGTTCAGCGCGAGGCCGAAGACGCCACCGGGAAATTCCACCAGTTCGTTGAGGCGAACGTCGCTCAGACCTTCGATGCGAGCGACGCCGTCGCCGATTTCACGCACGATGCCGACGTTGGACTTGCTCGTGGTGGTCTTGAGACCGGTGATCTGGGATTCGATTTCTTGCAGGATGCTGCTCATGGATTGGGGCGATTAAGCGTTGATAAGTTGAGATTCGAGACGGTCGATGCGGTTCCGGACGGAGCTGTCGAAGACATCGCTGCCGATTTTGATGCGGAGCCCGCCGATCAGCTCGGGGGTGATTTTGAATTCGGTGGTGATGGTCGCGCCGTACTTCGCCTTGAGGCCGCTGACGACTTGCTCGCTCAGCCCGCCGTCGAGTGGCTGCGCGCTCTCGATGATGGCGTGGTGTTTCTCGACTTCGAGCCGCACCTTGCGCTGGTAATCCTTGAGCAGGCCCATGAAGTGCCGCGGCTTGGCTTCGCCGACCTTGGCCGCGATGGCGCGCACCTTGGCTTCGTCAAGTTGACCATTCGTGAAGCTCGCATTGAAAAGCTGCTTCGAGAGCTTGCGGGAATCTTTGTCGAGCTTGGCCATAACTAACTAGTTAGGCCGCGACTTCGCGGGCGGCTTCCTCGGAAATGCGGCGCTGGTCGTCGCTGTTCAGCACCTTGCCGGTGACCTTGGAAGTGGTGTCGATGACCAGGCGGGAAATTTCCCTCTTCAGCGAGGCCAGCTCCTGCTCGCGCTCGGCCTTGGTCGCTTCGCGGGCCTTGGCAATGATCTGCTCGGCCTCACCGATCGCGCGCTGGGTTTCGCGATCGCCCACCGTTTTCGCGGCGGCGCGGGCGTCTTCGATCATCTTCTGCGCCTCGGTGTTGGCCTTGGTCAGGATCTCCTGATAGCGCTGCTCACTCTCGGCGAGTTGCTGCTTGATCTTCTCCGCGTTAGCGAGGCCTTCGGCGATCTTCTGCCGGCGAGTCTCGAGCACGGCGAGCACGGGCTTATAGGCAAATTTCTGCAGCAAGAAAGCGACGATGCAGAAGCTGATGATCTGCGAGAAAAAGAGCCAGGCGTTGAAGCCAAAGGTCTCGCCCGTGCGATGGGCGCTGTCCATGAGGCTGTCCACGATGCCGCCCTCGGCGGCGAGGAGAGGGAGATAAGTCATACGAGCTTACGAAAATTTAGAAACGCAGAAACAAGAAGCGCGAGGCCGAGTGGTGGCCCGACCTCGCGCCCCTAAGTTACTTCACGAGGAAGATGGCGAAGAACACGATGCCTTCGGCGAAGGCGGTGCTCAGGATCGCCTGCACGAGGATCGGGGTAGCGGCGCCGGGATTGCGGCCCACTGCTTCCGAAGCCTTCATGCCGATGAAACCTACGCCGAGTGCTGCGCCAAGGGCGGCGAGACCGACGTGAAGGTTTCCAGTCAAGCCGGGAGCGGCTTGCGCGAGGATGTTTGCGATTTCCATGATGTTATTTGGTTTTGCTGTTTTCCCGACGACCCCCGCAGGTTGCCCACGGTCCGGCCGACGAAATTTTGAAAGTTAGTGGTGCCCCTCCTCGTGCTGACAGATCAGCAGGGTGAAGACGGCGGTGAGGAGCATGAAGACGAGTGCCTGCACAAGGCCGACGAGCAACTCCATGAAGTAGAACGGAATGGGGATCAGCCAGGACAGGCCGGGAACGATGG
>JANPIS010000259.1:0-3315 GCA_031425095.1 Chthoniobacteraceae bacterium
TGAAGCGCGCGATCGCCGTTCAAACCGCGCGCCCCGGGCTCGCCATTCGCACCCGCAGAGCCGAGGGCTTTGTTGGCCGTGATCTGCGAGAAAACTTTCACACCACCCACCACTGGCGTCAGCGCCTCCACGATCGCCGTCCCTCCATTGGAAATCGCGCCACCCTGAGCGGTGTCGCCGGAGGCGACGTTCGCCGAGAGCACCGATCCGCGGATCGTGAGGGTGCCGGTGCTGGAAATTCCGCCGCCACCAGCGCTCGGGCCGGAGGCGGAGTTACTCGTGATCTTCACCCTTTCAAGCAAGGCGGTGCCTTCATTTTCGATCCCACCGCCGAAGCCTTCCGCGCCGCCGATAGCGCGGTTACCGGTGATCGTCGAACTGCGGATCGTCAGGGTGCCGGCATTGAAAATTCCACCGCCTTTCGCGTTCACGTCCCCATCCGCCACATTTCCCGAGACGACCGAATTCTCGAGCACCAGCGTGCCGGCGAGCACCGCAATGCCAGCGCCTCGCGCGATATCGTCCGACTCCGCGCGATTCGACGAGATTTTCGTCCGGCTGACGGTGACATCACCACCCACGGAGTTCACGAGAAGGGCCGCGCCAGTCTCAGCGAGGCCGCCGACGAGCGTCAGATTGCTGAGCGTGACATCGGTATCGGTGCCGGTGATCTCGAAGATCTGGTTCCTGTTCCCGTTGATCCCGACCAGCTTCGTCGGAGCAATCGTCAGGTCCGCGGTGATGTCGGGGAGATCGGAGAGCAGCTTGATCGTGCCTCCGGTGCGGAAGAGCACCGTGTCGGCCTCCGTGGTCAGATTCGCGTCGAGGATTGCCTGCCGCAAAGTGTTGGGACCGGAGTCCGCGAAACTCGTGACGATGAATGTCGCAGGAGCGATGCGGCTCTCGAGGGGTTCGATGACCGTGTGCATTGGGGGGCTCACCTTCTTCATAGGGAATTTTGTCCGCAGACCACGCGGAGTTTTCTCGAAAAATGAGGCGACTGTCAACGCACCGGGGGCGTGCGCCAACGACTAAAGCCCCCAGCCACTCACGCTTTCCACTGCTCGATGAGGTCGATCAATGTGCGGACACCAAAGCCATTCGCACCGCGCGCAAGGTCAGCGGAGTCTTTCCTGCGATGAGAAGTGTAGGCGATGTCGAGGTGCGCCCATGGCGTGTCCTCGGCAAAAGTTTTCAGGAACGCGGCGGCGGTGCAGGCCCCGCCGAGCCGGCCTCCGGTGTTCTTGATCAGCGCCACGTCGCTCTTGATCTGGTCGGCGTAATCTTGAAAGAGCGGCATCGGCCAGAGGCGCTCGCCGGAGCGTTCCGCTGCCGTGAGCACTCGCGCCTTCAAAGCATCGTCACTGGACCAGAAGCCCGCCGCATATTCCCCGAGGGCCACGCCGCAAGCCCCGGTGAGCGTGGCGAGATCGACGATCGCCGCCGCCGCGCAATCCTTCCGCGCATAAGCGATCGCGTCGGCGAGCACGACGCGGCCTTCGGCGTCGGTGTTGATGATCTCGACGTGTTTGCCGTCGTAAGTGGTGACGATGTCTCCGGGGCGGTAAGCATTACCGCTCGGGAGATTCTCGGCGGTCGGGATGATGCCGACGACATTGCGCTTCACCCCGAGCCGGGCGAGGCCCGACATCGCGCCGAGCACGGCCATCCCACCGCATTTGTCGAAGATCATCTCCTCCATGTCGGCGGCGGGTTTGATCGAGATGCCGCCGCTGTCGAAGGTGATCGCCTTCCCGACGAGCGCGATTGGCGCCTGGGTCTTCGGCCCGCCGCGATGCTGGAGCACGATCAGCCGTGGTCCGCGCGGGCTGCCGCCGCCGACGGCCAGAAGGCCACCGAATTTTCGCGCGCGGAGTTCCTTCTCTTCGAGGACCGTCACCTTGAGCCCGGCATCCTTGGCGAGTTTCCGCGCCCGATCCGCGAGCGTCGCCGGATAGAGGAGGTTGCCCGGTTCATTCCCGATGCTCCGCGCGAGATTCGTCGCCTCGCCGACGATGCGACCGTGCTCCGCCGCCTGGCGCGCCTGCCGGAGATCCTCCTTCAGCACCTGAATCATCGCGCTCGCTAGCGCGGCGCCGGGCTTCGTCTTGAAGCGCTCGTAGCGGTAGTTGGCGAGCACCATTCCCTCGACCACGGCCCCAGCCGACTGCGGCCACGCATCGAGATCGAAGCATGCCCGCGTGCGCCCGATCTTCCGCAGGAACATCGTGGCCGTCCCCGCCGCCGTGCGGAACTTCGCCGCGTCGAGCTGCGCACGATCGCCGAGCCCGACATAGAGCACGCCCTCGCGCAGCAGGTGGAGCACCGCGCCAGTGTTCCCGGAGAATTCGCCCTCCGTGACTGGCGGCTCGATCTTCGAGCGCTGATCTTTCGGGAGAAAACGGACGGTCAGTTCCGCTTTCCCGGCCGGCCGCGTCTCGACGGAGATTTTCACAACTGGACGACTTGCGCCGTGACGATGTCGCCCTCCGCCAGGAGATCCTTGATCAACGCTTCGCCGGGGACCGAGTCGAGATTCAGCACGGTGAGCGCCTGCCCACCGGCACTGTCACGGCTGAGCGACATGCTGGCGATGTTCACGCTGTGCTTGCCGAGCGTGGTGCCCACGTAGCCGACGATGCCGGGGCGGTCGCGATTTTCGAGCAGGAAGAGCACGCCCTCGGGCTTCGCTTCCACGTAGCGGCCATTGATCTTCACGATGCGCGGCGCGGTCCCAAAGAAGGTGCCCGCCACTGAGACCCAGCCGCTCTCACCGGTCGCGGTGAGTTCGATGAGCTCGGTAAAGTCCGCCGACGCGCTCTCGCGCGACTCGGTGACTTTCAGTCCGAGATTCTCGGCAAAGGCGGGCGCATTGACGATGTTCACGTCGCCGCCGCCTGCTGCTCGGAGGAACCCCACGAGCACGGCCCGGGTGATCGCCGTTGTGTCGGTGTCGTACACCTTGCCGCTGAAATTGATGTTCAGGCTGTCGCTGCGCTTCTTCGCGATCTGGGAAAGGAAGAGGCCGAGTTTTTCGCCGAAGGCGACATGCGGTCCGATCGCCGCGAGCGTCTTGGCGTCGATGTTCGGCATATTCACCGCATTGCGCACTTCACCGGAGAGCAGCGCCGCACGAATCTGCCGCGCCACTTCGATGCCCACGCTTTCCTGCGCCTCCGCGGTGGAGGCACCGAGGTGCGGAGTGAGCACGAGATTCGGCGCACTGCGCAGCGGGGATTCCGCCGGGAGCGGCTCCACTTCGAAGACATCCAAAGCCGCCGCAGCGACCTGTCCGCTCTTCAGCGCTTCGGCGAG
>JANPIS010000260.1:0-14926 GCA_031425095.1 Chthoniobacteraceae bacterium
GAGCTGGGCGGTGCCATTGCCGTAGTGCAGATCCATGTCGAGGATCGCGGCGTGGGTGAGTTCGCCGGCGGCTTCCATGGCGTCGAGGGCGACGATGAGGCCATTGAAGGTGCAGAAGCCTTCGCCGTGATCCGCGCAGGCGTGGTGAAAGCCGCTGACCAGCGCCGCGGAGACACCGTCGCGCATCGCCTGACGCGCGGCGGCGAGGCAGCCGCCACTCGTGAGACACACGCTCGGGTAAAGCTCGGGCGACCAAGGGAAGCGCTGGCTTTCGGCAAGCTGGCGCGGTTCGCCGGTCTGGATGGCGGAGACATATGCGGGGGTGTGGACGCGGAGGAGATCCGCCTCGGTCACCGGCGCGGGTTCGGCGAGTTGCACGTCCTTTGCGTCGCGGAGGCCTTCGGCGACGAGGCCGAATTTGTGGATCGGCATGACGTGATCGCCGATCGGCGCGGCGTAGCCGGGGTGGTAGTATGCGGTAAGCATCGTGCGGCGACGGTAGAGGGGGTGACCGGCGCTGCGCAATCCGTGACACAGGCCTCTGGCCTGTGCTTCGCGAAGCGAAAGCAGTCCGCATGGTGCGAGCACTATCGTCCCTGCCCGGGATCCCTGCCCACAGGCCGGAGGCCTGTGTCACGCGACCTGCCGACTACGCCGTCGGCGGGAGGAGCGCGATTACGGCGTCGGGCTCCGGGCACGCGTCGATCTCGAGCAAGGGGTGCCGCATGTCGTCCGCGCGAAACTGCCGTCCATACATGTCGTGGAGCGCCGCGATCACCCGTCGCACTTCCGCACCGCGGACCTTCTCCTCCCCTTCCCGTCCCACGCGTCGGAGCAAAAGCTGAAACGGCACTGGCTGCGGACCTCCGCTGGCGTCGATGACTTCCGGCGCCCGGAAGTCGGGCTGATGATACTGCAAGACGCGTGGATCCACTTTTTTGAAGCCGGCCTTCTCATAAGCCCGCAGTCGGATCAGCCGGCTCTCATCGTCCTCCTGCGGATACTCCATCTCCGCGGCGAGCGTGATCGGCGCACCCGGTCGCAACTCCCGAGCCGTGAGCAACGGCAGCGCCCGCATCCAGCCCGCGAGCCCGCCGCGCCGCCACTCGGGCAGCACGAGATTGTGCGAAAGATGCACCACCACTTCGTCACCCGCCGCGACCGCGGTGTGATCGCGCACCGCCGCAGGCACCCCATCGCGCTGCACGAGCACGAGTTCGTAGAGCATCTCCGGCGCGAGGGCGAAACGGTGGGCGAGCGTCTCGCGCAGCTCCATCTCGTGCTTCCAGCCGAATTCATCCCAGAGCAGCCCGTAGGCGGTCTCGAAGCGGGGATGGCTAAGAGAGCGGATGCGGGTGATCTCAAACGGCGCGAGATCGAACTCCGCGGAACGGAGATCGCCCGGCGCGAGATCGCTGGTGGAGAGTGGGAGCATGGGAAAGCTCGGGAACATCGAGCATCGAACGCCCAACGTCGAACATCGAACATCGAACATCGAACATCGAACAAAACGCGCATGACTCTCAGTCCGGTCCCTTGGCAAACGCCCGCGGCAATGGTTCATTCATTCATGACTCCCTCCCTGGCTCCCGAACAGTTGGCGAGACTCGATGCCCAGCACCACCTGCATCCGTTCACCGATCATGACGACATGCACCACGCCGGAACCCACGTCATCACGCGTGGCGAAGGCGTGTATCTCTGGGACGCACGCGGGCAGAAGCTGCTCGATGGCCTCGCCGGCCTTTGGTGCGTGAATGTTGGCTACAGCCGCCCGGAGATCGCCGATGCCGTGAGCGCGCAGATGCGGCGCCTGCCCTACTATTGCTCATTCTTCAACTCGACCACGCAGCCGGCGATCGAACTCGCCGCGAAGATCGCGAGCCTCGCCCCGCGCGGCATGGGGCACGTGATGTTCTGCAACTCCGGCTCCGAGGCGAATGAGACGGCGCTCAAGCTCATCCGCGGTTACCTGAAAATCCGCGGGCAGTCGCAGCGCACGAAGATCCTCTCGCGCGAATTCTCTTATCACGGCGTCACCATCGCGGCGACGAGCATGACCGGCCTGCCGAGCTGCACGAAGCCGTTCGATTTGCCGCTCCCCGGCTTCATCCACGTGCCCGCGCCAAATGCGTACGCGGCGAATCGCGAGGCCGATCCCGTGGCTTACGGCCAGTGGTGTCTGGAGGAAACGGAGCGCATGATCCTGCGCGAAGATCCGGCGACGATCGCGGCGCTTTTCGCCGAGCCGATCCAGGGCGCCGGCGGGGTGATCATTCCGCCCGCGGGGTATCTGAAGGGGCTGCGCGAGCTGGCCCGGAAGTATGGCATTCTCTTTGTCGCGGACGAAGTGATCAGCGGCTTTGGACGACTCGGCGATTGGTTCGCCAGCAGCATGTGCGAGCTCGAGCCCGATTTCATGAATCTGGCCAAAGGCCTGACCAGCGGCTACCTGCCGCTCGGCGCGACGGTCGTGCGCGACGAGATCGCGGAGGTGCTGAAGCACGCCGGTTATCTCGCGCATGGCTTCACCTACAGCGGCCATCCGACCACGTGCGCCGCCGGGCTCGCGAATATCGAAATCATCGAGCGGGAGAAACTGGTCGAGCGTGTGCGGGACGATGTGGGGCCGTATTTTCAGTCGAAGCTCCGGGGGTTCGCATCGCATCCGCTCGTCGGCGAAGTGCGCGGCCTCGGCCTCATCGGCGCGCTCGAATTGCTCCCCCCGGATCGCGACAAGACGCAGCTCAAATCCACACTCGGCGCGAAGGCGTCGAAGATCGCGCGAAGCGAAGGCGTGATCATCCGCGGCATCCGCGACCTCGTCGCCGTCTCTCCGCCGCTCATCATCACCCACGCGGAGATCGATGAACTCTTCGCCGGCGTCGAGCGTGCCCTCGCGCGAATGAATAGCTAGCCGGCGCGGCTTACCTCGGCCAGCGACTCGACTCGACGACTTCGATCTTCTCGCCCGGCATGCGGAGGATCCGGGCGGCCACACCAGGCGTCTCTTCGATCAATTTCATCCCCCGCTCTGGCCCCAGCACACTGACCGCGGTGGCGAGGCTGTCCGCCGTGAGGCAATCCGGCGCCAGCACCGACACGAGGCTGTGATCCGTGAGCCCGATGCCGGTGCGCGGATCCACGATGTGCGAGTAGCGCAGGCCGCCGATCTCCACGCGTTGAAAGATGTCGCCACTCGTCGCGATCGCGCGGTGCTTCAGCAGCACCACTTGCGGAGCGGGCGCTCCCGCGACATCCAGCGCCGCGACCTCGACCTTCCACCCCTCCTGCCCCGGTGGCGCCTCGCTCGCCGCCATGTCGCCGCTGCCCGCTACGAGCGCACTGGTGATCCCACGCTCTTTCAGCACCGCAAGCGCTTCGTCCACCGCGCGACCTTTCGCCAGCGCCCCACAATCCAGCCGCATCTCCTCGGTAAGGAGCTGCGCCGTCTGCGCCGCGGGATCGAGTCGGAGATTGCGCCAGCCGACGCGCGCGCGCATCTCCGCGAGCAGCACGTCCGACGGCAGCTCCTGCTTGCGCCGCGCCCGCCGCCACACGTTCACCAGCGGCCCACACGTGATGTCGAAGGCGCCATCCGTGCATTCGGCGAGCGCTTGCGCGCGCTCCAGCACGTGAAAAAGCTCCCGACTCACCGGCACCGCGCGCCCTTGGCCGGAGGTGTGCGAGAGCCGGCTCAATTCCGAGTCCGGATCGTAATCGCTGAAGATCGCATTCAGCACCGCCACCCGGTCGAACGCGGCCTCCGCCGCCACCTTGGCCGTCGCTTCATCGGACGCGTAGAGCGTCACGCGGAAAGGAACGCCCATCGCGGCTTTCTCGTAGGCGAAGCGCTGGAGTTCGGCCGCACGCCCCGCTGCCGCGAGGATCGCCGTGAAAAACATCCAACATCCAACATTCAAAATCCAATCGCCAATGAACCGGCTGCGCGCCGGCGCGGGAATTGGATGTTGGATGTTGAATGTTGAATGTTGGATGTTCATCCGCTCTGCGCAGATACGCGCGCCGCGCCGCCAAATCCAGCCGACGCTTGCCGCCGTATCGTGAACGTCCCACAGTCCCGCCTGTCTCATCCCGCTCCCATGCTCCAAAAACTCGCCGCGCTCGCCCTCACCCTCACTCTCCCCTTCTCGACCGTGCTCGCGAAAGAGACCACTGCCGCTTCAGCGCGCGTGCAGATCAAGCCGATCAAATTCGAGCAATACGACCTGCCAAACGGCCTGCATGTCATCCTGCACCAGAATCACTCCGTGCCGATGGTCTCCACCTACGTGCTCTACCACGTGGGCAGCAAAAACGAGCGGCCCGACCGCACCGGCTTCGCGCACTTCTTCGAGCATCTCATGTTTGAAGGCAGCGAAAACATCCCGCGCGGCACGATCGACAAACTCATCTCCGGTGCCGGCGGCAACCTGAACGCGAGCACCTCCTTCGACCAGACCGACTACTACTTCAACGTCCCCGCGAACCAGCTCGCACTCGCGCTCTGGATCGAAAGTGAGCGCATGCTGCACGCGAAGATCGACGAGAAGGGCGTCGAGACGCAGCGCCAGGTGGTGAAGGAGGAGAAGCGGCGCGGCGTGGACAATCGCCCTTATGGCACGCTCTTCGAGGAACTCTCGAAGCTCGTCTTTGCGAATACGCCTTACTCGTGGGTCCCAATCGGCTCCTTCCAATACATCGACGAGGCGAAGATCGAAGAGTTCCGCGACTTCTACAAAGCGTACTACATGCCGAACAACGCCACGCTCGCCGTGGCCGGCGACTTCGATCTCGAGGCGACCAAGAAGCTCATCGCTGACTACTTCGCCGATATCCCACGCGGCCCCGAGATCGCCCGGCCCAAGATCGACTGGACCACCGACGCCCCGGGCACCCGCAAGGAAGTGCAAAAGGATAACACGCCGCTGCCCGCAACTCTGCACGCGTGGCGTGCCCCGACCGAGACCCATCCCGACGCTTACGCGCTCGAGATGCTCGGCAGTATCCTGTCTTCCGGCCGCAGTTCGCGACTCTACAAGCGGCTCGTGGAAAAGGAGCAGGTCGCGATGGAAGTCGAAGCCTTCCCTTACCTGCTCGAGAAGGCCGGCATGCTCGGCGTCTATGTGATGGGTCAGACCAATGTCCCGCTCGATCAACTCGACGCCCTCGTGACCGAGGAAGTCGAGAAAGTGAAAGCCGAAGGCGTCACTGCCGAGGAGTTCCAGAAAGTCCTTAATCAGCAGGAAGCGCAGTTTGTGAATGCCTTCGGCTCCATGTCCCAGCGCGCCCGCAATCTCGCCCGCTACCACGTCTTCTATGGCGACGCGAACCTCATCAACACCGAGCTCGACCGCTACTTCGCCGTCACCCGCGACGACATCAAGCGGGTGGCGAATAAGTACTTCACCAAGGAAGGTGTGAACATCCTCCGCTATCCGCCGCGCATTGGAAAACCCAAGGCTCAGGAACCCTCCTCGAACTAAGCGCAGACCCATCCACTTTCGATGAACTACCCTCTCCCTGTCTCACGCCGCACGTTCGGCTTCTCCGCCTGCACGCTCGCTGCAGCTTCCTTGCTCGCCACTGGCGCATGGAATTTCACCGCCTCCGCCGCCGTCGATCGCAGCAAGAAACCCGAGCCTGGCCCCGCCCCGGCCGCGTCCTTTCCCGACTACGGCGAAAAGACCCTCGCCAATGGGTTGAAGGTTTTCGTCATCGAAGATGATCGCAAGCCGACGGTCACTTTCCGCCTGCTGATCAAGGGCGGCTCGCTGCATGACAGCACAAAGACGGGCCTGAGTTCCTTCGTCGCGACACTGCTCAATCGCGGCACGACGGCGCGCGACGCTGCGAAATTCGCCGAGGAAACCGATGCCATTGGCGTGAAGGTCGAGGCCGCCTCTGGATCCGACGCGCTGAGCGTGAGCGCGGGCGGGCTCACGAAATACACCGAGCAGATCCTCGAACTGCTCACCGACGCACTGCTGCATCCCACCTTTCCCGCCGACCAGCTCGACAAGCTTCGCAAGCAGACCCTCTCGAAGCTCGCCTCCGAAAAACAGGAAGCCGACGCCCTTGGCGACAAACTCGCAGGCAAGGTCGTCTTCGGCGAGCACCCCTACGGTGCTTACCGCACCGAGGAAACGGTCAACGCCATCACCCGCGAAGATCTCGTCGCTTACCACCAGCAGTGGTTCGCGCCGAACAACGCCACGCTCGCGGTCGTCGGCGACGTGAAGACCGACGAGATCCTCGCCACGCTCGAGAAAGCCTTCACCGCGTGGGAACGTCGCGAAGTGCCCGCGGAAAAGACCGGCGCCGCGCCCGAATTGCGCGGCCTCACCATCCATCTCGTCGATCGCCCCGGCTCCGTGCAAAGCAACATCGCCGTCGTGCAACCCGGCCCCGCGCGCAACGGCTCCGACATGCCCGAACTCAACGTCCTCAACGGCACGCTCGGCGGCGGCTTCAGCGGACGCCTTTTCCAAAACCTGCGCGAAAAGAACGGCTGGACCTACGGCGCCTACTCCGCCTTCGGCCCGAACAAATACGGCGGCATGTTCAGCGCCAGCGCAGAGACCCGCAATGCCGTCACGACGCCCGCGATCCGCGAGATCCTCGCCGAAATGAAGCGCCTGCGCGACGAGCCGGTGCCCGCTGCCGAACTCGAACTGCAGCGCCAGTACAACGTCGGCAACTATCTCCTCAGCCTCGAAAACGCCGGCCGCATCGCCACGCGCGTCCAGGACATCGAGCTCTACGGCATGGCTGCGGATTACTACAAGACCTACGCCAGCCGCATGGCCGCAACCACTGCCGAGAAAGTGCAGGAGCTGGCGAAGAAGTATCTCGACGTGGAAAACACCGCCATCGTCGTCGTCGGCGAAGCGAAGGAAATCCGCCCGGAACTCGAGAAGCTCGGCAAAGTGGTGGAATACGACACCGAGCTGAAGCCGAAGTGAATGCAGGCGATGCTCCGTCCGCCGGTCGGCACGTGAGCAACCGAGCTCCTATTCCTGCTCCCAACGCATCGCGAGATAGAGCTCTTCGACCTTCCTCCGCGCCCACGGCGTCTTGCGCAGAAACTTCAGACTCGATGAAACACTCGGGTCGGAATTGAAGCAGCGGACATCGATGAGCCGCCCCAGTTCATCCCAGCCGAAGTGATCGACAAGCGCCTGCACGATCGTTTCCAAGGTCAGCCCGTGCAGCGGGTCTTTCGAAGGAGGCTGATTCATGGGTTGGATATCGTCGCACCACAAGTTTCGCGCACGCCATCTTCGAGCGTGCGAGCCACGCGGAAGTCGGCGTCGAGGATGGCATCGAGTTCACTCAATCCACGAGCCAGCGCCTCACGATCATCAATCAATTCAGGCTGCGTGATTGCATCGACCGGCTCTGCCAGTGCGGTCTCGCAACGCCGGGAGAGCGGCCCGCGACGGAGCGAACCATCCGCCCGCCGCGAGAGCGCATCCAGACGCTCCACCCGCCTTTGCACTTCCTCGATCTTCGCCAGTGCCGCCGCTTCCGTGATCTCTCCGGCCGCAACGCGCTTCAATTGCCGACACTCGAACAATCGGCAGCGCTCCGGTCGTTGGAGATAGATCGAGCATTGCCCCTCGCGGTGGGCCGGACACGGCTGCTGGATGTAATCCTGCCGCTTCTTCCGCTTCAGCCTGAGCCCAAGGGCCGCCAGCTCCCGCGCCGAGTCCCGCGGCTGTAACTGCACGAGATGAAACATCACGCCATTGCAGCAAAGCCCGCACGCGTTGCACAATCGGGAAGCTGCAGAGGTGGCGGGGGATTCAGGCATGAATTCACTGAGCCTACGTCGCCCAGCGCAAACCTGCGACGAATCTCATGTGCAGCGGTCGGCCGCTCCAGCGACGAGCGCCGACGGCAACAAGCCGGTCAGTAAACCATTACCGTGTAGTTTCCGACGTTGTTACCTTCGTTCTCCTCCAGCTGCTGACCGCGGGGCGCACGTGGAGCGACCGGATCCACGATTACCCGCACGCTGATGGTTGCTGGCCGTTGCGCCAAGGGCACTTGAATGACGCCCATCTCCTCCTCCCAGTCGGCCCCAATTCCGAGGCGCCTCACCGTGGAGGTAAATGTCACCGGAAAAGGCGCACCCACTTCCGCGACGACTTGGAAGGTATCCGCACCGCCAGGCCCTTGATTTCTAACCTTCGCACGGATCCACACGTCCTCGCCAGAGACCCTCCCATGCGCGGATCTGGGGCGCAGATCTGGCAGTCGAATCGTGCCGCGCTGCCTCCCCGCTTCTCGCTCCAGATCATTGCGAGGCCGACCGGCGTGCTTGTCCACCCACCAGTTGGACCCACATCCCGTGAGTCCAAGGAGGGCGCACGCGAGAGTGGTTAGCATCCGCGAATTTTTCGCAGTCAAGACTCCGGCGATAGACACTCGCGACCGGAGGTTTCGTAGAATACCGACGAGAATGGGGGCGTGTTTCATAGGTGCTTCAACTCCTCGATCGATTGCTCACTGAGCAGTTCATTGAGACCGGAGGATAAGCCGATCCCGCTTCCAGCCAACCAAAATGACTGACGCCACCGGAGGCGGTCTTCGGCGGCGCAACGGACTACGGCGCGGGCCGGAGGACGACGCGGCGGAGGTCCATGACGGCGGCGCCCTGCTTCTTCTGTGGCTTTAACGCGAGCGTCTGCGGGCCGGCGCTGAGTTCGACCGTGCCGATGGTCTTCTGGATGAACTGCTGGAAGTGACCAGTGCCAGTCACCGTGAAGTTGAGCGTCTTTCCTCCGATCTCGATGGCGACTTCGGAGCCACCGTCTTTGCAGCCTTGCAGGACTTCCACTTCGTAGCGGCCAGCGGTGGCAACGGCGAAATCCCAGCTCACCCAGTCCTCGGCTTTGGACCAGTAGCCGATGGTGTTCTTGTAAGTCTGCGGTTCGTATCGGGCATTGGTGCCGTGGACCTTCGCGTCCTTCGCTTGCAGCCGGATGTCGCCGGTGGCGGGCGTGACCTTCACCTTGTTACCTTTGGTCGCGGCGTTCATCGCCTGCCGCCACTCGGTCGAGTTTTTCTCGATCGCGGCGAAGGTCGGCGCGGCAGTGATCGTCGAGGGATCGAAGTCCACATAGAGCTTCCGGTGGAGGGCTGCATCGAAGGCGGGGTTCGGCGCATTCTCCTGCGCACCGACGCTGCGCCGCCAGGCGGCGAGTTGCACCTGCATCGCGGCGGCGCGGGCGGGCTCCTTCTTCGCGAGATTGCGCGTTTCGCGGATGTCGCTGGCGAGGTGGTAGAGCTCCAGGCTGCCGTCCTCGTATTGCTCGACGAGCTTCCACTCACCATCGCGCACTGCGCCAGCTGGACGGCCGCCTTGGTTGGTGTAGTTCGGGAAGTGCCAGAAGATCGGACGCGCCGGGATGGTGCCACCGGTGAGGAGCGGGAGAAGGTTCACCCCATCGAGCGGGCCAGCGGTCTTGGCGGCATCGACGCCGGTCGCGGCGAGCAGCGTGGGCATGAGGTCGGTGAAAATAACGGGCGTCTCCTGCACGACGCCGGCTGGCACTTTGCCCGGCCAGCGCACGATGAGCGGATCGCGCAGACCGCCTTCGTAAACGAAGCCTTTCCCGGCGCGGAATGGCGTGTTGTGCGTGGCGGGAGTGCCGGGAAATTCGAGGACGTGGAGTCCGCCATTGTCGCTGGCGAAGATGGTGATCGTGTTTTCCGTGAGGCCGAGCGCGTCGAGTTTGGCGAGGAGTTGGCCGATCGTTTCATCCATCCGCTTGATGACCGAAGCATACACGGGCGAGAAGGCGCCCTTGTGTTTCTCCGTGTCCTGCGGTCGCGCGGCGTAGGGGATGTGCGGCGTATTGTGCGCGAGGTAGAGGAAGAAGGGGCGCGCTTTGTTTTCCTCGATCCACTGGTTCGCCGCGGCGGTCAGGGCGTATTCACCTTTGCTGCCTTCGGTGTCGCTCGGTTGCGTGTTCGGCTTGCCGGGCACGTGAAACTGGAACCCCTGATCCTCGGGTCCGAAGCCCTTGCCACCGAGATGCCATTTGCCAATGCACGCGGTCGCATAACCAGCGTCGCGCAGCACTTCAGCGAGCGTGATCTCTTCGAGCGGGAGCTGACCTTCGATCACCGGATTGAGGAGCTTTTGCGACGGCGCATCGGCGCGGCCAGGGAGAAAGTTCGTGAGGTGCAGGCGCGCGGGCGTCTTACCGGTCATGAGTGCAGCGCGCGACGGCGAGCAGATCGGCTGCGCGCAGTAGGAATTCGTAAAGCGCATCCCTTGCGTCGCGAGCCGGTCGAGATGCGGCGTCTGCTGATCCGTCCGACCGTAGCAGGAGAGGTCATTGATCCCGAGATCGTCGGTGTAGATGAGGACGATGTTTGGCTTGGGATCTGCCGCGCGAAGTGGGGGCGCGACGATGAGGAGAAGCAGAAGTGGGAGGAGGCGCATGGGAAGAGGGGTTGAGTGTTGGGCGTTGCGGGTGGAGTGTCCATCGCGTTTGCCGTTCCAGCCTCGACTCCGCGCAGCGAGCCAATCCACACTTCGCTTTTCCACCCTCAACCTCCCCGCCGCCATGCCCCTCTCCCGCCGCTCCGCTCTCAAGACCGCTGCCGCTGCGACCTTCGCCGCCACCGTGCCCCGCGCGTGGACCCAGGAAACCAAACCCGCGCTCTATCGCATCACCAAAGGGCACATCAAACAAAGCGTCGTTCCCTGGTGCTTCAATCCGATCCCTCCGGAGGAACTCGCGATGTTTGCCGCGGCCTTCGGACTGAGCTCCGTGGAGCTTATCGATCCGAAGCACTGGCCGATGTTGAAGGAACTCGACCTCAAGTGCGCCATCGCTGGATCGCACGGCTTTGCCAAAGGTTTTGCCCACAAGGAAGAGTGGGACGAGTGCCTCGCGAAACTGCGTTCGCGGATCGAGGAATGCGCCGGCTTCGGCTGCGAGCGCGTGATCACCTTCTCGGGATTTCGCCGCGGCATCTCCGATGACGAAGGCATCGCCAACATGGTCGAGGGGCTGAAAAAGATCGTGCCTTTTGCCGAAGAGAAGAAGGTGACGATCTGCCTGGAGATGCTGAATTCGCGCGTCGCCACGGAGATGAAAGGCCACCCGGATTACTTCTGCGACTCGATGGAACGCAGCGTGGAGATCTGCAAGCAGATCGGTTCGCCGCGGATGAAGATCCTCTTCGATCTCTATCACGTGCAGATCATGCACGGCGACGTGATCACCCGGATCAAAGAGCATAAGGATTACATCGCGCACGTGCATACCGCCGGTGTCCCCGGCCGCAATGAAATCGACGACACGCAGGAGTTGAACTACCCGGCGCTGATGCAGGCCCTCCTCGACATCGGCTACACCGGCTACGTGGGTCAGGAGTTCATCCCGGCACGCCCGGAAAAAATGGCTTCCCTCGCCCAGGGCGTGCAGATCTGCGACATCTGAGGAGCCAATACTCGCGCGCGCTTCTCTCCGCCAGATGCCTCGATCGCCGGCAAAGCCCGGGCCGCACTTTCCCTTCATCACAGGCGCCCTGGTGGTGCTGAGTCTGGTGGCCTTCTTCATCTGGCAGTTCGGATTTGGCGTCGATGAATCCGTGGCCGATGCGGGCTTCCCTCCACGGGACTGGGCGAGTCAGGCACCGCACCGCTCCGAGCACTTCGCATTATCCACCTTCATGCACGGCGGCATCTTTCATGTGCTGGCGAATATGACGGTGCTGTGGGTCGTTGGGAGCCGGCTCGAACGATTGCTCGGGCCGATCAAGTTTGCCGTCATCTACATCCTCGCCGCTTACATCGGATTGGTCGCTCATATCGTCCTCAACGCGCGTTCCGCGCTCCCGATGGTCGGTGCTGGCGGGGCGATCAGTGGCATCGTGGGCGCGTGGGTGATGCTGCATCGCCGACTCGGCCTCGACTCGCTCGCACCGACTCGACTGCCCTCGGCACTTGCCGTCGTTCCGGTTTGGACCGTGGCCTTTCTCTGGCTCGGCATCCAGGCGCTCTCTCACGCCATCAGCACCGCGCACTACGGTGGCCTCCCGGCTTATGCGGAGCTCATCGCCGGGCTCGGCGCAGGCGCGGCGTCCACTTGCGTCATCAAGCCCGCACGACGCGTGCGCAGCGGGATGCCAGCGACCGGTCTCGAACCGCTCTAGCCAGCTAAGCTCGATTCGAGTTTGGTATTAAGTGACCGAAATTTAGCGCCTCCCCTTCCCCGATAACCGTCATGACCACCCGCCTCCTCGTGCTGCTCCTCGCATTTACCTTCGCCGCCCGCGCCGAAGACGCCCGGTTTGAAATCAACGACGGCGACTGCGTCGTTTTTCTCGGCGACACGCTGCTCGAGCGCGAGGGCAACTACGGCCACCTCGAGACTCGCATGGCGTCGGAGTTTCGCGACCGCCGCTTCACGGTGCGGAATCTCTCGTGGTCCGGCGAACTCCCGACTGGCTGGTCCCGTGCGAGCTTCGATCCGCCGGCCAAGGGCACCGAGCGGCTGAAGGAAGATCTCGCGACCGCGAAACCAACCGTCGTCTTCCTCGGCTTCGGCATGGCGGCGAGTCTGCAGGAGATCACCGACCGCTCGCGGGACATCACGCTCAATGGCGATCCCGTGCGCTACGGCGCGGAGCCGATGACCGCGACTCGCTTCAAGAAGGAGCTCGGCGAACTCATGGACGCGATCAAGGCGATCGATCCCGCGACCTCGGTGCGCTTTGTCCTGCTCTCGCCGCTCCGCGCGCTCGATCTTCGCGCGATCCGGCCCGGCCTGCCCGATCCCACGCCGCACAATGCTCTGCTCGCCGATTACACAAAGGTCATCGCCGAACTCGCCTCCGAGCGGCAGGCGCGTTTCGTCGATCTCTTCAATCTCTGGGGCGGCCAGGAGACCGCACGCCGCACGGTGGTCCTCGACGAAGTGCGCGACGAAGTAACGCCGAACGGCATTCACCTGAGCCAAGGGGGATACGCGATGCTGAGCGAGGAGATCGCTGCGAGCCTCGGCTGGGTGCTGGAGATCCCGTCCGGCGGGGACAACTTCGCCCGCTGGCAGGCGGAACGGAGCGCACTCGCCATCGCGCTCCGCGACCTCATCGTGCGGAAGAACGAACTTTTCTTTCACCGGTTCCGCCCGGCGAATTCCACGTATCTCTTCGGCTTCCGCAAACACGAGCAGGGCCAGAACGCGGCGGAGATGCCGAAGTTCGATCCGCTCATCGCCGCTGTGGAAACGGAGATCGAAGCGCTGAAAAAATCTGGGCGCCCCGCCCTGCCGGCGGCGGCGACCGCACCCGTGTCGCTCAAGGATCTCGAGCCACCTGCGCACCCTGGCTTCCAGATCGCCGATGGCTACCAGATCGAACTCTGGGCGGAAAATCCGCTCCTCGAAAAACCCGTGCAGATGAACTGGGACGCGCTCGGCCGCCTCTGGGTCGCGAGCTCTTCGCTCTATCCGCAGATCGAACCCGGCGGTGTGGCGAACGACAAAATCCTCATCCTCGAAGACAAGGACCGCGACGGCAAAGCCGATGGCTCGACGATCTTCTCCGACACGCTGCTCATCCCGACCGCAGTCGTGCCGGACCTGATAAAGGATGAAGGCGGAAGGATGAAGGCGGAAGACAATGGATCGCGGACGGCCAGTTCACTTCATCCTTCATCCCTCCTCCATCCTTCCGCCTGCTACGTCGGACAGTCGACCGAGCTCCTGTACCTTATCGATCGCGATGGGGACGGTCGCGCGGACCGCACCCGCATCGTCTTCTCCGGCTTCGGCACCGAGGACACGCACCACATCATCCACACCCTGCGCTGGGGGCCGGATGGACGCCTCTATTTCAATCAATCGATCTACATCCACTCCCACCTCGAAACACCGTGGGGCATGGTGCGGCTGAATAGCGGGGGCGTCTTCGCCTACGATCCGCGCACCGAGCGCGTCGAGGTCTATGTCAAAGGCTTCATCAACACCTGGGGTCTCGCATGGGATCAGTGGGGCCAGAGCTTTCACACCGATGGCGCGGGCGGCGGCGGCATCAACTGGGGATTCCCTGGCGCAATGTTTGTGACCTACGAAGGCGCGCGGCAGATCCTCCCGTCGATCAGTCCCGGCGCGTATCCGAAGTTTGCCGGACTCGAGCTGATCCACAGCCCGCACTTCCCCGCCGAATGGCAGGGCAACGCGATCACCTGCGACTTCCGCGCGCATCGCATCGTGCGCTTTGAGATCAAGGACCTGAGCACTGCCGAGCCCGACTCCCAGACGCCGCCGATGGCTGGCTACGTCACCACGGAACAGCCCGACTTCATCCGCACCAGCGACCTCAGCTTCCGCCCGATCGATGTGAAGCTCGGCCCCGACGGCGCGCTCTACATCGCCGACTGGTCGAACCCGGTAATCAACCACGGCGAAGTCGATTTCCGCGACGTGCGCCGCGACAAACACATGGGGCGCATCTGGCGCATCACGCGCAAGGACGCGCCGCTGGTGCAGTGGGAGCCGCTCGTAGCGGCGACGTCCTCGTCGCCGGTAGTTCCCGCGGCGTCCTCGCCGCGCGGCCTGCTGGATAGGCTGCTCTCGAAGAGTGCTTGGGAAAAAGATCAGGCGCGGACCATCTTGGTAGCGCAACTAAGTGGTCGAACGGAAATGTATGAGGAGATTGTTCCCTCGTGGGCGGAGGGGACATTTGGCTGGGACAATTTACAATCTACGCGGAACGTCGAGGCCATGTTGGTCGCGGTTGCGATTGGAAATCGAGCCAGCGCGACTGCGATCGCAAAGTCGATGGCGGGCGGCGGCGCGGTCAATCGCCGTGTGGTGATTACTATATACGCGCGCGCCGCATCTCTACGAATACTAGAGGCCGAACGTGCGGACGACCCGGATGAGAATCCCCGCGT
>JANPIS010000261.1:0-13132 GCA_031425095.1 Chthoniobacteraceae bacterium
CGTTTCGGCGGAGATCCGGAAGCGAGTGCGCGGGCCATCCCGCAGCTAGTCCCGGGCGACGCCGCGGAGTCAATAATCGACATGCCATAGTCAATCTCCGCCATTCCCGTTCGCGTGCCGATTGCCTATCACTTCCGCCCCCGCTCATCCCCGCGGCCTTCCCATGCTTACTCTCGAAAAATTCTCCATCGGCGTCGGCGACCGTTTCGCCCACCAGGCCAAAGCCCAGCTCCGCGCCTGCCAGCTCCTCGCTCGCGACGGTGCCGAAGTCGTGCCCGTCTGGAACAAGTCGAACCGCGAACATACCTTCGTCGGTTCTGAACCGGAATCAGTACTCCTCGCCGCGCGCTCCGCCGTGAAGGCGCTCGACTGGAAAACCGGCTGGCACGTGGACGCGGATCACATCCGGCTCGAGACCGTCGATCGCTTCCTGCCGCACTCGGATTTCTTCACCATCGACGTCGCGGATTCCATCGGCCAGCCCGCGGCGCCCGCAGACGTAAAAGCCTTTGTGGATCGACATCCCGAGCTGGTCGGCACGATCTCCATCCCGCAGATCGCCGCCCCTTTCACCACCACGCGTGCCGAGGTCGAGCGCATCGCCGGCAAGTTCCTGCTCGCGGTGCAGGACGCCGGAAAAATCTATCGCTACATCGCGGAGAAAAAGGGCGCGGATCGCGTGATCGCCGAGGTTTCGATGGATGAAACGGACACGCCGCAGACACCACCCGAGCTGCTCGTCATCCTCGCTGCGCTCGCCGATGAGAAGGTGCCCGTGCAGACCATCGCACCGAAGTTCACCGGACGGTTCAACAAGGGTGTGGACTACGTCGGCGACCTCGCGCAGTTCGAGCGGGAGTTTCATGACGACCTCGCCGTGATCGCCCATGCGATCGCGCACTATGGCCTGCCGGCAAATCTGAAACTCAGCGTCCACAGCGGCAGCGACAAATTTTCGCTCTACCCGATCATCCGCCGCACGCTGCCGAAATTCGGAGCCGGCCTGCATCTGAAGACCGCCGGCACAACATGGCTGGAGGAACTCATCGGCCTCGCCGAAGCCGGCGGTGATGGGCTGGCCTTTGCGAAGGAGATTTACGCCGGAACCATCGGGCATGTGGATGAATTCTGCGCGCCCTACGCTTCCGTCATCGACATCGACAAGGCGAAGCTGCCCACCGCGCAGGAAGTCGCCGGCTGGACCAGCGTGCAATTCACGGGCGCGCTCCGCCACGACCAGAAGCATCCGCTCTTCAACTCCAGCTTCCGGCAACTCCTCCACGTGTCCTTCAAACTCGCCGCCAAAGCCGGCCAGCGTTACCTCGACCTACTCGTGGCCAACGAAGAGATCGTCGGCAAGAACGTCACGGAGAACCTGTATGCGCGGCACTTGCGGCCGTTGTTTGTGGGATGAACGACAAAAGCTCCAAGCACCACTTGATCGTGAGTACGCCAACACTTGAATTGGACTGCCGCTTGCGGCTTGGAGCTTGGGTTTTCTCTGGTGCTTGGGGCTTGGTGCTTGGGATTTTCTCCGCATGAAATCCGCCATCACCATCTCCCTCGTCCCGCAAGCTCGCGGCGGACCATTCGTCTTCTGGGATGGGCTCGCCGATGGCTGCGCGCAAGCAGCCGCGCTCGGTTTCGACGCCGTGGAAATCTTCCCGCCCTCCGCGGGCGCCATCGATGTCGCGGAGTTGCGCGCGCTGCTCGCCCGGCACGAACTCAAGGTCGCCGCCTTCGGCACCGGCGCCGGTTGGCTCGTGCACAAGTGGACGCTCACCCACGCTGATCCGGCGATCCGCCGGAAGGCGCGCGACTTCATCCGCCAGATCGTCGAACTCGCGGGCGAATTTGGTGCGCCCGCGATCATCGGTTCGATGCAGGGGCGTTGGGAGGGCGAAGTCGCGCGGGAGCAAGCGGTCGCGTTCCTCTCCGAAGCCGTCGAGGAACACGGTGACCACGCCGCGACTCGCGGCGCCTGGCTTCTTTACGAACCGCTCAATCGCTACGAGACGAATCTCTTTCACCGCACCCCGGACGCCGCGGCGTGGCTCCGAACACTGCGCACGAATAACGTCCGCATCCTCTCCGATCTCTTCCATATGAACATCGAAGAGTCCGACATCGCCGCCGCGCTGCGCGACGCCGGGAGCCTCGTTGGCCACGTTCACTTTGCGGACTCAAACCGGCGCGCCATCGGCCTCGGCCACACCGATCTGCCCCCGATCATCGGCGCCCTGCGCGACATCGACTACACCGGTTACCTCTCCGCGGAGATCGTGCCGCTGCCCGACTCCGCGACGGCCGCGCGGCAGACGATCGAGAGTTTCCGGCGCTTCACCCGAGGCACCGCCCAATGAACATCCAACACTCAACATTCAACATCCAACATCCAATGGAACCCGCCGAACTCCCCATGCATTCGGCGAGCAGTTCATTGGATGTTGAATGTTGGATGTTTTCCCCACCCCATGCTTAAAACCACCCGCCTCCTCCACCCCGACATCCTCCGCATCATCGCGCGCGGCGGGCATCACTCAAAGATCCTTATCGCCGACGGCAACTACCCCGCTTCCACCAAGCGCGGCCCGAATGCGGAACTCGTCTGCCTCAATCTCACGCCCGGAGTCTGCACCGTCGCGCAAGTGCTGCGGGCGCTGCTGAGCGAAGTCCCCGTTGATCACTTGAATACAATGGGCATCCCCGCGGACGACCCGTACGCGAAGTTCGGCGAACCGCCCGTGTGGCAGGAACTCCGTGAGATCACCGCGGAAGCGGGTGTGGAGGTGAAGGTCGAGCCCATCCCGAAGTGGGACTTTTACAAGGCCGTCGAGTCTGCTGATCACGTCCTCACCATCCAGACTGCCGATCAGGCCCTCTGGGCGAATGTGCTCCTGACCATGGGCTGCCGGACGAGTTAGTCCGCACCTTTGCTGAAATGCTCAATCTTCAATCCTAAATCCCAAATGTTACCCACTCGCCGCCTCGGTCGCACCGATCTCCAACTTCCCATCCTCGGCTTCGGCGCATCGTCGCTCGGCCAGGAGTTCCGCAGCGTGAAACTCGATGAGGCGCTGGCTAGCGTGCACGCGGCACTCGAGAGCGGACTGAACTTCATCGACACCTCGCCCTTCTACGGTCGCGGCATGAGCGAGGTGCTGCTCGGCATCGCCCTACGCGGCATCCCTCGCGAAAGTTACATGCTCTGCACCAAAGTCGGCCGCTACGACCTCCCGCACTTCGATTTTTCCGCGAAGCGCATGGCGGAGAGCGTGGACGTGTCGCTGCACCGGCTCGGCACGGAGTATCTCGACATCGTGCTCTGCCACGACATCGAGTTCGTGCCGCTGCAGCAGATCGTCGATGAGACCATCCCCGCGCTGCGGAAAATCCAGCAGCAGGGCAAGGTGCGTTACATCGGCTTTAGCGGGTACCCGATGAAGATCTTCCGCGCCATCCTCGACCAGACCTCCGTGGACTGCGTGCTGAGCTACAATCAATACACGCTGCAAAACACGCGCTTCGCGGACGAGATCATCCCGTATCTGGACTCGAAAGGCGTGGGCGTAATGAACGCCGGACCCTTCAGCGCGCGCCTGCTCACCAATGCCCCATTACCCGCGTGGCTGAAGGAACCCGAGGAAGTGAAAGCCGCCGCACGCAAGGCCGCGGCGCTCTGCGACAAGGAAGGCTCCGACATCGCCAAGCTCGCGCTCCAGTTTTGCATCGGCAATCCCGACATCGCCACGACGATCGCCGGCAGCGCGAATCCCGAGAACATCAAGAAGTGGGCGGAATGGGCCGCCGAGCCACTCGATCGCAAGCTCCTCACCCAGGTGCAGAAGATCTTCGAGCCAGTGAAGAACATCGGCCACACCGAAGGCTTGGCGGAAAACAACTAGCCGCACCACTTCTCATGAAGGCCATCTCTCTCGATCAGCCCCAGCAATTCCGCCGCGTCGATGTCCCCGAACCCGAGGCGCCCGGGGCGGGCGAAGTCCTCGTGCGCGTGCGTCGCATCGGCATCTGCGGCACGGACTACGGTGGCTACCTCGGCAAGATGCCGTTCTTCAGCTATCCACGGATCCCGGGCCACGAGCTCGGCGTCGAAGTACTGGCCGTCGGCGAAGGCGTCTTCCACGTGCAGCCGGGCGACCGCTGCTCGATCGAGCCCTACATGAATTGCCAGCAGTGTTTCGCGTGCAAACGCGGCAACGGAAACTGCTGCGAGAATCTCAAGGTGATCGGCGTGATGACCGACGGCGGCATGCGGGAGCGCATCCTCCTTCCGGCCAGGAAGGTGCATCCTGCGAATGCACTGACGGTCGATCAGTGCGCGCTCGTCGAGACCCTCGCCATCGGCTGTCACGCCGTGAACCGCGGCGCGCCAAAGCCGGGCGAGCACGTGCTCGTCATCGGGGCCGGACCCATCGGGCTCAGCGTGATCGAATTCGCGAAGCTTAGCGGCGCGCGCACGATCGTGATGGATATGAACGAACAGCGCCTCGAGTTCGTGCGAACGAAAATGGGCGTGCCGGATACGATCCTCGCGAAAGGCGACGGCTCGGAGCTGGAGCAACTGAAGGCGCTGACGGGGGATACGCTCGCGCAGGTGATCGTCGATGCGACGGGCAGCAACAAATCGATGTCGCAATGCTTCCAACTCGCGAGCTTCACCGGCCGCATCGTCTATGTCGGCATCACGCAGCAGGAGGTGTCCTTCCCGCACGCGCCGATCATGCACCGTCGCGAGCTCACGCTCATGGCGAGCCGCAACGCCCACCCGGCGGACTTCACGCGAATCGTGAAACTGATCGAAGACGGCCAGATCGACACACGGCCGTGGATCACGCATCAGGCCACCTTCGACGATATGATCGAGGTCTTCCCGACCTGGCTGAAGCCAGAGAGCGGCGTCATCAAGGCGATCGTCAGTCTCACGTAGCCGGCATATCACCGGCTCATGAAGCTCGACTCGCACCAACACTTCTGGCGCTACGACGCCGTGCAGTATCCGTGGATCCCACCGGGCTCGCCGCTGCATCGCGATTGGCTGCCGGAAGATCTCGCGCCGCTACTCGACGCGGCGGGGCTCGATGGGTGTATCGCGGTGCAGGCCCGGCAGACGATCGAGGAATCGCGCTGGCTGCTCGAACTCGCGGATACTTCGCCGATCATCAAGGGCGTGGTCGGCTGGGTGGACTTGCGGAGTGAGCGCGTCGAAGAACAGCTCGCGGAACTCTCGCCCCACCCGAAGTTCGTCGGCGTGCGGCATGTGGTGCAGGATGAGCCCGATGAGAACTTCATGCTCGGCGACGCCTTCCTGCGGGGAATCTCACTCCTGCATCGCCACGGGCTCACCTTCGACATTTTGATTTTCCCGCAGCAGCTCCCGGCGGCGATCGAACTCGTCCGGCGCTTTCCCGAGCAGCCGTTCGTGCTCGATCACATCGCAAAGCCGCAGATCAAAGACGGCACGATTTCTCCGTGGCGCGAGCGGATCCGCGAACTCGCCCAGCACCGCAATGTGACGTGCAAAGTCAGCGGCATGATCACCGAGGCAAACCACGCTACGTGGAGCGCCGAAGAGTTCGCGCCTTATCTGGATACCGTGTTCGAAGCCTTTGGCGCTGGACGACTGATGTTTGGCAGCGACTGGCCGGTGTGTCTCCTTGCCGGCAGCTACGCGGAGGCTTTCCAGCTCGTGTCCGAGTTCCTTTCACGATTTTCCTCCACTGAACGCGCGGCCGTGCTCGGCGCGACGGCGAGCGCGTTTTACCTCCGGCAACGCTGAGCTAGGCTGGCTGCGCGACGGAGAAGCCGGGAAGGTTCACCTTCGCCTGCCGCGGAGTGGCGAGGACTTCGGCAACCTTCATGCACATCGCGTCGATGTTGTAGGGCTTCGCGATCATCCCTGCGAACCCAAAGTCCTGATAGCGGCTCATGACCGGATCGTTCGCGTAACCGCTGGAGACAATGGCGCGGACTTCCGGGTCGATCTCGCAAAGTCGCTTGATGGTGTCCTTTCCGCCCATCCCGCCGGGGATCGCGAGATCCGAGACGACGAGATCGAAGCGGCGATTTTCCCGGAGCGCACCCTCGTAGGCCGCGACCGCATCCTTGCCATCGTGCGTCACCGTGACCTCGTGCCCGAACTCCTCGAGCGCGCATTGGATGATCATGCAAATGTCCTCCTCATCATCGAGCACGAGCACGCGCGCCGGGGTGTGGACGGCCGGTGCGGACCCGGAGTCGTCGGCAGGAAGCTCGCGCTCGGAAGCTGGCAGATACGTCGTGAAGGCACTGCCCATTCCAGGCTCAGATTCGACGAAGATCCCGCTCCCGTGGTTCTTGAGAATGCGGTGCGTCGTGGCCAGGCCGAGGCCGGCCCCTTTGGGCTTGGTCGTGAAGTAAGGATCGAAGATGCGCTGACGGTATTCCTCGGGGATGCCGATGCCCTCGTCTTTGAGGCAGATGCGCACCCAGCGCCCGGCGCGCAGACCGAGGTCGGGATCGTCTTCCCGCAGTTCGATATTTTCCGCGACGATCCGGAGATTACCGCCTGCGGGCATGGCCTGGTCGGCATTGAGTGCGAGGTGGTGAATGACCTGGCTGATCTGGCCGGGATCCACTTCGACGGGCCAGAGGTTCTCGGGGAAAGTCGACTCGCACCAAGTCTTCGAGCCCTGGAGGGTGCAGGCGACGGTGTCGCGGATGAGTTGTGCGATGGAGACCGTCTGGAGGATCGGCGCACCGCCTTTCGCAAAAGGCAGGAGCTGCTTGGCGAGTTCTTCGGCGCGCGTGGTCGCCTTCCTCGCGGCATTGAGGTGCTCGGTCGCACGGGCATCCAGCCCCGGCATCTTCAGTACGGAGGTCACATTGCCCACGATCATCGTGAGCACGTTGTTGAAGTCGTGCGCGATGCCGCCGGCGACCAGTCCGAGCGACTCGAGCTTCTCAGCCTTCTTCTGCTCCTCCGCGATCCGCATCTTTTCCGTCACGTCCCGGAAGACGATGACGACGCCAAGCTTGCGGCCGGACTTCTCGCGGATCGCAGAAGTGGAGCACTCGACGAGCCGCTCGCGACCGTCGCTGGAGACGAGGATCGCCGGATAGGTGATGTCTTCCGAAGCTCCGGTCTCGACGATGCGGCTGAGTGCGTGAATGCAACGCTTGCGCGTCTTTTCCTGAAGGAGGTGGAAGATGTCGTAGAGCGGCTTGTTCATCGCCTGCGTCTGCGTCCAGCCGATCAGGCCCTCCGCCACCGCATTGAGCATGATCACGTTCCCCTCGTTGTTGGTCGTGATGAAGCCTTCGCCGATCGAGCGCAAGGTCACCGCGAGGCGTTCCTTCTCCTCGGCCAGCGCTTCCTCGAAGCGCTTGCGCACGATCTCTCCGCCCGCCTGCGAGCCGATGATCTGCAGCGCCGATTCCACGATCTCGCTTTCCTCGAGGGGCTTGCGGTCGATGACGCCGATCAGACCGACCGTCCGCTGCGTGTGATCGAAAAGTGGCATCGCGACGAAGCTCTCGGCGCCGAGACCTTGCAGGATGTGATCTTCGGGAAACTTCGCGCGCACGCCCTCCGTGATGATGCGGAAACCTTTGCGCACGACTTCGGCGCAGGCGGTGTTCGCGAGGTTTTCCTGGCCGGAGCGCTGGATGGAGCCCTTCGATGCGAGGGTGAACGTGCTGACGGCCTCGTCACCGCGGCCCGCGATTTCGACGAGGAAAGCGAACTCCTGATTGAGCGCCTTCGAGAGTTCCTTGAGCAGCGTGCGAAGAAACTCTTCGCCAGTGTTGCCGGAGACACCGAGACCGAGGGTCTTGAGAATGTTGGTCGCCTTGGAGCGCTCCGAGACATCGCGGACGATGGCGACGAACTGCTTGCGCGTGCCCACCACCATCTCGCTGAGCGAGATCTCGATCGGAAAGGAGAAGTAGCCCTGCCGCTGCCCGATCGCCATCATCGCACCGCGGCCGAGGCCGTTCATGTCGTGCAACAGGTGACGCTGCGGGATCAGAGTCGAAAGGTTCTGCCCGACCATTTCCTTCTCGCTCTGCGCGAACATGCGTTCCGCCGCGGGATTCATGGAGAGGATCAGGCCATGGCCATCGACGGTGATCACGCCATCGAGCGTGGTCGAAATGATCGCACGCGTCTGTGCGTGGGCGGCTTCGTTCTTCTCCAAGTGTTCGCGGAAAGTGCGGACGCCCCGCCACGTGGAGGTCACGATGCCACCGACGCCGAGCACGGCGAGGATCAACGCGCATCCGGTCTGCGTGTAACCGATCCACGCGCTCCAGCGGCTGGCGGAATCGTAGCGGGTGTTGAAATCACTTTTGATCGCGGAGAGATGACCCGCGACTCGCTCGCCGATGGGCTGGCCGGCGGCCCAGGCTGCTCGCGGGTTGGGCTCCTGGCCGACTCGGCGGGCCTCCGTTTGAGGCGCGGAGGAGGCCTCCAGACAGCGCTTCACTTCGGCCTCCGCAGCTTGCATACGCTCCGCGGCAGACGCGTCGGACTGTGGCTCGAAGGCCCGGAAGGATGCCTCGACATTTGCGCGCCGACGGCTGAATTCCTCCAGCTCTGGAGGCTGACCCGTGGCCGCATAGGCCTGCTGTGCCTCGCCGAGTTGCTCGATCGCCCGCTCGATCTTTTCCACCGATTGCAGCCCTGCTCTGGCCGCGCTGCGCTCCTTTTCGCCACGCCATTCGCACACCGCGAGGAAACCGATGCCGATGGCGGTGGCAACGATCGCCACGATGCTCATCAGCGATGCGGAGATCAGCTTCCCGGCAGGACCACCTTTGCCGCCGGGAGGGGCAGGGACGTTGCGGGTGGCGGGAGCGTGTTCGGCGACAGGGCTTCGCATTTGGCAATGCCAAAGCCGAATTCGTGCCCACTCCCCGCCCGGAGTCCTACGTCATGGATAGACGATGAACGACTGGACGGACACATCGCCGAGAGCCTTCCGACCTTCCAGAAAGGCGAGCTCAATGAAGAAGAGCGCCTCGACGAGTTCCCCCCTCATCTGGCGGATGAGCCGGATTGCGGCCGCGGCCGTGCCCCCCGTGGCGAGCAAATCGTCCACCAGGAGCACGCGTTCCCCGGGCAGAATCGCGTCAATATGCATCTCGACCGTGGCCTCCCCGTACTCGAGCTGATACGCGGCCGCCTCACACTCATAAGGCAGTTTCCCTTTCTTCCGCACCGGCACAAAACCGACGCCGAGCGTATGCGCGACAGCGGCACCGAAGATAAACCCGCGGGCATCGATCCCGACGACTTTCCGGATGTCCTTGCCACGGCCAGCGGTGACGAATGCATCCACCGCGAGCCGGAACAAGGCCGGGTCTGCGAGTACTGGCGTGATGTCCTTGAAGAGGATGCCAGGCTTGGGGAAATCCGGCACATCGCGGATGGCGCCACGCATGCGTTCGAGATCGGCGGTGAGCATGATGGGGAGAGCTTTTCGCAGGCCGCGAGCGCGCTTGGCAAGCGCGAGCGTATTTCCTCAGCGCGCAGCCTCGCCGACGTAGGGATTCGTGCGGCGCTCGACGCCGATCTTCGTCGCGGGGCCGTGGCCGGGCAGCACGGTCACGTCATCATCGAGGGCAAAGACCTTCTTCCGGATCCCGCTGAAGAGCAGATCGCGATCGCCGCCCGGCAGATCCCAGCGGCCCACGCCCCCGGCGAATAGGACGTCGCCGCCGAAAAGCACCCGCTCGCTCTTTTCAAAAAAACAAAGACTTCCCGGACAATGGCCCGGAACCAGCAGAACCTGAAAGTCCACGCCTTCGATGATTTCCGACGCACTCTCCTCGATCAAAAAGTCCGCCTTCACGAGGTCGATCTCCCAGCCCATGCCGAACTGCTTGAAGAACCCCGGCTCCGTGAGCATCTGCACTCCGTCGCGGTGGTAGCCGACGCGACATCCATGCGCGCGCTGGATGCGGGCCGCGTCCCAGACGTGATCGATGTGCCCGTGGGTGAGCAGCAGGGTTTTCACCCGAAAGCCGGCGCCCTCCAGCCATTGCGCGGTGTCCTGCGGCGCATCGATGAGAATGCCGGACGCAGGGAGGAAAAAGGCGTTGGTGTCGAAGATTCCGCCGGTGAAGGTCTGGATGTGCATGGAGTGGATACGATCGATGACGTGGATGCCGTTGCGTGCAAGATGATCGCCAATCCCGCTTTCCGCCAAGCTCCTGAATCCGTCGATTGCGCTTTGGACGAATTCTGCCACTGTTTGCGGGCTCGCGCCTCCAGTCTGTTTTACCGATGAAATTCCTCCGCTTCCTTCGTCTCCCGCTGGCTTCTCTCTTCATCTTCTCGATGGTCGGCATCGCGGCAGATGAACCTGATCCCGGCCAGGTCCTGATCTCCGTTGGCCGGCTCCTCGAGCGTGGTCACTTCAGCGGCCAAAAGCTGGACGACAAGGTTTCCGCCCGTTTCCTGAAGAACTACATCGAGGCGCTCGATTACTACCGGCTTTATTTCACGCAGACCGACATCGACGGATTCAACACCCGCTACGCCACCACCCTCGACGACGACGTGCTGCTCGGAAATCCCGACCCCGCCTTCGCGATCTACAATGTGTACAAAAAGCGGGTGGAGACTCGCGTGGCCAAGGTGAAGGAACTGCTGAAGCGCGAGTACAAGTTCGACAGCGACCGCACGATCGAAATCGACCGGAAGAATGCCCCGTGGCCGAAGGATGAGGCGGAAGCCGAAAAGCTGTGGCGCGATCGCCTCGAAGGCGAATTGCTCCAGGAATCCCTGAACAAGCACGCCATCAAACCGCCCGCCGAGGTACTCACGCGCCGCTACGACCAACTGCTCCGGAACTTGAACGAGCAGACCAAGGAAGACGTGGTGAAGATCTTCCTGAGCGTTCTCTCCCAGACCTACGATCCGCACTCGGAATACATGAGCCGGTCGGAACTCGAGAACTTCAGCATCAACATGCGTCTCTCGCTCGTCGGTATCGGCGCGGTGCTCAACTCCGAGGAAGGTTACGCGAAAATCATGGAACTCGTGCCGGGCGGTCCGGCTTCCAAGGACGGTCGCCTCAAGGTCGGCGATCGCGTCACGGCAGTGGCCCAGGGCGAGAAGGAGTTCGTCGATGCCGTGGACATGAAGCTCGACAAGGTCGTGGAAATGATTCGCGGCAAGAAGAACACGATCGTGCGCCTGCAGGTCTTTCCGGCGGCGGCGACCGATCCTTCGGTTCGGAAGGTGATCGAGATCACCCGTGACGAAATCAAACTCAAGGAGCAGGAAGCCAGAGCCGAGATCATCGAGCGCCCAGGAGCGGATGGTCGCAACATGCGGCTCGGCTGGATCGTGCTCCCGTCGTTTTACGCCGACATGGAAAAGAGCGGCTCGGCCGGCGCGAAGAGCACGACCAAGGATGTGCTCGCGCTGATCAATCGTCTCAAACAGGAGAAGGTCGAAGGCATCGTCATGGATCTCCGTCGTGACGGGGGCGGTTCGCTCGAGGAAGCGGTGAATCTCACCGGTCTCTTCATCAAGCAAGGACCCGTGGTGCAGGCGCGCGACAGCAATGGCTCGATCACTGTCTCCAAGGATCGCGATTCTTCGGTCGCTTGGGATGGACCGCTGCTCGTCTGCACGAATCGCCTGAGCGCCTCGGCCAGCGAGATTTTCGCCGCCGCGTTGCAGGACTACAACCGCGCGGTCATCGTCGGCGATCAGAACACCTTCGGCAAAGGCACCGTGCAGACCATGCTCGAGATCGGCCGCATCATGCCGTTCCTCGGCGGCGGAACCAATCAGGCCGGGGCCTTGAAACTCACGATCCAGAAGTTCTACCGGATCGCAGGCGGCAGCACCCAGCTCCGCGGCGTCGAGAGCGACATCAAGCTTCCGTCTCTCTACGACCACTCATCGATCGGCGAAAGTGCACTCAAGGGTCCCCTGCCCTACGACACGGTCGAACCCGTGGACTTCGCGAAGGTGGATCGCCCGCTCTTCAAGCCCGAGCTGAAGCAGCGCTCAGCGGCCCGCGTGGCCCTCGATCCGGAATTCCGTTACCTGACGGAAGACTTCGAGAAAGCGCGCGCGCGCCTCGCGGAGAACACCATTTCGCTCAACAAGGAACTGCGCCAGCGCGAGATCGAAGAAGAGAAAGCGATCAAGGAACGCCGCGAAACCGAGCGCGCCAAGCTCAAGCATCCGGAGCAAAAGGCTTTCGCCCTTCCCCTCGACGCTGTGACCAAGCCCGAACTGGAACTCGTGAAGGTGGAAAAGAAACCCGCGACCGAGGTGGTGAAAGCGGAAGCGACACCGGCGGTGAAAGCCGAGAAGGATCAGGACTCAGTGTCCGCAGAAACCGCTCCTCCAAGTGGGGAAGAGGAAGAGGATGCCGAGGTCAAGAAGACTGGCCGCGACCCGGTGAAGTCCGAAGCACTGAACATTCTGACCGACCTCATCCACCTGCAGCGCGGCGGGCCGAAGAAGGAAACCGCCAGCGCACTGCCCGCGAAGTAAGGCGCCCCTTCCGCGCCTCAGGCCACAGCCGTCTGCGAGCGTCGGCCCCTCAAGCCGCCCCGAAATGCGCCTCGAGGTGCAGCGAGTCCCCGCCGCGCACCGCGACATCGCGGAGCTTGATGCCGCCGAGCGAGAACGCCAGCAGCGCAAACTCGCGGTTCTCCCACTTCTCGAGGAACGGTCGCGCGACGGTATTCACCATCGCTCCCACCATCCCGTCCGCACTCACGCGGAGATTCGCGAGACGGGCGTGGAGGGCGTCATCCACGGATACTTCACCGGTGAGCTTCACCGCGGCGCTCATGACAAACATCTTCGCCGTCACTTCCGCGCGCACGGCCAGCATCCGCGCGTGATGGGCCGTCAACTCGAGCGCGGTCTTCTTCACCTCGACTCCGTGATCGCCCGCGGCGAGGACGGCGACGCGTTGCAGCGTTGCTTCGAGGTCGTGCTTCGCAATCTCGATCTCGACTGAGCCGCTCGCGGCGGTGTGCAGCGCGAGCAGCGGTTCATTCTCCGCACTCCGCGCCAGGTCAAACACCACCTCCTGAGCCCGCAGCCTCAGTTGCGCCGGCGTGCCTTCGAAGAACAGCGGCGCGCCGATGATCTCCA
>JANPIS010000262.1:0-1984 GCA_031425095.1 Chthoniobacteraceae bacterium
GCCTGCGCCGGCCGGACTTGAGTTTCGCGAAGTGCGCCTTGGCGGCGGATTCGGCGCGAACACGCTCTACCACGTTCGCTTCAACCCGAAGACGCACACCTTCGCCGTGATGGACAATCCCGACGGCGACTTCTCGCTGGGCACCGCGGCGCAGAAACGCGGCGCGCTCGCCGCGGTGAACGGCGGCTACTTTCACCCGGACCGCACTCCGCTTGGACTCGTTGTGCGCCAAGGCGCGACGATCCATCCGCAGGAGCGCGCGCGGTTGCTCAGCGGGCTCGTCATTGTAACGGGCAAGGGGATCGCGCTTCCGCGCGCGGCGGGCTTCAAGCTGACGCCGGACGTGCGCGATGCGCTGCAGGCCGGCCCGTTTCTGATCGAGAATGGAAAGCCGGTCGCCGGACTGAACGCGATGCGCGCCGCCGCTCGCACCGTGGTCGTGGCGGATGCGGCGGGCGGGTTCGGATTTGTCGTGTGCCGCTCGGCAACGCTAGTGTAGTCCGCCGCAAATAACGGAACATAGAGCTTTCGAGTAACTGGGTTCGCTGATAGAGCAACGCGATGCGCGTTGCTCCTACTGTCGAACTTATCGAATCGGATCGGGAATGGCTGGTCAAACAGTCACGGAGCAGGATTGCCAGCCGGCGTCTGGGGGAGCGCTGTCTGGTGGTGCTGCTTGCCGCGGAGGGTAAGACCAATGAGCAGATTGCCGCGCAGCTTGGCATCAGTCGGCAGAAGGCGGGCCGCTGGCGCACTCGCTTTGTGCAACAGGGACGCATAGGGATAGAGCAGGACAAGCCTGGGCGCGGGCGGAAGCTGACTTATTCTGTGGAAGTGCGGGCCGGCCTGGTGAAGAAGACCACGCGGACTACTCCACCGGAGGCCACCCAGTGGAGCCGCACTTCCATGGCCGCAGCGATGAATCTGAGCCCAAGCACGGTGGGGCGCGTCTGGCGTGAACATGGACTCAAGCCACACTTGGTGCGGACTTTCAAAGTCTCCAATGACCCCAAGTTCGCCGAGAAACTTGAAGACATCGTGGGTCTTTACCTCAATGCGCCAGAGCACGCGATCGTCCTGTGCTGTGATGAGAAGAGTCAGATGCAGGCGCTCGACCGGACGCAACCGGGATTGCCGCTCAAGAATGGCCGGGCGCAAACGATGACCCATGACTATGTGCGTCATGGCACGACGACCCTCTTTGCCGCACTCAATATCGCCGACGGCAAAGTCATCGGGGAATGCCAGCCGCGCCACCGTCACCAGGAGTGGCTCAAGTTTCTCCGACTAATCGACCTGGAAACCCCGCCGGATCGGGAGCTGCATTTGATTCTGGATAACTATGCCACCCATAAGCATCCCAAGGTAAAGGCCTGGCTGGCAAAGCATCCCCGCTTTCATCTGCATTTCACGCCCACCAGTGCCTCCTGGCTAAACATGGTGGAGCGGTTCTTTCGGGATCTCACCACCAAGCGACTGCGGCGCGGCGTCTTCCACAGCGTGTCAGATCTGGTGCTCGCAGTGGAGAACTACCTCACTCATCACAACCAAGCGCCCGCACCATTTATCTGGACGGCCAAGGCCAACGACATCCTGACGAAAGTAAAACGAGCCCGCAAAAAGCTGCCCACCCCTTAAACAATGCACTAATTGCGGCGGACTACACTAGCGGCGCGCGGTGATGAGCCACCGATGCCGCCACACCGACTCGCGTCGATCAACCGCCTCCGGTGCTGAAGTTCGGCCAGCCGATGCTCGATGACGAGGGGCGCGGCTGTATCTGCGTCGAGGTGCCCCGCCCCTCCGCGCAGCGCAATATCGATTTGGTCTTCTGTGAGGCCGGCCATTCGCACCAGCTTTGCCTTAAGGTCGGCAAGTTCTTCGTCGAAATGTCGGTGTTGAGTCATAGCGTCACCCGAATCGTCCAGTGATGTAATCTTCTGTCTGCTTCTTCGAAGGGTTCGTGAACAGCTGCTTCGTGAGA
>JANPIS010000263.1:0-2071 GCA_031425095.1 Chthoniobacteraceae bacterium
AAGTCGGCGCGCAGCCAGATCATCGGCGCGATGGTCATGGGCGTCGGCGCCGCGCTCATGGAGGAACTCGTGGTGGACAAACGCTTCGGCTATTTCGTGAACCACGACCTCGCCGAATATCACATTCCAGTGCATGCCGACATCCCGCACCAGGAGGTCATCTTCCTCGATGAGCTCGACGACAAGTCCTCGCCGATGAAGGCCAAGGGCGTCGGCGAGCTCGGTATCTGTGGCATCGGCGCAGCGGTCGCCAATGCGATCTACAACGCCACCGGCGCGCGGGTGCGCGAATATCCGCTGACGCTGGACAAGGTGCTCGCCGGCCTGCCCCCCCTCGCCTGAGCGATGCGCGAGATCGGCGACATCGTGCGGGAGTTTGAGCGCCGCCGGGGGGAGCCGTTCGCGCTGGCCACGCTGGTGCAGACGCGAGGCTCCAGCTATCGCCGCCCCGGCGCGCGGATGTTGATTTCAGCGGATGGAAAGGCCGTCGGTTCGCTGAGCGGCGGATGCCTTGAAGAAGAAGTGGTGGAGAAGGCGCGCGAGGTTCTGCGCACCGGAGCGCCCGCGCTGATGACGTTCGATACGCGCCGCCGCTTCGGCTGCAACGGGGAACTGGAAATCCTCGTCGAGTGCGTTCCGGCTAGTTTCCTGGCGGAACTGGCCGGGCACTACCACGGTCGCCGTCCGTGCCTCATCGTCACAACCCTGGCGGGCGAATGCGGCAGCCGCTTTGTCAGCGACGCGGATGAGGAGTCGGACCGCGAACTGCGCCAGCGCGTCGAGCCGCCGCCACAGTTGCTCATCATTGGCGACGGACCGGACAGCATCGCCTTGCGCGCCATCGCCGAAACGCTCGGCTGGTCCGTGCGATCGATCGAAAGCGGCAGTCAGCTCGACGCGCACTACGACGAATGGACCGCCGCCATCGTGAAGACGCACAACTACGGACGCGACTTCGCCGCACTCCGCACCCTGCTCCCGCTCGGACTGCGCTACATCGGACTCCTCGGCCCGCGTGCGCGCCGCGAGCAATTGCTGGGCGACCTCCTTGATACCGGCATCGTCGCTGGCCCAAATCTTTTTGCCCCAGCCGGACTCGACCTCGGGGGGAACTCGCCGGAAGCCATCGCCCTCGCCATCGTCGCGGAAATCCAAGCGGTCTTCACCGAGGGCTCGCGCCAATCGCTGCGCGATCGCAAAGCGCCTATTCACGCGCCTCGGAGCGAACTGACGACCACTGTGCGGTGAGCACGCAGACCATCGGTGCGGTGATCCTCGCTGCAGGCGGTTCGTCGCGACTGGGCAGGCCGAAGCAGCTCGTGAGGTATCGCGGCGAAACTTTGATTCTCCGGGCCGCCCGCAGCGCCTGTTCAGCCGGATGCGCGCCGGTAGTCGTGGTCGTCGGCGACGCACCAAGGCCAATCGAAAAGGAACTGCAGCCGTTCGCCGTCCATCTTTGCCACCACACCGCATGGCAGCTCGGCATCGGGAGTTCCGTCCGCACCGGGGTCGCCCGAGCCCTCGACCTGGATTCGTCATTGAATGCCCTTGTGCTGATGGTCTGCGACCAAGTCTTCGCAACTGCGGAGATCATCCGCGCCCTCGTCGCCGCGCATGAGCGCAGTCAAAAACGCATCATCGCCTGCACCTACGGCGGCACGCTCGGGGTTCCCACATTGTTCGACCGCAGCTTCTTTCCATCACTCCTCGCGCTCCCCGATGAGCAGGGCGCCAAGCATCTTTTCTCTGCCCACGCCGATGAAATTGCCCGCGTCGAATTCCCGCAGGGGACGCTCGACATCGACACCCCGGAAGACCTCCGCGCCATCGCACGTTTGGACCTTCTCCCGAATGCCTCGTCGCGACGGTGAACGACAACGGGGGCACCATCGCGAAGCGCCTCCCGAACGGCGGGCCGCGAACCAGACGCCGCCTGCGCGTCCGGCTCTGACCCCACGGTCACCTGCCTTTCTCCGAGGGTCGCTGGGATTGGCGTGGAGCGGGCACCCGCGGGGTCTGGGCGCGGACTTCTTCACGGTCCGCTTTGCCGCGTGAATCGCGGGCCATGGGA
>JANPIS010000264.1:0-4035 GCA_031425095.1 Chthoniobacteraceae bacterium
AGCACGGCGACTCCGGCGGAGTCATAGCCGCGATATTCGAGACGGCGAAGCCCATCGAGGAGGATGGGGACTGCAGTTTTGGAGCCGATATAGCCGATGATGCCGCACATGTGGGTGTGGAGGTGGGATTGAGGTTTTGAACTGACCGCGCATGTTGCCAGACGTGTGCCGCGGGGGACAGGAACTTTGTTGGGCAGTCGTTTGAGTCGCCGCCGGCATATTCGAGTCAGCCACTTTCCCGCTTCTCACATCCGCCCCGCCGCGCTCAACTCTCCAGCCCTTGCTCGCCTACTACCTTCATAATCTCAGCCCGTTCATCCTGGAACTCCGCAACGGCATCGGACTGCGCTGGTATGGCCTCGCGTACGTGCTCGCCTTCCTCCTCGGCTATCGGCTCTACCTGTGGTTGGCGCGACGGCGCTACACCGATCTGCCGCCGGAGAGCGTGGCGGACTTCATCACGTGGGCGGCGATTTTTGGGGTGATGCTGGGAGGGCGGCTTGGCTACATCCTCTTCTACGATCTCCAGGGAATGATCGAGCAGCCGTCGCAGATGCTGCGTGTCTGGGAGGGCGGCATGTCGAGCCATGGCGGCGTGCTTGGGCTGGTGCTCTTCACCTTTTACTGGTCTCGCAAGCATCACGTCTCGTGGACGAGCCTGGGCGACTGTCTCGTGGTCGTCGCACCGATCGGGCTCTTCCTCGTGCGCATCGCGAATTTCATCAACGGCGAACTCTACGGCCGCGTCGCGCAGGTGGCGTGGGCGGTTCAGTTCCCGACCGAACTGCTCGATCGTCCTGCGCTCGTCGAGCAGACGGGCGAAGGTCATCTGCAATCCGCGCACGAGCTCATCGAGCGCGCGCGCACGGATCCGACTCTCGCTGCGAAGCTCCGCGAAATCCTGCCGGCGCGGCATCCGTCGCAGATCTACGAGGCCCTGCTCGAGGGCGTGGTACTCTTCGCGATCCTGTGGTTCATGCGGACGCGCCTGCGGCTGCCCCGCGGGGTGCTCACGGGAGCTTTTTTCGTCCTGTATGCGATCCTGCGCATCACGGGAGAGTTCTTCCGCGAACCGGACCCTGCGTGGAGCGTGGGCCTGCTCTCGGCTGGGCAGTTTCTCTCGCTGTTCATGGTCATCATCGGCGCGGCCTTCATCGCCTGGGGCCTGCGCACGCAGCAGTATGAGCGCAAGTTTGCGGTTTGAGACTTCGGCATGACGAGTTACCTGTGCCGCGCTGAATGAACCCTGACACCTTCGAATATGCGGTGGAGAACACGCAGATCATCCGTGCGCCCGAGCGGCGGATCGAGACGTTTGGGCAGACCAGCTTTCGCTTTTTCCTCGTTTCGGAATTGATGGACGTGGTCGGCACGGTGCGGGTGCGCACCGGCGATCTGCATGCCGAGCGGCCGCAGATCATCACGCCGGACTACCTGCAGCGGACTTTGAGCGAGGATTTCGGCGAGCGCGCGGGTGAGTTCATCGGCTGGTTGCGCGAGCACGCGCCGCAACTCGCGGTGCTGAAGTATGGATTTCAGTTCCGGAAATCGAACGTCACGGAGTCCGTGGTGCATAGCCCGCTCGCCGACGTGATCGGGCGCCTGAACAGCGAGGTGGAACGCAGCGAAGACCCGCTCAGTGCGATCATTCACGGTGTGGATGAAGGCTGGGAGGTGAGTCTGCTGAAGTTTGCGTCGGACATGATCGAAACTTCCGCGCCGGATAATCTCGGCGACTGGAATCGCCGGGGACTGCTCTGAACCGCAGCGGCGTGGAGGGGACGCGCGACCGGATCGCGCGCCGTGGAGTTCGACTTCCCAATCGCCCGCGAGTCCACTAGTCCATCTTCTGTCCCGCTCCGTCGTGCGCATTGCTCTTAAGACCCTCTTTCTGCTTTTGCTGGCCTCGGCGATTCTTGGCGGCGGTTGGTATTACACCGACAAGCTCTTCCGCGCCCCGGAACGCGCTCTGAAGGAGGAGAAGCTCGCTCCGCCGCTGCCCCCTCCGCCGGATGAGTCTTTGCCGGAATTGGCGAAGGCGCTCGAAATCAAGAAACAGGAGAGATGGGTCGAAGCGCGCACGGCGCTCGAGACCTTTGTCGATCAGTGGTCCGACTCCACCAAAATCGAGGAAGCCCGGGATGCACTGGGAGAAGTCAACGCACGCATCCTCTTTACTCCGGTGCCCGCTCCGGAAAAGCAGCTCTACATCGTGCGCTCCGGGGATGTGATGACGCGCGTGGCCACGCGGACGAAAAGCACGCCGGAGCTCATCCTGCGCGCAAACAATCTCGCCACAATCAACCTGCGCATCGACCAAAAGCTCTCCGTGCCAATGACCGACTTCTCCGTGGTCATCAGCCGCAAACGCAACAAGGTCACCCTCTACAATGGTGGACGCTACTTCCGCCAATACGCCATCCGGTCATGGCCGCCACAGATCGCCCAGAAGATGGCGACCGCGGCTCCGCTGCCGAAGATCGCCACGAAAGTCGCGGGCAAACTCTCCTGGGCCGATGGCCAGCTCGTCAATTTCACCGACAAGTCGTGGGCGGGTGCGTCGCACTGGATCCAACTCGCGCTTTCCACCTACACGCTCTATGCGGAGCCAGCGCCGGGCGATACGAAGACGCAAAAGCCGCCGAGCGGGATCGCTCTCAGTCCCGAGGCGCTGCCGGAACTCGCCACCGTGCTGCGCAAGAACGATCCTGTGACGATTGAATAGTCGCCGCCTGCCTCAGTTGCATGCTTGATGGCTCCCGCTCCCCGACATCACCATCGTCTTTTCCGCTACATCCATGAAACTGCAGCCGCTCGAATTTGAAAAACCGATCGTCGAACTGGAGGAGAAGATCGCCGATCTCAAGAGCTCGTCGAAGGCGAACGACGTGAACTTCGAGAACGAGGTCCGCCGGATGGAGGAGAAGCTCGAGGACACCCGGCGGGTCATCTATGAGAACCTCACGGCGTGGCAGCGGGTGCAGATCGCGCGGCACAATGCCCGCCCCTACACACTCGACTACCTCAACCTCGCGTTCTCGAATTTCGTCGAGCTGCACGGTGATCGTTGCTTTGGCGAGGACCGCGCGATGCCGGGTGGTTTTGCGACGCTGGGCGATCGGAAGTGCGTCGTCGTCGGCCATCAAAAGGGGCGCGAGTTGAAGGAGAACATCCGGCGGAATTTCGGCTGCGCGAATCCCGAGGGCTATCGCAAGGCGCTCCGGCTCATGCGGCTCGCGGAGAAATTTTCGCTCCCGTTCGTTTCGCTCATCGACACGCCCGGGGCGTATCCCGGGGTCGGCGCTGAGGAGCGGCACATCAGTGAAGCCATCGCCGTGAATCTGCGGGAGATGATGGTACTGCCGACGCCGATTGTGGCAGTGGTGATCGGGGAAGGCGGGAGTGGCGGTGCGCTCGGCATCGGTGTCGCGGATCGAGTGCTGATGTTGGAAAATGCGTATTACTCGGTGATCAGCCCGGAAGGGTGCGCCGCGATCCTCTGGAAGCATCGTCAGCACGCGCCGGAAGCAGCCGCGGCGCTGAAGCTCACGGCACGCGACCTCCTCGAACTGAAGCTCATCGACGGAATCATCCCCGAGCCCCTCGGCGGCGCGCACCAAAATCACGATGCAGCGATTTCGCGATTACGCGCTGCGGTGGCGGAAAATCTTGATGAGCTCTGCAAGCTGCCGGCGGACGAGTTGCTCCGGCAGCGCTATGCGAAGTTCCGTCGCGTCGGAGAATTCACCGGGGTGTAGTGACGCGCGGCCCGAGTCGCTGGATCAGCGGCTCGAAGGCGTTGAGCCATTTGCGTTCACCACCTTTGCGGTGAGGTAACCGAGCAGCGAAGGTCGTGCGCGGGCGAGCGTCAGGAGGGTGTTCGAGAGTCTGGGTGAGAGCACGGCGGCTTTCGCGAGGCGATTCACCCAGAGTCGGCCCCGATACAGCGCCGCGTGTGCGGAGGCGTAGGAATCGACGCGGCCTTCGATGATGCAATCCGCGGCGAGCGCGCCGCTGGCGAGGGCGTAGTAGATG
>JANPIS010000265.1:0-21678 GCA_031425095.1 Chthoniobacteraceae bacterium
CCGATGATGAAATCCTCCGCATACATCGAGCGCGAGACATCCAGCGCGAGGATGATGTCGATCCCGCTCGCCTGCACCCGGCTGATCGTCCTGCCCATCTGCGGCCGCGCCATCGCCACGATCAGCAGCCCCAGCCCGAGGAGAAAGAGACTCATGAGAAATCCGCCCGCCCGCGACTTCCGCACCCGGCCCAACCCATGAAACGGCCGCAGCGAGGAAAAGACCACCGCCGGCGAAGCCCCACGGCGCCCCGCAAGGATCGCCAGCAGCGGGAGCAACAGCAGGAGCAGCAGCAGCCACGGATTGGCAAAAGTGACGGAGTTCCAATGACTCATGAACCGCCCATCAAAGCCGCACTCCCCCGCCCTGTCCACTTCCACGGGAGCAGGTATTCGCGAGCGATGCCGACGATGTATTTCTTCGCGCTTTGGGCCACGCTGGCCACTGTTCCGGGCGTGGAGCGATTTGAAGCAAACCCGGCCAGCGCCGAGGAGGTGTGGAGCGTAATTCCAGAACAGCGTACGATACACGGGCGCGGCGCCCGCGGACTGGCTGAGGATGAGAAACGTTTCGCTCTTCCGCGGAGGCGCTGTTCAAGTGGCTCAGTGTTAGATCGAAAAGTCATCGTCATCGGCGCGGGACCCGCGGGGCTTACGGCTGCGTATGTGCTCGCGAAGGCCGGCATCTCCGTGGTGGTGCTGGAGGCCGATCCCCAATATGTCGGCGGCATTTCGCGCACGGCTCAATATAAGGGTTTCCGCTTCGACATCGGCGGACACCGTTTTTTCTCGAAATCGCAGGAGATCGAAGACCTGTGGACGGAAATCCTGCCGAACGACATGCTGGTGCGGCCCCGTTCGTCACGCATCTGCTACAATCACCAATTTTTCTCCTACCCGCTGAAACCCGTGGAGGCGTTCCTCAAGCTCGGGCCTGTCGAGTCGATCCGGTGCGGATTCTCGTATCTGTGGGCGCGGCTCTTTCCGGTCGCGGAGCCGCGCAACTTTCAGGAATGGGTGACGAATAAGTTCGGCCGCCGCTTGTTCGAGATCTTCTTCAAGACCTACACGGAGAAGGTGTGGGGCATGCCCTGCACCGAGATCTCTGCGGACTGGGCCGCGCAGCGGATCAAGGGCTTGTCTTTGTCAAAGGCGGTCCTGGGCGCACTATGGCCGGAGAGCACGGGTGCAAAGGGCGGCGTGATCAAGACGCTGATCAATACCTTCCGCTACCCGCGCTTCGGGCCGGGTATGATGTGGGATGCTTGCACGCAGAAAATTCGCGCGCTCGGCGGAGAAGTCCGTATGGGGCAGCGCGTGACCGGTTGCCGGTTCGACGGGCATGGCTGGACGGTCAGCACGCGCGGCGTGGACGGCGAAACATCCGAAATCACGGGCGAGCACGTCATCTCTTCCGCGCCGATCCGGGAGCTGGCAGCCAGCCTTTCGCCGACGCTCTCGGAAGGGGCGGCCCAGGCGGCAGCAGCGCTCAAATACCGCGACTTCCTCACCATCGTCCTCATCCTGCGTGAGCGGGACGCCTTCTCGGATAACTGGATCTACGTCCACGACCCCGGCGTCAGCGTCGGGCGCATCCAGAACTTCAAATCGTGGTCGCCCGAGATGGTCCCCGATCCGGAGCTGGCCTGCTACGGCCTGGAATATTTCTGTTTTGCGGGGGATTCACTCTGGGAGATGGCCGACGCCGATCTGATCGAGCTGGGCAAGCGAGAGTTGGTCGGGCTCGGGCTCGGAAAAGCCGAGGATTTTCGCGATGGCTGTGTCGTGCGGCAGGCCAAGGCTTATCCCGTGTATGATGACGAGTACGCCCGGCGCGTGGGCATCTTCCGCGCCGAGCTGGAGCAACGCTTCCCCAAGCTGCACCTCGTCGGACGCAACGGGATGCACAAATACAACAACCAGGATCACTCGATGATGACCGCAATCCTCTGCGCGAAGAATATCCTCGCCGGCTCGAACGTATACGACCTGTGGGCCGTGAATGAAGATGCCGAATACCACGAGTCGGGCCGCACCGTGGAGAGCTCGTCGGTGAGCGGCTTGCGTTCCGTGCCGCAGCGCGTGCCCCGGTCGTGAGTGCCGCCGGGCGATGGGTCGGCGTGGTGCTGCTCGCCGCACTGCTCGTGCTGCCGCTGTGCTTCAGCCTCAGCATGGACAAGGGGCTCAGCCACGATGAGCATCAGCACATCGCGGCCGGCGCTTTGTTCGCCCGCGAATCCCTGCTTCCTTACCGGGACTTCCCACACTTCCACACCCCGCATCTCGTCTTCGTGTATGGGTGGCTGTTCGGCGGCGGGAGTCAGTTGCTGTTCAAAGCCCGCGCGTTTTCGGCCGTGTGCGCGGCGCTTACGGCGGGCGTGCTCTTCGCCACCGCGTGGTATGCGCTGCGACGCTGGCCCACCCGTGCCCGCTGGATCGGGAGCCTCTCCGCCCTGGCACTCCTGCTCTGCAGTCCGGTCTTCCAGAAAGCCAGCGGGCAGGCGTGGAACCACGATCCGTCCGCCCTTTGTGCCCTGGCCAGCGTGGCGCTCCTGCTCGCCGCATCGCAGATGCAGCGCCAGCTCCCCGCACTCCTCGCGAGCGGATGCCTGCTCGGTCTCGCCGCCGGGTTTCGCATCACCTGGGCGCCCATCGCACTTCCGATGCTCTGCGTCATCGCCCTGGCCCGGCAATACGATCGCCAGCGGGTCGTCGCCCTGCTCGCGACTTTCTCGGCTGGCGCCCTCGTTGGGCTTGCCCCTTTGCTCTGGCTTTTCGCGATCGCGCCGGAGCAGACGCTCTTCAATAACTTCGAGTTTCCAAAAGTGAACATCGTGTACCGCTTTGCCACGGGCGAACCGCGCACCATGACCTTCCTGAAGAAGCTCCGCTATTTCTGGAAAGAGGTCATGCGGCCGGAATTCCCGCTCGTCGCCGCGCTCGTCATTTGCGCCATCGCCGCGGTGCGCGCCCGGTTGCATCCCGCCGATCGCCTCTGGCGCATCGCCTTCCTCGCGCTCGTGCCCTTCGTCCTCATCGGTTCATTTGCCCCTTCGCCCGTCTTTTACCAATACTTCTACGCGCCGCTGCCCTTTGTGATCCTGGCCGCCGTCTTCACGGTCGCGGCGATCTGGGCCAGCGGTCCGCCGCTCCGCTCCTCCGCCTCTGCCCTGCTCGCTGCCGTGGCCGTCGCACTGGGTCTGGGTGTCGCGCGATATGAATCGCTCAAGGACCTCTTTTCGCCCGCCGAGTGGAACCCGGTGGAGCGCCACACGGAAGCGCTGCCCTTGCGCGACCACACCCTCCCCGGACGCGTGCTCACGCTCGCACCGCTCGCTGCGCTCGAGGCTGGATTTGGGATCTACCCCGCTTTCTCCACGGGTCCGTTTGCCTGGCGAGTGGCGCCCTTCGTCCCCGCGGACCGGCGCTCCCGGCTGCACATCGTCTCCAAGGAGGAACTAGAGACCTATCTGCGCGACCAACCTCCCACGGCCATCCTCCTCGGCCACGAGAAGAAAGGCGAAGAACCGCTCGCCGCGTATGCCGCCGACCATGGCTACTTGCCGCAAGCCTTCGGGGAAGACGATGTGACGCTCTGGCTCCGCCCCGCTCTTCCTTAAAAGTCGGAAAAAGGGCACCGCGGGCTCAAGGCTACGGCTGCGAGGGCGACGGCGGATCGGACACCTCTGCCCACCGGCGATTCTCCAGCCGCACATTTAGCGGATCGTCCGCGCTCACGTCCGCGGGTTGCATCCGATCCTCACAGCAGCTCCGGCTGCTCGCCGTGCTTTTCGGCTTTGGCTTTCTTGAAGTTCAGGTCCGGCTCGTAGTCGGGGTGTTCGGCACGGGCGGTGCCGGCGAGCAGGGCGGCGATGGTGAGTAACTGCACGCGGGCATATTTCTTTCCGGTCGGGCTTGTGTAGAGACCGGCGGCGGCGGCGTCTTTTACCATCCCGGCAGTGGGAGTCTCCAGGGAGAGGAAGAGGGCGATCTCCGCTTTCTCCCGGTCGCGCACGGAATTAAGGGCGCGCACGTCGTCAGCCTTGATCCCGCCGCCCTTCACGCTCACCACGATCTTGCGCACTTCCTTCTTATCCAGGTCGCGGAAGAACTTCAGGCCGTCGATGCCGCCATCCGCGCCTTTCTTTTTGCCTTGGAAGGGCTGGGCCTCGACGAGCGAGACGGCCCACCACTGGAATTGATACTTATCCCCCGTCGCGAGGTCGCGCGCCGCGTCGAGATCGCCCGGCGTGCCGATGACCTCAAACTTGCAGCGCGCCCCGTAGCGGTCCTTGAGCCGCTTCTCGATCAGCGAGATGGCGAGGTGGGTGATGTCGATGCCGATCCACTTCCGCTTGAGCTTCTGCGCGGCATCCACGGCGGTGCCGCACCCGCAGAAGGGATCGAGCACCACGTCGCCTTCGTTGCTGCTCGCGGCGATGATCCGCTCCAGCAGGGCGAGGGGCTTTTGCGTTGGGTAGCCGAGGAGTTCACCGGCCCCTGAGTTGATTGCATCGATATCCGTCCATACGTCTTGTAAGGGCGAGCCCAGCGTCAAATCGACGGGACGGAGAACACGAGGCATTCCGCTCTTCGAGAAAACGATACGGCCCTCATCAGTTAATCGCTTCGCCTCCACTTCGGTGAATCGCCAGTTAAAGGTGTGGCCGTTCCATGTCCACAACGGCCCGCGGTTTCCTGGGGCTCGGCAATTGTCCTTCCGATAAATCTTCCCGTCGGTGTGCGAATAGAGATCGTGCGTCTTGGGAGCGCTCTCGTCACGCTCGGTGCGGACGATGTTGAATAGTGGCCCCTCACCCTTAGCGTAATAATGGATCGTGTCGTGGATCGCGCCATACTTAGTGATCTTCTTGTCGTTGTGAGCGCGAGTTCGTCGCCAGATGATTTCGTTGCGGAACTGGATTTTTCCGAAGACCCCATCCAACACGATCTTAAGATAATGCGAGGCTGTCGGGTCGCAGTGCAGGTAGAGCGAGCCGGTCGGCTTGAGCACGCGGTGCAGTTCCAGGAGCCGGTTGGCCATCATCGTGAGATAGGCCATCATGTCATTCTCCCCGAGGAAGGCGCGCAGGGCCTTCATCATCTCCGCCACGTCGGTATTTGGCTGGTGCATCAGCTCATCAAACTCCCCCTCGGCCTGCGGCCCCCAGTGCCAGCTATCTTCAAAGGCCGTGATCGAGGCGTCGCTGTCCTGGCCCTTGGGCGACTTGAAGAGGAGATTGTAGTCGCGCTTCGAGTTGAAGGGGGGATCGAGATAGATGAGATCGACGGATTCCGCCGCGAGCGACGTGCGCAGGACGTGGAGGTTGTCGCCGTAGTAGAGTTGATTCATCACGTCGCTCCCGGATACGCACCGGCCGCGGGAGCGTCGAGTGCGGAATCGTCACCGTCCGGCATGGCGTCGCGGCGGATGAGCCGGGCTGCGTTGCGGGCTCAGCGCTCCGGCAGGATGCACGGAGGCAGGTCTGAGGTGGGGATTTCGGCCACCTCGCGCTGATCGAGGTGGGCGGCCAGGTCGGGATCGACGCCTTCCACGGTGCGCAGGAAGCGGTCGCGATGCCAGTGGTTGGCGGCCTCAAACCGGGCAACGAACTGCTCCACGGAAAAGCCGTCGCGGGCGGCGAGTTCTTGCGTGAATTGGAGGATGGTCTCGCGCAACGCGTATTCGCCCACGAACAGGTCGAGATGCTTGCGGCGGTCTTCGGCCCGCTCCAGCTCCATCGTGCGGATGCGGTTCGTCACGACCTGCAAATCTTTGGCCAGAATTTCCAGAGTAAGGTGAGACATGAGCCTGGACTGTAATGCTGGGGAGCGCAACGGCTAGTGCGAAAGCGGCGACCACAGGTGCGGGCCGCCTCTGGACGGAGCGTGTTCCTCGAGAGTTCGGCGAGGAAAGTTGTGGATTGGCCGGGCGGGCTCGCGAAAGTCGCAGCCCCGATGAAACCCAATCTGCTCGACCGCCTCGCCTCGGCTCCGCCGCTGGCGGCCCGGCTCGCGCAGATCCGGCGGGCGGAGGGGGCGGTCGTTTTTGAGCACGTCACGGAATCGGCGCAGCCGTTTCTCGCGGCGATCCTCGTGCGGCAGCTCAAGCAGCGGCTCTGGCTGGTGTGCTCGGATGTGCGTTCGCAGGAGACGATGCACAATGAACTGCTCAACTGGTTTCCCGACGCGCTCTTTTTTCCCACGGCGGAGCAGGCGCCGTTTGAAGGGGCGGTGGCCGATCCCGAGACGACGGCCGAGCGGTTGGCGATCGTGCAAAAGCTCAACGATCCAAAGAATCGCCAGCCGGTGGTGCTCACGCGGGCAAGCCTGACGGACCAAGTGCCGACGCCAGCCACGCTGAAGGCGCAGGAAGTGTGGCTGCGGCCAAAGATGAAGCTCGCGCGCGATGCGTTCGTCGCGCAGCTCGCGGAGGCCGGCTACGAACGCGTCGGCCAGGTGTCGGCGCGGCGGCAGTTTGCGGTGCGCGGCGGCATCATCGACGTCTTCTCGCTCCATCATGGTCTGCCGATCCGCATCGAATTTTTCGACGACGAGATCGAGTCGTTGCGGGAGTTCGATCTCGATACGCAGACCTCGGTGCGCACGGCCCTCGCCTGCACGCTCCTGCTCGGCGAAGTGGAGAAGCTCGAATGCGTGTTGCAGGATTACCTCGGCGCGCGCGATGTGACCGTGGATCTCACCGGCAGCCTGCCGACGGCGCCGGTGTCGATCATCGAAGGCGCGCGCGGGTTCGATGGCTTGGAGGATTTCTCGATGGCCTTCTACGACCACGGGCTCGGGGAGTTCGAGGCGGGCGATTTCGTGGTCGATGAAATCAAGCGAGAGAGCTTCTTCACGCAGCTCCGCGAGTGGCGCGAGCAAGGCTGGCAGACGCACATTTTCTGCAACAACGAAGGCGAGATCGAACGCCTGCGCGAGCTGATCCCGGCGGTCGAGGAAGACGCGCTGGTCTTCACCGTCGGCACGCTGGCTCGTGGCTTCACCTGCCCAGCGGCAAAGATCGCGGTGCTCTCCGATGCGGAGCTCTTCGGCCGCTACCGGAATACGCGCGCCCGACGGATGGCGCTGCGGCGCGCGCGCGAACAGGCCAGCCGCTCGCAGATCGATTTCAGCGAACTCAACGAAGACGACCTCGTGGTGCATCTCGAGCACGGCATCGGTCGCTACGAAGGCATGCGCTCGGTGCCGACGCCCGAGGGGAAGCAAGAGGAGGTGCTCGTCATTACATTTGCCAATGATGCGCGGCTCTACGTGCCGGTGGAGCAATCGTATCTCATCTCCCGCTACGTCGGCGTCGGTCGGCAGAATCCCCCGCTCTCGACGCTCGGCGATGGCAAGTGGGCGAAGGCGAAGAAGAGCGCGGAGCAGGCGGTCTTCGATTACGCGGCGCGCCTGCTCTCGGTGCATGCGGAGCGCGAGACGGCGCGCGGCTATGCCTTTCCGCCGGATACGAAGTGGCAGCGGGAATTCGAGGCGTCGTTTCTGTACAAGGAGACGCCGGATCAGCTAAACGCGATCTCCGCCGTGAAGGCGGACATGGAGAGCGAGCAGCCGATGGATCGGCTGATCTGCGGCGACGTCGGCTTTGGGAAGACGGAGGTGGCGATTCGCGCGGCCTTCAAGGCGGTGATGGGCGGCAAACAGGTCGCCGTGCTCGTGCCGACGACGGTGCTCGCACAGCAGCACTACCACAACTTCCGCGAGCGCATGTCGGACTATCCGGTGACGGTGGAAGTGCTCAGCCGCTTCCGCACGCAGTCCCAGCAGCGCAAGGCCGTGCAAGCCGCGCGCGAGGGCACGGCGGACATCATCGTCGGCACGCATCGGCTGCTCTCGAAGGACATCGAGTTCAAGAATCTCGGGCTCGTCGTGATCGATGAAGAGCAGCGCTTCGGCGTACTGCACAAGGAACGCTTCAAGGAGATGTTCAAACTCGTGGACATGGTGACGCTCTCCGCGACGCCAATCCCACGCACCCTTTACCTCTCGCTGATGGGCGCGAAGGACATGAGCACGATCGAGACGCCGCCGGCGAATCGCATCCCGGTCGAGACGCTCATCTGCCCGTATGACGAGCGCGTGATCCGCGACGCGATCAATCGTGAGATCGCACGCCAGGGCCAAGTGTACTTCCTCCACAATCGCGTGCAGTCGATCGAGAAGATGCGGGCGAAAATCGCGCAGCTCTGTCCAAAGGCCCGCACGCTGGTCGGCCACGGCCAGATGCATGAGCACGAACTCGAAGACGTGATGCAGCAGTTCGTGAGCGGCGAGGCAGACGTGCTCATCTCCACGACGATCATCGAGAGCGGTCTCGATATTCCGAACGCGAACACCATCATCATCGATCGCGCGGATCGCTTCGGCCTCGCCGATCTCTACCAGCTCCGCGGTCGCGTCGGCCGCGCGCAGCACAAGGCCTACGCTTACCTGATGCTGCCGCGCGACATGATGACGCTCGGTGAAGCGCGCAAGCGCATCAACGCGATCAAGCAATACAGCTCGCTCGGAGCGGGCTTCAAAATCGCCATGCGCGACCTCGAGATCCGCGGCGCGGGGAACATCCTCGGCACCGCGCAGAGCGGGCACATCATCAATATCGGCTTCGATCTCTATTGCTCACTGCTCAAGCAGGCGATTACGAAGCTGAAGGGCGAGAAGGTGCGTTCGCGGCTCGACGTGGTGCTGCACACGGATTTCGTCGCGCTGCGGGAGTCCGAGGTCGCGAAGCCCGGTCGCAAGATGGCGCCAGCGTTTCTCCCGATGAGTTACATCGCCGAGGCGCAACCACGCATTCAGGCTTATCGCCGGCTCGCCGAGGTCGCCACGCAGGAGACGCTCGATGCGCTGCGCGCAACCTGGCGCGATCGCTTCGGTCCCCTGCCCCCGCCCGTCGAGAATCTTCTGCTCCTCACCGAGATCAAACTCTCCGCCGCCGCGCGCAAAGTGAGCGTCGTGGAAGTGCGCGAAGACAAGGTCATGCTGACCCGCAATGGCGACTTCATTCAGATCGACGGCAAATTTCCGCGCGTCAGCGCTGCGAAGCCGGAAGAGCAACTCCGCGAAATCCTGCGCCTGATCCGCGCGCTCTGAGCGGGAGCCGAGGCCACCGCGCACGGGAGCGCGGCTACTTCGCCAGTTCGGTGAGCTTCGGCGTGATCGCGTCCGCCCAGATCTGGTAACCCGCTGGCGAGAGATGTAGGAAGTCGGGCATGATTTCCTTGGTCAGCGAGCCGTCGGGCTGGAGGAATTTGTCGGCGATATCGAGGAAGAAGACGCTCTTGCCGTCGTGCAGCTTCGCGATGATCGCGTTCACTTCCTTGAGCTTCTCGCGACCGGGATTCGGGCTGGCTTTCTCGCCGCGCGGGAAAACCGCGAGGAGCAGAATCTTCGTCGTCGGGAGCTTTTTGCGGATCGTTTCGACGATCCGGGTCACGCCTCTGGCGATACCGTCGGCTGGGTCAGTGCTCGCGTTGTTCGTGCCGATCATGAGCACGGCGGCCTTCGGCTTGAGGCCGTCGAGTTCGCCGTTTTCGATCCGCCAGAGGACGTGCTGCGTGCGATCGCCGCCGATGCCGAAATTCGCGGGCTCCCACTTTCCAAAGGCGCTCGCCCAGACTTCCTTCCCGTTCCCACCCCACCCCGCAGTGATGGAGTCGCCGAGGAAAACGACCTGCGCTTTGCCTTCTTTCGCGGTCTTCACGAAGGCCTCGTGCTTGGCCATGAAGGCGGCTTGCGGCTTGCCGGTGGCGGCATCCAGCTTTGGCGCGGCGATATCTGGCGGCTGAGGCGGAAGCTTGATCGCCGGGGTCGCCGGCGCAGCCGGCTTTGCGGGCGTCGCGGGCGCTTTGACCGGAGCAGCGGTGGCCTGGGCGCGAGTGGCCGGCGCGGAAACGCTGAGGCCGAGGGCGATCGTGAGGAGGAGGGCGGTAGTGGGGAGTTGGGGATGGTGGTTCATGGGAGATGCGTCCTTTCGATCCCGGCGGTGCAGCGGGCATTAGGATGTTCCGCCGCAGTGCAGCCGCCAATCAAAGTCCGCTGAAGATTCGCTTCACCGCTTCCACATCCACTTTCCCAAAATAGCGGATGTAGTGAAAGAGCGCGGGGCCGACAAAGATGAGGCTATCGAAGCGATCAAGCAATCCACCATGGCCGGGAATGGTCGCGGCCATGTCCTTGATCCCGAGGTCGCGCTTGATGCTCGACATCACGAGGTCGCCCCACTGACCCGTGAGCGAGAGGAGAAAGCCCAGGGTGAGCAGATGCACCGGCGTGTCGAGCGGCGTCCCCGACAGGATGCGATGGACGAGAAACGCAAAGAGCGCGGCGGTGAGCACCAGCGCGCCGAGCGCGCCACCGATGGTTTTGTTCGGGCTCGTCTGCGGCGCGAGCTTGCGGCGGCCGAAGAGCTTGCCGCTGCAGTAGGCGAAGATGTCATTCAGCTCGACGCACAGGATGATCGCGAGGAGCAAGACCAGGCCGCGCGGGAAGTTCGCAAAATAAGCGAGGTGGCCGAGGCACACGCCGAAGAGCACGAAGGCAAACATGCCGAGAGCGACGCGCTGGATGTAGCCGCGCGGTTCGTCCGCGAAGAGCGCGACGATAACGATGAGCGAGACCGTGAGCGAGGCCAGCGCCATAAAGAAGCCATACCACCGATCCGCCACGGCAAAGGTGGTGAGCAGGATGCCGAGGGTGACGACCGCGCTGATCGATCGATGCCGGAAAAGTCCAACCGCACGGGCAAACTCCCGGTAGCACGCGAGGCCGAGCAAGCCGATGCCGATCACCGCTGGCAGACGACCGAACAACACCGGACCGACGATGAGCGGCACGAGGAAAAGCCACGAGCGATAGCGCGTCCACAGATCGGTCTTGAGTGCAGGCGTGAGACGACCCGCTTTTTCCAAGATCAGAAAGAGCAGCGGCGTGATCGCGAGGACGGCAGCGAGGCTCGCGGTGATCCAAAAGGTGACGGGGTGCCAGCCGAAGATCATGAGCGGGACTTGGAGCGCAGGTAGCTGGAGATCCGCGAGAGCCGCCGCCACGCGGTGATCGCACCGCCGAGGATCACGATCCACAGCGCGATGGTGATGAGCGGACTCGGCGGGGTGCCCGTCACCGCCGGGAAAGTGGGAAGCGCCGCTGTGACGATGCAAGTGATCGTGAGGAGGGCCATGCGGTGCGGCTTTGCCTGCGGGCCGAGGAAGATCTGTCCCGCCCCGACACTCGCCCCGAGAGCGCGGGTGTAAGCAACGAACACGGCCATGATCGCCGCGCCGAAGCCCAGCAACGGATCGCCGCCCGCCGCGTAGCCGGCACCGATCAGCGTCGCGACATCCGAGACGCGATCCGGTGCTTCATTCCAGAGGTCGCCCGTCGGCCCCCCTTTGCCGCCTTCCACGGCGACCATGCCATCGAGCATATTCGCGAGGAGGCGCCCCTGGATAGAGACCGCCGCCACGAGCCAGCAGACGCGGAGCTGCCAATCGGCGCAGTGAGCGGTCGCCGCGAGGGCCAGACCCGCGAGGCAACCAAAGACGATGCTCGCGCCGGAGATTGCGTTCGGCGAAACGCCCGCATGTGCGAGTCCCGCAGCGAGCTTTTGAAAGAGAACGATGTCGCGGCTCTTGAGCGGGCGACGGGCGGAGGGATCGGGCATGGAGCGAAGGATGAAGGCGGTGGGATGAAGGATGAAACGATCGACCGCCGCGAGACCTCATCCTCTCTCACCCGACCGCGTCGGGCGCCTGACCGAGCGCTACTTTGAGTCGCGCGATCTCATCGCGCATTTGATCGCGCCGAGTCTGCAGGACGTTCACGTGCTGCTTGGTCCGCTCGAGCCCGGCTTTCACGGCTTCAAGTTCGGCCTTGAGCGTGTCGCGTTCCGCCTCGGTCTTGCGCAGCAGATCGTGCTCGGGATCGGGCGGACCAGCGTGCGCCCGATACTTGTCGCACTCCGCACGTGCCTTGCGCAGCTCCTCGCTGACGGTGCTGAGCTCGGTGCGGATCCGACCGACGTCGATGGTCAGGCGATCACGTTCCGTGGCGACACTCTGCGTCATCTCCCGCGCGGCATTGGCGAGCCGTTCGGCTTCGATGAGTTTCTCCCTTAGGACCTTGGCGTTCTCGTTTGCGCGCTTGTACTCCGAGTCCCGCTCGTGGAGCTGCGCTTCGACGGCACCGACGCGTTTGGCGGCCTCGTTTCGCTCGGCGCGCATCGTTTCCACCATCTGCCGGGCGATTTCCACATCGGCTGCGAGCTTGCGGGCTTCGGCTTCGGCAGCCGTGATCCGCGTTTCAGTCGCCGCATTGGCTGCCTTCTGGGCTTCGCGCGCAGCAGTGGCAGCGGCCGCCGCTTGAGCGAGGTTCTTCGACTTCAACTCGGAGAGCGCCTTCTCCTTCTCCGCGAGCTGACGACGCACCTCCACCAGTTCGGCCTGCACTTCCGCGTCCTTTTTCGGGTCGCCGCTTTCCCGCTCCCGGCTGCGGAGTGCTTCCATCATGCCGTCCACCCGCTGCTGCAATTCCTTGTTCTTCGAAAGCGTCTCCGTGTTCAGCGTCTTCAGCCGCTCGCGCTCACTGGTGAGGGCAATGGCCTCGGTCTTCAGTCGGTTGATTTCCTTGCGGGCATTCTCCGCTGCGAGGAGCGATTTGCTCCCGACCTCTTCGCGTTGCGCGAGCTGCCGTCGGGCCTCCTCGCGCTCAGCGGAGATCGCCCCGATCTGCTTTCGTGCTTCATCGCGCTCGGCCGTGATCGTCGTGAGCTGGCGGCGGCTGGCGGCGGTCTCGGTCTGCGCTTCGGCCTTCACCGTGTCGATCTCGTCGAGTCGCTTGCGAGTCGTGTCGCGTTCCGCGATCGCCATGGTGAGCTGATTTTTCGTCGCTTCGGACTCGGCGCGAATCGCAACGACTTTATCGCGCAGCTCGTTCAACTCCGCCTGCAAAGGATTGGGCCCCGCGGCTTGGGCCTTCCGAGCTTCATGGTCTTTCGCAAGCGTCTCGTTTTCCTTCCGCAGTTCGGCGATCTGCGCTTCCAGCTCCGCGCTCGCGGCCTGCAAGGCCTCCACCTGCACCTGCAGCGGATTCGGAGCGGCGACCTTTTCCTTCAACGAATCACGCTCGGCGGTCAGCGCCTCGACCTGCTTGCGCACCTCTGCGAACTGCGACTTCACCTCGGCACTCTCTTTCTGCACGGCCTCGAGCTGCGGCTGGAGTGGATTGGGCGCCTTGGCCGAGGCCTTCAGGGCATCGCGTTCCGCGGCGAGGGCTTCCTGCTGCTTGCGCAGCTCCGCGAGCTGCGCTTGCGCAGCGGTGCCCTCGGCACGTGCCGCGTCGAGCTGCGGCTGGAGTGGATTCGGAGCGGAGGTCCTGGCCTTGAGCGCATCACGCTCCGCGACGAGCGTTTCGCTCTGCTTGCGCAGCTCCGCGAGCTGCGTCTGAGCTTGGGTGCCCTCCGCACGAAGCGTATCGAGCTGTGCCTGGAGTGGATTCGGTCCGGCGATCTTGGCCCGCATCTCTTCCACGCTCTGATTTCGCTTCTCCAGGCGATCAAGCGCCTCCGCAAGCTTTGCGGCCGATTCCGCCTTCAGCGCGTCGCGTTCCTTCGTCAACGCGGCGACCTCAGCGCGCAGTTTGTCCAGTTCCGGTGGAGGACCTTTCGGGGTCAGTGCTTTCGGTGGCAGCGGAAGCGCCGGCTTTTTCGTCAGGAGTTCGTCCCGCTCCTTGCGGATCTTTTCAAGCTCGGCCTTGAGCGCATCTTCATCGCCACGACTCCGCGCCGCATCGGATCGAGCCTGGCGCAAGGCGTCACGTTCGCTCGTCGCCGCCGCGAGCTGGGCCTGCATCTGCGCGAACTCTGCCCGCAACCGCGTGGTCTCCGCCGCGGACTTCTCGAGTTCTTTCTGCCGGCGCTCGACTTCCGCGTAGAGATCGTCCGCGGCACCGGCGAGCACGGCCAGCTTCCGCCGCACGGTGACCTCGACCACGCCCTCGGAAGTCGCCGGGATGACGAGGCCGCTGCGACAGCTCGGACAGTCGATCTTCAAGCCGGCGCCTGCGGCGTCGACGGCGATTTTCTGCCGGCATTCGGGGCAGTGGAATTTGATGTCTGCCATAAAGGTGTGGAGTGATGAACGCGGGGGGTGCAAAGGCCGCGCGCTGCGGATTGGCTACCAGCAACGGCGGAAAGACGGAAAGTAATTTAGCGCACTCCTCCGCGAGAGAAAAATCCCAATATTCCGGCCGCCGCGAACGAGGGGCGCTCAGCGCGATGGAAGGCCTGCGGTCTGGCGCGAAATTCGATGGGCACGCGCGCGCAATGAGCTTTTCGAGCTTGGAATTCCTCGGGTTCCGGATTGCCTCGGCGCTGTGAATCAATCCGTCCATTTGCATCTGCCCCTCGTCCTGCCGCCGGGCGACTTTGCCGCGTTCATCTTCGACTGCGACGGAACGCTCGCGGACACGATGCCGACGCACTACAGGGCCTGGCAATACGCGCTGGGGCCGAATGCGGAAAAATTTCCCGAGGCGATGTTTTATGAGCTCGGGGGAGTGATCACTGCACGGGTGGTCGAGATCCTCAATGAACGGCACGGCCTGGCGCTGCCGGTCGAGGAGACCGTCGCGCGGAAGGAGGCAAAGTTCCTCGAGCTCAGCCCGGAGGTGGCAGCCATCGAGCCGGTGGTCGCGCTGGCGCGCGAATATCACGGCGTGAAACCGCTCGCCGTGGCTTCTGGTGGGCATCGGCGCATCGTGCACACGACCTTGCAAGCGCTCGGGATCGTGGACCTCTTTGCGGCGATCGTGACAGCGGAGGATTACCGCCGGGGAAAGCCCGCGCCAGATCCTTTTCTCGAAGCCGCACTCCGCCTCGGTGTCGCTCCGGAGCGCTGTCTCGTCTTCGAGGATACGGTGACCGGAATCGCCGCCGCAACGGCCGCGGGAATGCAGAGCGTGCTGGTGCCGCCACCAGTTCGCAGGACTTGAAACCCGCCGATCGCGTGTGGAGTTTCCACCCGTCATCCACGACGATGCGCGCTGTTCATGACCCTTCCGGTGCCTGATCTCCCCGCCACCCTCAAGACCGTCTTCGGGTATGAATCCTTTCGCCCGCTGCAGGAGGCGATCATTCGCGATGCGCTGGCGGGGCGGGATGTCTTTGCGTTGTTGCCGACCGGCGGCGGCAAGTCGCTTTGTTTCCAGCTTCCCGCGATCTTGCGCGACGGACTCACCGTCGTCGTCTCTCCGCTGATCGCACTGATGAAGGATCAGGTGGACCAGCTCACGGCGAGCGGGGTCGCCGCCACCTTTCTCAACTCGACGCTCGATGCCACCGATGCGCGCGAGCGTTTGCGCGGTCTCTGGCAGGGTCAGTACAAGCTGCTCTACGCGGCACCGGAGCGGCTGATGCTGCCGGGCTTTCTCGAGAATCTCCGCGAGTGGAAGGTGCGCCAGATCGCGATCGACGAAGCGCACTGCATCAGCGAGTGGGGGCACGATTTCCGTCCCGAGTATCGCCAGCTCGCGACGCTGCGCGAGCGCCTGCCGGGAGTGCCACTCATGGCGCTCACCGCCACGGCCACGGAGCGCGTGCGGGCCGACATCCTCAAGCAGCTCCGCTTGCGCGACCCGGGCACCTACGTGGCGAGCTTCAATCGGCCAAACCTCACCTATCGGGTGATCGCGAAAGCGCGGCCTTTCGATCAACTGGTGGATTTTCTCCGCGAACGACGACGCGATGCCGGCATCGTCTATTGCCAGAGCCGCAAGACCACCGAAAGCGTCGCGGAGCGTCTGCGTGCGGAAGGGATCCCGGCGGCGCCTTATCACGCCGGACTCGAGCATGAGCAGCGGGCCCGCAATCAAGAAGAGTTTCTGCGCGACAAAGTGCGCGTCGTCTGCGCGACGATTGCCTTCGGCATGGGCATCAATAAGCCGAACGTGCGCTTTGTCGTGCATTACGACCTGCCGAAGAACATCGAGGGCTACTATCAGGAAACAGGACGCGCGGGACGCGACGGGCTGCCCGCGGAGTGCCTGCTGCTCTTCAGCGCGGGCGACGTGGTCAAGCAGATCGGATTCATCGATGAGAAAACGGACCCCGAGGAGCGGCGTCACGCGCGCGAGCAACTCGACGGGATGGTCCGCTACGCAGAGTCGCCCACGTGCCGACGCGCCGCGTTGCTGTCCTACTTTGGCGAGTGCTCGGCAGTGGAGAATTGTGGTTCGTGCGACAATTGCCTCAATCCGCGGGAAACGTTCGACGGCACGGTGGCTGCGCAAAAGCTCCTTTCCTGCGTCTGGCGGGCGCGGGAGGCTTCATTCACCCGGACCGCAAGCTTCGGCCTCGGGCACCTGATCGAAGTGCTGACCGGCGCCGACACCGAGCGCATTCGCAAATGGAAACATGACCAGCTTTCCACCTACGGCATCGGTCGTGAACACTCGAAGCCGCAGTGGCAGGCCATCGGACGCGAACTCCTGCGCCTCGGATACCTGCGGCAAGCCGAGGGGGACTTCCCGACGCTGGAACTCTCGGAAGAGGGCATCAATGCCCTCAAATCGCGAACTCGCATCCCACTCACCCGCCCCATGGTCACGCCCGAATCCGGCGCTCGCGAGCCCGGCCGGACACGGCCAAAGCGAACCGGCGAGATTGCGTGCGACGAAACGCTCTTCGAAGTCCTCCGCCAGCTCCGCCGCGACCTTGCCGACGCCCGGAACGTTCCAGCTTACGTCATTTTCGGCGACGTGACGCTGCGCCAGATGGCCCGGGACTATCCGACAACGGAAGCAGAATTCCGCCAACTCTCCGGCGTCGGCATGCGCAAGCTCGACGAATTTGGAGCAACCTTCACCCGAGCCATCGCCGACTACCTCCGCGAAAACCCGCGGCAGGTGTTTCTCGATTGAGTCGGCGATTCAGGCGGCCTCGCGAGGAGTAGACCTGCCCTTGTAAAGCAGGGCCGCGGCCTTGAAGTCGTGCGGGCGAGAGTGCTCGTTGCCCTTCGCATTCTCCGACGAACATCCAAGCCAAAACGCCCGGCTGAGCTCAGACTCATGGGGAAGCGAGCCAAGCTCGTCACCGCGCCGCACCCCCTGAAGGTCAGCGTCCATCAGGCCACGATCCAACGCATAGCGTCCGCATGCGACCGAAGCATCAATGTCGCGAAGCCTGGCATCCTCGATGACGTGAGCCGGAACGCAGTAGCGATCGGGCTGTGGTTCGCAGAGACCTCGCAGATTGGGACGCGGCCCGTCCAGGCGCTCCACAAATGTCGATTCGGCAATCTTGCGGGTTAGTTTTTCCGTGTGTTCGCGCAGCGCCGCCAATTGATCCTCCGTGCATTCCTGAAGCAGGCCTCGAATGATGTGGGGCTCGCTGAAGTATGCTCTGGCAGCGTTTTCCCACTGCTGCACATAGAGGAAGTAGGGATTCTCGCCCGTGAGGTACGAGTGCATGAAGCGCTCCACTTCATCCATGTCCCCGCGCGGATGCCGATGCGCGTCGAGTTCGATCTGCACAGGGACCACTGGATCGTGGACTTTTCCGGAGTAGCTACGCTCAGGGCCGATCTTGCGGAATCCCAACAGTTCGTAGAAGGAATGGTGACTGGGACTCACTGCGGCAATCCCGATGTCGATACCTGCTTCGATGCTGTGGGCGAGCGCACAGCGCATCAACTCGGTCGGCACGGCCGTGCCGCGAAAATCTTCATGGACGGCTTGATTGGTCACCTCGACCAGCTTGGCGCCCGAGGCGCGGAGGGCTTTCAGTTCACCCGGAAAAGCCTCGTCTGAGGGAAGACCAAAGCCTGTCGAGTCCCGAACGATGCTGAGGACACCGACCACCCGCCCGTCTTTCTTCGCTATGAACGTCGCCGTGTGGCTCTGCGTTTCAAAAAGTCGGAAGCGAATTGCGGCGTCTTCCTTCGAGATATAACCGGTCCCCGTATAAACGCGATGCACCAAAACATAAGCCTCTCGCAGATCTTCGAGCGTTGCGGCACGCGAAATCTTCGCACCTTTGGTATTGGCCCCAAACAATCCAGATCGCCGGATCAGAGACATCTTGCGATCGATTCGGCGATCCGGTGTGCGAGACAGTTCTGGAAGCAGCGTCGGCGATGCAGGTCCAAAGGCGAGCGGGATTGCGTCCATCGTATCACCAGGAGTCGGGCTGACCGATGCGATGCGACCAACGAGCGGCTGCGTTGAGGAACCTTTGCCCGACGACGGAAAGTGCCCCCTGCGTATCAGATGATCGCGGAAGCAAACGACGTCGCGGGGATCGAACCGCTGCTGCAAGTATGGATTAGCACTGTCGGCAGAATTCTGCGGTAATGCCGGCTCAATCTGGCGGAGATGAGACGTATGGTTTTCGACAGCAGTAGTAGGTAGGGGGACTCGCATGGCTGGCGACTAAGCGAATAGTTAGACTGGAACACTATCGGGATGAAAATCTCCGATTTCCTCGCAAAGAATGGTCTTCGCGAGGGGGCGAAGAAAATAGGTGCGCTTCCAGAGGGCCTGCAAGATAAAATGTTCTTTCGTGTAGGATTCCAGTAAAGCACGGGCGTAGGAGGAAGCGGATATATGTCCAAAAACCCTTTGGAAACGGAGGGTTACGATTCGCCACACAAACCGTTCTCTTTCGTGAATGCGCGATGCTGCAGTGCCACTCCAGAGAAATCAAATCGCAGCGATTCGCTTGTTTCCCTCACCACTCACCCAAACCTAAAGCCCACCTATAGTCATCGACGAAGGCCCGCCAATTTCTCACGCACGTGGTCTTTCTGGATTTCCTCAATTCACGGCAGATCCGTTTTGCCCATCAGCCAACGATCGCACTCGCGCGCGGCGCCGCGGCCTTCATTGAATGCCCAAACGACGAGGCTCTGACCGCGGCGGCAGTCCCCGGCGGCGAAGACCTTGTCGATGCTCGTGCGGTATTTCTCGAAGTCCGCCTTCACATTGCTGCGCGCGTCGCGCTCGACGCCGAGGGAATCGAGCAGCGGTTGTTCGGGCCCGAGGAAGCCCATGGCAAGCAGGACGATCTGCGCAGGCAGAACCTTCTCGGTGCCAGGGACGTTCTTCGGGATGAACTGGCCCTTGTCGTTCCGTTCCCACAGCACTTGCACGGTGTGGACGGCTTTGACGTTTCCATGTCCGTCATCCTCGAACTTCGTCGCCGTGGCCGTATAAACGCGCGGGTCGTCCCCGAATTTCGCGGCGGCCTCCTCCTGGCCGTAATCCATTTTGTAGACTTTCGGCCACTCCGGCCACGGGTTGTCCTTCGCGAGATCCTCCGGCGGCTTCGGCATGATCTCGAGTTGCACGAGACTCTTGCAGCCGTGGCGCATGGAAGTGCCGACGCAATCCGTGCCGGTGTCGCCACCGCCGATGATGACGACATCCTTCCCCTCCGCGGTGATGAAGTTGCCGTTCTTGTGGCGGTCGAGGATCGACTTGGTGTTCGCCGTGAGGAAGTCCATGGCGAAATGGATGCCCTTGAGTTGGCGACCTTCGATGGGAAGATCGCGCGGCTTGGTCGCGCCCGTGGCGACGATGACGGCGTCGTTGTCCGCCATCAATTTCTCCGCCGGCAGGTATTTTCCAACCTCAGTGCCGCAGACAAATTTGATGCCCTCCGCTTTCATGACGTCGATCCGGCGCAGGACGACCTGCTCCTTGTCGAGTTTCATGTTCGGGATGCCATACATCAGCAGGCCACCCGGACGATCCGAGCGCTCATACACGGTCACGGAGTGTCCGGCGCGATTGAGTTGCGCCGCCGCGCTCAGACCGGCCGGTCCTGAGCCGATGACAGCAATATTTTTCCCCGTGCGCTTCTCCGGCACGATCGGCGTGATCCAGCCTTCCTCCCAACCGCGATCCACGATCGAGGCCTCGATATTCTTGATCGTCACCGGCGGCGCATTGATGCCGAGCACACACGCACCTTCACACGGTGCCGGACACACGCGCCCGGTGAACTCCGGAAAGTTGTTCGTCTTGTGAAGCCGCTCGAGCGCTTCCTTCCAGAGACCGCGATAGACGAGGTCATTCCACTCCGGGATCAGGTTATTGATCGGACAACCGCTCGCCATTCCGCTGATGAGCGTGCCGGTGTGGCAAAATGGGATGCCGCAATCCATGCACCGCGCCCCTTGCGTGCGCAGCTTCTCCTCCGGCATGTGAAGGTGAAATTCCTCCCAGTCCCGCGTGCGTTCGAGGGGTGAACGGTCGGCTGGTATTTCGCGGAGATATTCGATGAAGCCCGTTGGTTTTCCCATTTTTTGAAGGCGAAGTCTTTACTGTTCCCTGTGGTTTGTGAATCCCGATGTGCGGCTAACTGCCACCAATTCGCGCGACGTCGCGGGCGTTGGCTTCGAAGGCGGCGTTGAGGGCGGCGTCGCCGCTGAGGCCGTCGGCTTTGGCTTTCTTCAGGGCGCCGAGGACGCGTTTGTAGTCCTTGGGCATCACCTTGACGAATTTCGGCAGCATCTCTTCCCAGAGGGCGAGGACCTTCGCGGCTTTCTTGCTCTGGGTGTAGGTGCGGTGCTTTTGGATCATCGCTTCGAGGGCGGCGATTTCCTCGGGGTCTTCGACTTTTTCGAGGCCGACCATTTGCTGATTGCAGCGCGTGGCGAAGTCGCCGGCCTCATCGAGCACGTAGGCCACACCGCCGCTCATGCCGGCGGCGAAGTTGCGACCGGTGAGACCGAGGATGACGACGTTTCCGCCGGTCATGTATTCGCAGCCGTGATCGCCCACGCCCTCGACGACGGCGTTCACGCCGGAATTGCGCACCGCGAAACGTTCGCCGGCCATGCCGCGGAGATAGAGTTCGCCGCTCGTCGCACCGTAGAGGGCGACGTTGCCGGCGATGATGTTCTCTTCTGCGGCAAAGGTGGAGGCGGGGTTCGGATAGACGATGATCTTTCCGCCACTCATGCCCTTGCCGACGTAGTCATTGGCGTCGCCGACGAGTTCGAGGGTCATGCCCTGCGGGATGAACGCTCCGAAACTCTGCCCCGCGCTGCCGTCGAAATGCAGATGCACGGTGTCTTCCGGCAGACCGTGCCAATGCTTCTTGGTGATTTCGTGGCCGACAATGGTGCCAACGACGCGGTTCACATTGATGATGTCGAATCGTCCGGTGACTTTCTCGCCGCGCTCGATCGCGGGCTTGCAGTGGTCGAGGAGCTTGGTGATGTCGAGGGACCTGTCGAGGCCGTGATCCTGGGTCTGCTGCGCGAAGCGACCCACTTCGGGACCCATCGGCGGTTGGTAGAGGATTTTCGAGAAATCCAGACCCTTGGCTTTCCAATGATCGACGGCCTTCTTTGCCTCGAGCAGGTCTGCGCGGCCGACCATGTCGGTGAGCTTGCGGAAGCCGAGTTGGGCCATGAGTTCGCGCACTTCCTGGGCGATGAACTTCATGAAGTTCACGGTGTGGTCGGGGTCGCCAGTGAAGTTGGCGCGCAACACTGGGTCCTGCGTGGCGACACCGACGGGGCAGGTATTGAGATGGCAGACGCGCATCATGATGCAGCCGAGCGTGACGAGCGGCGCGGTGGCGAAGCCGAACTCCTCGGCACCGAGCAGCGCGGCGACGACGACGTCGCGACCGGTCTTCATCTGGCCGTCC
>JANPIS010000266.1:0-3284 GCA_031425095.1 Chthoniobacteraceae bacterium
GCGGCGACGATTCCTTCGAGACCTCGAGCGATGACGGGCATAGATGCTTGGACGTGGGTTTGGTGCAATGTGAGTGATTTCCCTGTGACGCGGAGCACCTTCACCTTGCGGCCCGGTGTCCTTCAAGCGCGAACCGCAAAACTGAGGGAGCGCGCGGGAAAAGCGTGCGGCGCGGAGTGCTGGCCGCTAAAAGCGCGTGTGCTCGACGACGTCGCCCGCATCCTTTTCCACGAACAGACGATCCTCTCGCGCCTCGATCAGCTGGCTCGCGAGATCGCCGCGGAATACGAGGGCAAGGATCTGACCGTCATCGCGGTGCTCAATGGGTCGCTCATCTTCACCGCCGACCTGCTCCGGCGCATCCCGATCCCGCTGCAACTCGATTGCCTGAGTGTGGCCAGCTACCACGGCGGCACGGAGAGCAGCGGCGTCGTGACCTTCGACCAGATCTCACTGCCGCAAGTGGACGGCCGCCACGTGCTGATCGTCGATGACATCCTCGACAGCGGCCGCACGCTGCACGCGATCTGCGCCAAACTCCGGGCCGAAGCACGACCGGCAAGCGTGCGCGTCTGCGTGCTGCTGCGGAAACAAAAGCCGCGCGCGGAAGAGTTGGAGGCGCATTATGTCGGCTTCGACATTGGCGACGAATTCGTCATCGGCTACGGCCTCGACTATCTGGAGCACTATCGGAATTTGCCTTTCGTCGGAGTGCTCCGACCGGAGATTTTCGGAGGAATCTGATGCCGATTCTTCCGCGCGATTCCGGTTCCGAAATGCCGCTGCCGCTGCAGACCATGCAGATCCGCGAGCCCAGCGATCAGATCGCGGAACTGAAGGCGGACGTCGAACGGCTGCTGCTCGTCACCGAGGCGCTGTGGAAGATCGTGCAGGAAAAGCACGGGCTCGATGACAAGGAACTGCTCAAGCAGATCACGATGCTCGACATGACGGACGGAAAGCTGAACGCGCGCAAAGAGAAGTCGCCGCCGAAGCTCTGCCCAAAGTGCAATCGCGCGCTCCCGAAGCGGCGGCCCAAGTGCATGTTCTGCAGCGAGCCGGTGATGTACGACCCCTTCGAGCTCTGAGCCCGGGGAGGGTTGCGGAGGGGGAGGTTACGGACGCTCCGCCGCGGTCCTCTCCCAATCGGCGGTCACACGTGCGAGATCATCCGCCACGGAAAGTAGCTCGCGATTGAGCTGCATGGCGTTGCCTCCCGCTTCGTAAGTCTCGGGCTTTTCGAGTTCGGCGGTGAGTTCCTTCTGCCGGCCTTCAAGCCGGAGAATCTGCATCTCGAGGTCGGCGACTTTGCGCTCGTGGTCGCGCTTCCCCTTGGCCTCGGCCTTCCGCAACTCGGCATCGGCACGACGTTGCTCCCTCGACTCACGCATGCCCGATGTCCCCGCTGGCTTCACGGAAGTGGCCTGGACTGGTTGATCGTTCTGCAATTTGTCGCCCGCGGTGAGCGCCGCGCGCGCCGACGTGGCCTTCGACTTGTCGAGGTAGTACTCGTAGTCGCCGGCATACGGCGTGAGTTTGCCCGCGCCGATGTGCAACACCGTCTTCGCCATCGCGCGGATGAAATGCACGTCGTGGCTGATGAAGATGAGCGTGCCTTCGTATTGGCCGAGCGCACCGATGAGCGCGTCGATCGAGCCGATATCGAGATGCGTCGTGGGCTCGTCCATAAGCAGGAGATTCGGCGGATCGAGCAGGATCTTGGTGAGCGCGAGCCGCGTCTTCTCGCCGCCGCTCAGCACGGCCACGGGCTTGAAGACATCGTCGCCGCGGAAGAGGAATGAGCCGAGCACCGAGCGCGCGGTCTGCTCGGACGGCGGGTTCGCCATGTCGAGGGCATTTTCGAGCACCGTGAGCCGTTCATTGAGGGACTCCGAGCGATACTGGCCGAAGTAGCCGACCTTCACGTTGTAGCCGACTTCGCGCGTGCCGGCCTGCGGGGTGAGCACTCCGCCGAGGAGCTTGAGCAGCGTGGATTTGCCTGCACCATTCGGACCCACGAGCACGGTGCGCTGGCCGCGCTCGGCCTCAAATTCCAACCCGCGATAGACCGCCATCTCGCCGTAGGAGAAGTCGATGCCCTTGAGCGCGATGACGCGCGAGCCGCTGCGCTGCGGCTGGGGAAACCGGAAGTGCACCGTCTTCTCCTGCGAGAGGGGCGCGTCGATCTTCTCCATGCGATCGATCTGCTTCAGCTTGCTCTGCGCCTGCGAAGCTTTGCTGGCCTTGGCCCGAAAGCGATCGGCGAACTCCTGCAAGGCCGCGATCTCCTTCTGCTGATTTTTGTACGCCGAGAGTTGCTGCTCTTCCCGCGCGGCCTTTTCGATCACGTACTTGTCCCAGTTTCCGCGATAGCGATTCAGCCGGCGGTGCGCGATCTCGACGATCGAGCCGACGAGCTGATTCAGGAACTCGCGGTCATGCGAGATCATGAGGATCGCGCCGGGATAATCGCGGAGGTAATTTTGGAACCAGACGAGCGATTCGAGATCGAGATGGTTTGTCGGTTCGTCGAGCAGCAGCAGCGCGGGCTCCATGACGAGCAGCCGCGCGAGGTGCGCGCGCATCACCCAGCCGCCGGACATCGTCCGCGCCTCGCGATTGAAATCCGATTCGCGGAAGGCCAGCCCGGCCAGGATGCGCTTTGCCTTCGGCTCGAGCTGCCAGCCGCCGTGCTCGTCGAAAGTGGCCAGCGCTTCGTGATGCTCCGGGGCGTCGTCCGGCGTTGTCTTCAAAGTCCGCTGCGCTTGGGCGAGTTCCGGCGAAATGGCGCACGCCAGTTCCAGCACCGTCTCGTCACCCGAGGGCGCGCTCTCCTGCGGGAGGAAGCCAATCGTCGCCGTGCGTTCGAGCGCCACGCGGCCTTCGTCCGGTGAGGCTTCGCCTAGGATGAGCGAGAAGAGTGTCGATTTTCCCGCGCCATTCGGCCCGACGAGTCCGATGCGATCGCCACGATTCACCTGCAGCGAGGCGTCCTCAAACAGCGTGCGCCCGCCGAAGGCTTTGGTGACTTGAGATACGGTGAGCATTGGAAAAGGGCGCGCATACTCGCGGCGGTCGGCGCACCGCGCAAGTCCCGCGCTTCTGCCCGCCCGCAAAGCGATCAGGGCTCGCTTCATCGACCGATTCGCGATGAAAACAAAAGTCGTGAACTCTTTTCTCCCCTGCCTGCTCGCTCTTTTCGCCGTCGTGGTCGCCATCCAGGGCAACGCAGCGACACCACCGAATATCATCGTCATCCTCGCCGACGATCTCGGCTACGGCGA
>JANPIS010000267.1:0-13693 GCA_031425095.1 Chthoniobacteraceae bacterium
TGCGCGTCCGTTTGCGAGCCTGCGGAATAGGATCGGCTGGGCTTGCCGGCGAACTCGCCGGGGATCGTGTCCCATGCGGCATCGGGATCGCGCATCACTCCCTCGGCGACGAGCGCCGTGGTATCGATGCTCCGAAAGCCGTTCGCCTCGAGGGCGGCGCGCAGCTTTTCCGGTCCCTGCTCCGCCGCGGCGGCAAAGGCGCGGGACACGGTATCCGAATTGCGCGCCACCCGCGCTACTTCGACCGAGTCCGTCGCGCGAAGACTGCTTTTGCCGATCGCGCTGTGCGCCATAAGCCGCCCGGTGATGTCCTGGATGCCGTCCGCCAGGGTATTGGCGCGGGCGAGATCGGTGCGCGCAAGTTCTTCGAACGCCGCCTGCGCTTCAGTCGGATTGTCTCTCCACTGCCGCGTACCCGCTGCAAACTCTTCGGCGATGGCACCGGGCGGCTTCGGACGAAACCGCGCCAGCGCCTCCGTGAGCTGTCCATGTCCCGACCATAACGAGCGGCTCTTGCCGTCGTTCTTGATCACCAACGCCCCGTCGAGCGCGCGCATCGCCGCGGCGCCACCTTCGGGATCGACCTCCAGCCAGCGGCGTACGAGCGCATCCATATAGGCGCGGCTGTAGAGTGCGCCGTCGCCAGGCGTGGAGTTCGGAAACGGAAACTCCTTCGGCGCCGTTGCCAGCGCACGGAAATCCTCCGCCGTGAGCGTGGAGAAGAGCGTTTGTGTTTCCGCCGCTGTGGCGAGTGGATTGCGCCCACGCGCGAGCTCCTTCAATCGCTCACGAAGAGGCTTTGCTTCCGGATTGGTCGCGTCCGCGGTGTTAGCGGTGGCCGGTGGCGGCGGGAGTTCGGGTGATCGCGCTGGAGCGGTCTCGCTCGCAATCATGGGCACGGCATTCTCCAGCCGCCCGTGCCGCCACGAGCCCGCGGCCAAGCCGAGCGCTCCAGCCAGCAACGTGAGAAGCAGCGTGCGCAGGGAAAAAGGGGAGGAGTGCATCCGCGACTGCCGTGATGGTTATCCCCGTTCGTGCGGCGGCGGCAAGCAAGGAGGAGGGGCGCCCTCGCCCCGAGTCGCAGAATCCTCGGGGGCGGGGGCGCCCCGGCTCCTTGCGTCACGGCGGCCTACAGCACGGCGGGGGTGCCGTAGAGGGAGAAGCCGCTGCTGCGCTCGATCTGTACGTCGAAGACTTCGCCGACGTGGCGTTCGCTGCCTTCGAAAATGACGATCTTGTTCCCGGGGCTGCGGCCCATGAGGCGCTCGGCGTTCGTCTTGCTCGGGCCTTCGCAGAGGATCTCCACGCGCTTCCCGATGAGGGCATCGCCGCTGGCGATCGCGGAGGCGTCGATCATACGCAGGAGGTCCTGGTTGCGCTCCTCTTTCACGGACTCGGGGACTTGATCGGCGAGCTCCGCGGCGGGCGTGTCGCGGCGTTTGGAGTAGCGGAAGATGAAGGCGTTATCGAAGCCGATGCGCTCCACGAGTTCGCGCGTGGCGGCGTAGTCGGCGTCGGTCTCGCCGGGGAAGCCAACGATCACGTCGGTGGTCAGCGCGATGTCGGGCCGGGTGGCGCGGATGCGCTGGGTGAGGTCGAAATATTTCTCCGCGGTGTAGGTGCGGTGCATTGCTTTCAGGATGCGATCGCTGCCGCTTTGCATCGGGAGATGCACGTGCGGCATGAGCTTCGGCAGGCGCGTGAACGCGTCGATCAAGTCCTGGCGAAAGCCGATGGGATGCGGCGAGGTGAAGCGCAGCCGCGCGAGTCCTGGGATGCCGTGGACGGCTTCGAGGAGCTGGACGAAGGGGCTCAGCCCGTCGCGTTTCTCAAACTCGTGCCGTCCGTAAAGATTCACGATCTGCCCAAGCAGCGTGACTTCCTTCACCCCGCGCTCCACGAGGCCGCGCACTTCGGCGACGATCTCCGCGATGCCGCGGCTGCGCTCGGCTCCGCGGGTGGAGGGCACGATGCAAAAGGTGCAGTGCATATTGCAGCCCTGCATGATGGAGACGAAGGCCGTGGCCTGGCGCTCTTTCAGCACATGTTCGCGGATCGTCTCCTGCGAGCCAGCCTCCGCTTCCACATCGACGATCGAGGTGCGCACGTCGTCCATGAGCCGCTCGCGGATCGCCTGCTTGCGCTGGACGAGTTCGTCCACGTAGTCGGCGACCTTGTGAAATTTCTGCGTGCCGACGACGAGATCGACGTGGCCGATGTCGTGGACGAGTTCCGCGCCACGCGATTGCGCCATGCAGCCGAGAAAGCCGAAGACCATCTCGGGCTTGCCCGCGCGCAGTCGGCCGAGCAGCCCCATTTTCCCAATCGCCTTCTGCTCGGCCATGTCGCGCACCGAGCAGGTATTCAGCAGCACCACGTCGGCCTCCGTTTCGCGCGCCGTGAGTTCGTAACCGCGGGCGAGGAGATCGCGCGCGACCTGCTCGGAGTCGCGCTCGTTCATCTGGCAGCCGTAGGTTTTGAGGAAGACTTTGGGCATCGGCGGGGCGTGCCTTCTACTGGCAAACGGCCATGCGATCAAGGGAGGCGGACTGGTGGATGGCGCGCTCCGAGCGCCTTGGTCCGCCACGCGCGAATGCGCCACTTCCACGAAGTGTGGCCTGCGGCAAGCGTTTTGCCATGGCGCTCGGAGCGCGCCATCCACCTTCAAAATTTCTCCGGGCGCAACACGCGGATGTCGCTCTCGTAGGCGACCATTGCGTAGCGCGGAAAAAAGTCGGCATGCAGCCTCGTGAGCAGCCGCTCCGAGGTTTCGGGCGCGACGATCACCTTGAACTTGATGTTCGCGGACTCCGGCAGATCGGCGATGCGATCCCCTTTCGAGCCGGAGCCTTCCACGTGGATGAGCGTGTAGCCGTGGGCGCCCACTTCGGCGAGCAGGCGCACGATCGGTTCGCGGGCGAAGGCTTCGACCACGATGGTGACGAGTTTCATCGGATGCAGGGTCATGGCGTGCCTCCCATCCACCAGCGGGCCATCTGGAGGTAAAGCGGAATTCCGATGGTGACGTTGAAGGGGAAAGTGATCGCGAGCGCGGCGGTGAGCGAGAGCGTCGGGTTCGCCTCGGGCAGGGAAAGGCGCATCGCGGCCGGCGCGGCGATGTAGCTGGCGCTGGCGGCGAGCGCACCGAGCAGTGCCGCTCCGCCCGCACTCAGGCCCGCGAAAATCCCGACACCCGCTCCGAGGAACCCATGCAGCAGCGGCATGAGGAGGCCGAAGCCGAGCAGGAAGGCGCCCGCTTTCTTCAGATCGCCAAGACGCCGTCCCGCCACCGTGCCCATCTCGAGCAGGAAGAGCGTGAGCACGCCTTGGAATGGGGTGACGAAAAATCCGGCCGTGGCGTCGTAGCCGCGTTTGCCGCTGAGGTAGCCGGCGAGGAGCGCGCCGAGCAGGAGAAAGACGCTGCGTCCGAGCAGCGCCTCGTGCAGCGCGCCGCGGATCGTCTCGCCGAGCGAACCTCCGCGCCCGTCACTCCGCAGCGCCATCTTTCCGAGCAGCACGCCAAGGATGATCGCCGGAGACTCCATCACCGCGAGGAAAGCGGCGGCGTAATTTTCCGCCGGCTCACCGATCTGGCTGAGGTAATTCGTAGCGGCGATGAAGGTGACCGCGCTGACCGAGCCGTAGTGCGCGGCGACGGACGCGGCGTCCACGGCGGAGAGCTTGCCGAGCCGCAGGATGGGGTAACACCAGAGTGGAATGACCGTGCCGAGCAGGATCGCCGCGAGCGCCGGCAGCCAGACCTTCGCGAGGCCCGCCTCCGAGATCGAGACACCACCTTTGAAGCCGATCGCGACCAGCAAGTACACCGTGAGTGTGACGTAGAGCGGCTCGGGCAGTTTGAGATCTGTCTTCAACACCGCGGCGAGCACGCCGAGCACGAAGAAGAGCACCGCCGGGGTCAGGAGATTGGCGGTGATGGCTTCGTGGAGCGGCATGGTCGCCGCGCTGTTTATCGTCGTCTCCCCGCCGTGGCAACTCGCGCAATGCACAACGCCATTCCCATTCGGCGCGCCGTCGCGTAGTTACCTCAGGCCGATGCGCGGCCTCGATCATCTCATTCAGAACAACCGCCTCTGGTCCGAGGCGATTCGCGCCCGCGAGCCGGAGTTCTTCAAGACGCTCGCGACGCAGCAATCCCCCGAATACCTCTGGATCGGCTGCTCCGACAGCCGCGTCCCGGCAAACCAGATCACCGGTTTGCTCCCCGGCGAAATCTTCGTGCATCGGAACATCGCGAACGTCGTCGTGCATACCGACCTGAACTGCCTCTCGGTGATGCAGTTTGCGGTGGATATCCTGAAGGTGAAGCACGTCGTGGTGGTCGGACACTACGGGTGCGCCGGGGTGAAGGCCGCGCTACTCAACCGGCGCTTCGGGCTGATCGACAACTGGCTGCGCCACATCCAGGACGTGCGCCAGAAACACGCCGTGGCGATCGAGGCGGTCGCGGAGGCCGAGCGGGCGGACCGCCTCTGCGAGCTGAACGTCATCGAGCAGGTCGTGAATGTGAGCCAGACCACCGTGCTGCAGGATGCCTGGGACCGCGGGCAGGACGTCACCGTGCATGGCTGGGTGTACTCGCTGGAGGATGGCTTGATCCGCGACTTGAAGGTGAGCATCTCCGCGCCCGGCGATCTCGCGCCAGCTTACCAGCAGGCAATCGCCTGAGTCCGGAAGCCGGAAGAGGATCGTGGGCGTAAACGCCCGGGGAGTTGGCATCCGGCGCGCTACCGGAGTGGGGGATGAAGCTGGCCTCCGAGGCAGACGACCACCCCGCGCGCATGAAAAAACGAATCCTCTTCGTCGATGACGACCCCGAGTTCCTGGAACTCTACCGGCTGCTCTTGGCGACCGACAATGCGGCGTGGGACCTCCACTTTGCGCAGGGTGTTGCGGATGCGGTGGAACTCCTGAGCGCTCAGCCGTGCGATGTTGTGGTCGCGAAGTGGCGGATGGCCAACGTGGCGGGGAACGCCCTTTTTTCCGAAATCGCAAAAGGTCATCCGGGCATCGCGCGAATCGTCGTGTCGGAGTTGTGCGACCAGGAGGAGGTCTCCAAAGCGCTCTGGGGTCGGCACCAGTTCATCCCCACGCCGATCGACCTCAATCTCCTCCGCTCCACGCTCTGGCGCGTCTGCTCGATGCACGATGCTTCCCTCGATCGGAAGATCGAGAGCCTGCTCTCTGCGGACTACACCGTGCCGAGCCTGCCGTCGCTCTACTTCAACGTCCTCCGTGCGATGGACTCGCCGGATGCGTCGGTCACGGAGGTCGGCGAGATCATCGCACAGGATCCTGCGATGGTGGTGAAGGTCCTGCAGTTGGTGAACTCCGCCTTCTTTGGCATCGCGCGCCGCATCTCCAATCCGGTGGAGGCGGTGCAGATCCTCGGCTTGAAAAAAGTGCGCGCGCTGGTGCTCTCAGTCCACGTCTTCTCGTGCTTCGATCAGGTGCGGATGAAGAGTTTCCCGCTCTCGCGACTGTGGAGTCGCAGCCTCGCGGCGGGCCACATCGCGCTGAAGCTTTGCCGCGCCGAGCGCGCCGACAAGGCGACGACCGAAGAAGCACAACTGGCCTGCATGTTGCACGATGTCGGGAAGGTGATCCTCGCTTCCGGAGACCCCGATCGCTACCAGAGCGCCGTGGCGCTCGCGCTCAAACGGGGCGGGTCTTTGGTCGAGGCCGAGACTGAGATTTTCGGAGCGTCGCATGCGGAAGTGGGCGCGTTTCTCCTCAGTCGATGGGGCCTGCCCATCTCGGTGATCGAAGCCATCGCGTTGCACCACGATCCGTGTCGCACCTCGCTGGACTGTTTCTCGCCGCTGACCGCCGCGCATGTGGCGACATGCCTGCAGGATGAGTTGAGCGATTCCGCGCTCCTCACCCAGCCGACGGAAGTGGATATGGAGTATCTCGTCCGGATCGGGCTCATCGATCGGCTGGCGGTCTGGCGCGAAGCGGTGGAGGAAGTCGAGGCGCTCGCCGCGGTGTAGCCGGCACTCCGGCGGGATTGCGCTCCGCGCGGAATCCACCGAAGCTCAGCGCCGTCTTGCATACCGCTGCTCCGCTTCTTTTCGACTCCGCCTTTCTGGCCAAGCTGGAGCAGCTCTTTCTGCTCTCGAAAAAGCTCTTCCGCGGTGAGCATCGCGCCGAGCGGCGCTCGCGCGAGACGGGCTCGAGCCTCGAATTCGCCGACTACCGGAACTACTCGTTCGGCGACGATCTCCGATCGATCGACTGGAATATCTACGGCCGCCTCGACCGGCTCTTCATCAAGCTCTTCGAGCAGGAGCAGGATCTCGACATCCACTTCCTGATCGATGCGAGCGCGTCGATGCGCTGGACGCCCGGCGCGGATCGGATCAGCAAGTTTGATCAAGCGCGTCGCATTGCGGCATCGCTCGGCTACATCGCGCTGACAAATCTCGATCGCGTGAACGTGCTCTGGTTCTCCGAGTCGCTCGGAGCAGACCTCGGCTTGGTGCGCGGGAAGAGCCAGTTTCACAGCGTGCTCGAGTTTCTCCGCCGCCCGCCGGAGCCGGAGGGCGCGACCGGGTTGCTGCCCTCGGCGCGGACTTTCACGCAGCGGCTGAAGCGGCGCGGGCTGGTCTTCGTGCTCAGCGATTTTCTCGATCCCGCTGGTTACGAGGAAGCGCTCGGGATGCTACGCTTCAACCGTTTCGACACGCATGTCATCCAGGTTCTCGATCCGGCGGAATTGGACCCCGAAGCGAGCGGCGACTTGCGGTTGCTCGACTGCGAGACGGGCGCGCCGCTCGAAGTCACCGCCACGCCCGCCGTGCTCGCGAGCTACCGCACGGAGGTGGAGCGCTACCTCGCCGCGCTGGCGGCTTTCTGTCTGCGGCGCGGCATTGCTTACGCCCAGGCGTCCACCGCGGTGCCATTTGAAGACCTCGTGCTCCGGGTGCTGAGGGATGGGATGATTCTGAAATGACCAATGACCAATGACGAATGTCCAATGTGTCGATCGCTGAGCGAACGCGCTGACTGCGCCATGGTTTGGTCATTGGACGTTGGACATTGGTCAGTCTCCCCATGACTTTCATCAACACTTGGGCCATCGGCTTCGCCGCGCTCGCGCCGGTGATCGTCCTGCTCTATCTGCTCAAGCTGAAGCGGCGTCCGCTGCTGGTCTCGACGCTCATGTTCTGGCAGCGCGTGCTGCAGGAGAATCGGCGGCGCGCTTTCTTCCAAAAACTGCGGCAACTTTTTTCGCTGCTCCTGCATCTGCTGATCTTTGCGCTCCTGCTCGGGGCACTGGCCAGGCCGACGTGGGATCGGCTCGTGCGGGAAGGGGCCTCCACGGTGCTGATCGTCGATGCGCGCGCCCGGATGCAGGCGGCGGAGGGCGGGGTGACGCGATTCGAAAATGCGCGGCAGCGCGCCGAGAGTTACGCGCGACAGGCGGATTCGCGCCGGCAGATGGCACTGCTCACGCTCGATTCCGCGGCGCGGGTGGCGGTGGGCTTCACTGATGACGAACGCACTTTGCGTGACGCGCTCACGCGGGTTTTGCCGACGGATGCGAGCGGTGATCTGTCGGCCACCGTCCAGCTCGGGCGCGATCTGCTCGCTTCGCGCGTGGGGGAAAAGCAGATCGTCATCTTCACGGACCGAGCACCGGAGAATGCGGGGGAGGGGGATGTCCACTATGTGGCCGTGGGCGCAGCGCAGGAGAATGTCGCGATCACGCGGCTCGCCGCGCGACCGCTGCTCACGAGCCCGCAGACGAGCGAGGTGCTGCTCGAGCTGCGGAACTTCGGGACCGCGCCGGCCAAGGGCAATGTGGAGATTTCCTTCGATGGGCGGTTGCTCGACGTGAAGCCCTTCCAGCTCGCAGCGGGTGCGAAGCGGCTGGAGGTGTTTCCCAGTGTCCCGCGCGCTGGCGCGAGTGCACGCGGCTGGCTCACGGCGCGGCTGGATGTGCCGGATGCGCTCGCGTCCGACAACGTCGCCTACGCCGTCCTGCCGGCGCCGCCGATCCGGCGGGTCCTGCTCGTGAGCGCGGGGAACTTCTTCCTCGAGAAGCTGCTCGGTGCTGACCAAGGCGTGACCTTCGAGCTCGTGGCGCCGAATGCGTATCGGAAGGAGTTCGCGGCGAAGTTCGAGGTCGTGATTTTCGATAAGAGTCTGCCAGCCGAATTCGACGTGGCCGCTGCGCCGGGGAATGCCTTGTTCCTCGGCCAGACGCCGTTCAATACCGGCGGCGCGGCGATCGAGCAGCCGCTGCTGACTGATCTCGAGGAGGAGCATCCGGTGCTGCGCCTCGTCAATCTGCAGAATGTCACGGTGGTGCGGTCCGCGGCGATGGCGGTGCCGCCGAGCGCGGACGGCGCCCGCTGGAGCGCACCGATTCGTTCTTTTGAAAATCCGCTGCTCATCGTGGGCGAGCGCGGCGGAAAGCGCATCGCCGCGCTCGGCTTTGATGTCGCGGAATCGGATCTCCCGCTGCGCATCGCCTTCCCGCTGCTGGTCTCAAATCTCGTACAGTGGCTCGCGGGCGAGGGGCTGGCGGCGCCGCGTCCGTTTCTTGCGGGCGAGACGATTCCGCTGGCTGCGGGCGAGACTCTGTGGACGGAACCGCAGACGAAATTCGTGCGGGAGTTGAAGCCGGACCCGAAGCAATTTGCGCACGATTTTTTTGTGCCGCTGCGCAGTGGATTCTACCTGCACCGATCGGATGCGGGTGCGCGCTGGCTTGCGGTGAATACGTTCAGCGATGTGGAATCGGACCTCCGGCAGAGCGCGGCGAGCGCCACGACGGCGCCTGCGTTGCCGGCCGTCTCACTGGCCGCGTTGGGTGGCTGGCCGCCTTGGGTGTATCTCGCGCTGGCGGCGTTCGCTCTCTTCACGTCCGAGTGGTGGCTCTTTCACCGGAGGCGGACGGAATGACGCGGCGCCGCTCATGATCGAACTCGCACGCCCACACTTCCTGGCGCTGGCGATCGTCGTCCCGCTGCTCGTGTGGATGATGCGGCGCTCGCTCGCTGATCTCACGGCGCTGCAGCGTGCCGTATGTCTCACGCTGCGGGCGATCATCCTGCTGCTCATCGTGCTCGCGCTGGCGGGACTGCGGTGGCTGCTGCCTTCGCGCGATCTGGCGGTGCTCTTCGCGATCGATAATTCGGCGAGTATTAGCGAGCCGGCGCGGCAGGCGGCGCGCGACTTTGTCGTCGAGAGCATCAAGTCTGCAGGCTCGGGCGACACCACGGGCGTCATTGGTTTTTCCGGTGCGGTGGAGCTGTGGCAGCCACCGGCGCTGAGCCTCAAGGTCGCGGAGCAGTGGCCCGCGCTGGCGGATCGCAAGGCCTCGGATCTCGGCCGGGCCATTGATTTTGCGACCGCGGTTTTCCCGACGAATGGGGTGAAGCGCCTCGTGCTGCTCACCGATGGCAACGACACCGGCGGTCGCGCGGTGGAGGCGGCGAGTCGGCTCACGGAAGCCGGGGTGGAGCTCTCGGTGGTTCCGCTGCGCAATGAGTCCAGCCCTGAAGTGCTCGTCGAACGCGTGGAAGTGCCGCGGCGGTTGAAGCAGGGCGAGCCCTTCGATCTCACCGCGCGCATTCGCAGCAACGTCGAGACGCAGGCGAAGGTGAAGCTCTACCAGAATCAATTTCTGCTCGAGACGCGCGAGCTCGCGTTGAAACCCGGAGTGAATGACTTCCGCGCCCCGAATCTCACCGCGGATGGCAGCTTCATCGCCTACGAAGTCGAAGTCGTGCCGGTGCGCGATACCTCCGCGGAGAACAATCGCGCGCAAGCCACGGCCAGTCTGCGCGGGCAGCCGCGGGTGCTGCTGATCGAGGCCGACGAAGCGCGGACGCGTCCCCTGGCCACGGCGTTGCGCGGCGAGAAGATCACCGTCGAGACGCGTGCCGCGAGCGGTCTGCCGAAGACGATTGAGGATCTGCAGCAGTTCGATCTTTTCCTCCTCAGCGATGTCTCGGCGCTGAATCTCGGGCGCGACCAGATGGATCTGTATCGGCGCTGGGTCCAGGATTTCGGCGGCGGCTTCGTGCTCATCGGCGGAGAGAACAGTTACGGCGTCGGCGGCTACTACCGCACGCCGATCGAGCAGATGCTGCCGGTGCGCATGGAGCATGAGGACCGGCAGGACACGCCGAGCGTGGCGATGCTTATCGTGCTCGATCGCTCGGGTTCGATGACCGCACAGGCTGGCGGTCAGACGAAGATGTCGCTCGCGAATCAGGGTGCGGTCTTTGCGCTGAATGTGTTGCAGCCGCGCGATCAGTTCGGGGTCACGGCCGTGGACACGCGGGTGCATGTGGTGACGCCGATTCAGCCGGTTTCCGCCAAGGCGGCGGTGGAGCAGAAGATCCTCGCGGTGACGGCGGGTGGCGGCGGCATCTATGTGTACACGTCGCTGGCCGATGCCTTCCAGCGGCTGCGCGATGTCTCCGCGCGCATCAAGCACGTGCTGCTTTTCTCCGATGCCGCGGATGCCGAGGAGAAAGCCGCAGGCGAAATGAGCGACGGGACACGGACGGGTGGAAACTCACTCGACCTCGCGGCGGCGATGCTGGCGTCGAAGATCACGACTTCCGTCGTCGCGCTCGGTGCGGAGCAGGACAAGGACACGGCGTTTCTCCGCGCGCTCGCCGAGCGGGGCAATGGCCGCTTTTACCTCACGAGCGACGCCACGACACTCCCGCAGATCTTCAGCACGGAGACGATGAAGGTCGCGCAATCGAGCCTCGTCGAAGAGCCTTCGCTGGCGGTGGCGGTGAAGCCGAGTCCGATCACGGCAGGCTTCGACTGGACGCAGGCGCCGCTGCTCCTCGGCTACAATGCGACGAAACCGAAACCGACCGCCGAGATCCTTCTCGCCACCGAACGCGGTGAACCGCTGCTCGCGACGTGGCGCTACGGGCTCGGGCAATCCGCCGCTTTCACCAGCGACGCGAAGGCGCGCTGGGCAGCGGAGTGGCTGCAGTGGCCGGGCTTCGGGAAATTCTGGACGCAGGTCGTGCGCGGCCTGATGCGGAAGAGCGAGCGGGCGAGCTTTCAGGTGAATACTCAGGAGTCGGGCGACCGACTTGAGATCGCGATCGATGCGATCCGGCCGGACGGTGCATTCCGCAACGAACTGCCGGTGACCGTGACGATGCGCGCGCCGGACGGTGCGACGCAGACCGTGGACGCCGCGCAGGACGGACCCGGCAGCTACAGCGCAGCGTTCACGCTCCCGCCGGAAGGCACGGTGCTCTTCAATGTGAGTTCGCCCGATCTCCCGGATGGCGGCTACGCCTTCGGCCACACGCGCAGCTACCCGCGTGAGTTCCTGCGCACGGATTCCGACGAGCCCTTGCTGCGCCGTCTTGCAGCCATGGACCGCGGGACATTTTCGCCGGCTCCGGCGGCGATCTATACACGGCCGGAGCAGGGTTCGCGGAGCCGTCGCGAACTGGCCGACTACTTCCTCATCGCCGCGCTCGTGCTTTTTCCACTCGATATCTGGCTCCGCCGCCGGACCTGGGCGGCGTAGCCCCGGGGTCGTGCGCGCAGTGCTGTGAATCGGCCGCCGCTGGGGGAGCCAACGACCGAAGCTGTGCACTGCGCGCTGCCCGAGGTTGCCGCCGGAACTCGGCGACAGTCCGCCGGACGGCGTTACCGCCGCCGGGGGCGGAATAAGACAGTGCAGGCGAGCCCACCGATCACCGCGAGGACCGCACTCCCGGGCTCGGGAACCTGCACTGGGGGGATGTTCAGACTGGGGGCGAACGCCATGGCTGCCGGACCTCCATCCGTATTCACAAAGAAGCTGACCGAACCATCGGGAGTGATCCGGCTGATGTTATAGCCGCCGAAATTCGCGGCGTAGAGATTGCCCGCGGAGTCGGCGGTGAGTCCGACCGGAAAGCTGAGGCCGCCAGCGGTCGCGAAGAGGCTGACGTCGCCGTCGGCATCGAGCAGGCTGATCGTGTTATTTCGCGAATTCGCCACGAACAAAGCGCCTCCGACACTGACGATCCCGACGGGATTGCTCATTCCCTGGCCGCTGGCAAAAAGGCTTGTCGTGCCGGTGGCGTCGATGCGGAGCACCGTGGCGTCTTCAAAATTCGACGCGAAGAGGTCGCCTCCCGGCCCGAAGGTGAGGCCGTGGGGCCGATTGAGGCCGCTGGCGAAGAGGCTCACGGAGCCGTCGGGTGCAATGCGACTAATCGTGCCGTTGCCCAGATTCGAGGCGTAGAGGCTGCCGCTCACGTCCACGGCGAGGGCGTAGGGAAAGTCGAGGCCGCCGCCGCTGGCGAAGACCGAGACGGTGCCGTCCGGGGTGATCTTGTTGATCGTGGCGCTGTTGACATTGGCCACGTAGAGATTGCCAGCAGCGTCGAAGGCGAGACCGCGTGGGCTATGCAAGCCGGACGCGAAAATGCCGAGATTGGCGCCGGTGACAGAGTCGAAGCGGCCGATCAGACCGCCGACGTAGGAGACGTAGAGTGAACCCGCGGACGAAGTGGACGGGAGAGCAAAAGCGAAGAGGCCAAGGAGGGGGAGGAGAAGATTGCGACGGAGTGCTCGGAAGAGGTGGGAAGTCATGAAAGGTCGGCTCAAGCGAGTGCGATTTATAACAAGAGCCGTAATTATGGCAATTATATTCTCAAAGAAAGTTTTGCTGCCCTGCGCGGCTCTCCAGAGGATTCTTCAAGTAGAAGGCACGGCTTCTGTTCCTCTTCTGCGCTTTGAAGGCTTTCCCTGTCATTTGAAGAAAATACTGCTCATAGACGACGACGAGTGCTGCCGATTGCCCACGGCCGAGTTGCTCCGGCATTCCGACGTGGTCGTCCTGCAGGCGACCGACGGCGAAAGTGGGATCGCCGCCGCCATCGAGCATCGGCCGGATCTGATCCTGTGCGACCTCGTGATGCCGCACGGCAATGGACTTCACGTTTGCTCGACGCTCCGTGCTCGTCCTGAGACCCGGGACGCGAAGTTTGTGATGGTCAGCGGTCGCGACTATGCGCCGGACCGGCGTTCGGCGGAAGAGGCCGGGGCGGATGATTACGTCCTGAAGCCGCTCGGCTTTGACCTCCTCCGGCAGGTCCTTTTGCGGCACGTGCCCGGGCTGGTTTTGAATGGCGGACTTGCGCGAAATCGCGAGCCAGACCACTCTCAGAGCTTGTCCACACGAGTTAAGTTTTGGGGAGTGCGTGGGTCCATCCCGGCTCCCGGACCGGACACGGTCACCTATGGTGGCAACACCTCCTGCGTCGAAGTGCAGGCCGACGGAGAGACGATCATTCTCGACGCGGGTTCGGGGATTCGCGCGCTGGGTTTGGATCTCGGGAGAAAGCTGAATGGCGGCTCGCTCTCCGCCACTTTGCTCATCACCCACACGCACTGGGATCACATTCAGGGTTTCCCCTTTTTCCTCCCCGCCTACAACCCGAAGAACCGCCTCAGGATCCTCGGCGTCGAAGGCGCGCGGGCCAGCCTGGCGGCGATGCTCGCCGGACAGATGGAGAGCCCGTATTTCCCCATCGCGCTCAAGCAACTCCCCGGGAACATCGAGATCGAGGAACTCCGGGAGCGCCGCGCAACCATCGGCAAGGTGCGGGTGGAGGCCTGCCAGTCGAATCATCCGGACGTGGCCTTCGGCTACCGGCTTTTCACGAGCGCGGGATCGATC
>JANPIS010000268.1:0-7829 GCA_031425095.1 Chthoniobacteraceae bacterium
TGCCGGACGCGCCGAATGTCATCTTCATGGCCGGGCAAAAATTCGGCACGAGCGACGCGCCGGAGCTGACCTGGGTGATGAACACGATCGTGCCCGCGATCGTCGCCGAGCGTTACGCCGCATCGCGGATCGTGGTCTTCTCGACGGGGTGCGTGTATCCGCTCGTCCCTGCCGACGGGCCCGGGTCGCGCGAGAGCGACGCGCTCGGCCCGCCTGGCGAATACGCCGCTTCGTGCGTCGGCCGCGAACGTATCTTCACCCACTTCGCCCGCACGAACGGCACGCAGGCGCTGCTCTTCCGCCTCTGCTATGCGATCGATCTCCGCTACGGCGTGCTCTGCGATGTCGCGTCGAAGGTCTCGCGCGGTGAGCCCGTCGACGTCACGATGGGTGCAGCGCATGTGATCTGGCAGGGCGATGCCAGTGCGCGGGCCATCCAGTGCCTAGCCCACACCGCCTCGCCCCCGACTGCCTTGAATGTCACGGGGCTCGAACGCGTCTCGATCCGCTGGCTCGCGGAACGTTTCGGCGAATTGCTCGGCCGCGACCCGATCCTCGCCGGCACGGAAGGCGACCGCGCGTGGCTCTGGGATGCGGCGCGCTCGTATGAGTTGTTTGGCCCGCCCACGGTGTCTCTCGAGGAAATGATCGAGGCCACCGCGCACTGGCAGCGCCACGGCGGAGTCCTGCTCGGCAAACCCACCCACTTCGAGGTTCGCGATGGACAGTTCTGAACTTCGCCAGCAGCTCATGCGCGGCCTCGCCATTCCGGCGCATCCGCTCGCACTGAACGCCTCCCGGCAGCTCGACGAACGTCGGCAGCGTGCGCTCTCGCGCTACTACATCGCCGCTGGAGCCGGCGGCCTGGCCGTCGGCGTGCACACCACGCAGTTCGCGATTCGCGATGCGAAGATCGGCCTGTTCAAGCCCGTGCTGGAACTCGCCGCCGAGGAGATGAACCGAGCGGCACATCCGCTCGTCCGGATCGCTGGTGTCTGTGGCGCGACCGCGCAGGCCGTCGAAGAAGCGCACCTGCTCCGCGGCCTCGGCTACCACGCCGCGCTGCTAAGTCTCGGAGCGCTGCGTGCAGCGACCGAAGACGCGCTCATCCTGCACTGCCGCTCCGTCGCGGAAATTATCCCCATCGTCGGCTTCTACCTACAGCCCAGCGTCGGTGGTCGTGTGCTCTCCTATGCTTTCTGGCGGCGCTTCGCGGAGATCGAAAATGTCGTCGCGATCAAGATCGCACCATTCAACCGCTACCAAACGCAGGACGTCATCCGCGCCGTGATCGACGCCGATCGCGACGACATCGCGCTCTACACCGGCAACGACGACAACATCGTCGCCGACTTCCTCACACCGTTCCGTTTCGCCGGCAAAGCGCGCCGGATCGTCGGCGGGCTGCTCGGCCATTGGTCGGTGTGGACGCAGCGCGCGGTCGAACTCCTCGAGCGCTGCCGCAACGCCGCTGCAACCTCCAACCTGCTCCGTCTCGGCGTCGAAGTCACCGACTGCAACGCCGCCTTCTTCGACGCCGCCAATGGCTTCCGCGGCTGCATCGCCGGTCTGCACGAAGTCCTCCGCCGCCAGGGTCTTCTCGATGGCATCTGGTGCCTCGACGAGCACGAGACCTTGAGCGCCGGCCAGCTTGAAGAGATCGACCGCGTCTCCCGCGCTTATCCACATCTTCACGACGACGACTTCGTCGCCCGCCACCGCGACGACTGGCTCCGCTAAAACTGAAAGCCGCTCTCCAACCATGCATATCCGCACCTTCCAACCCGCCGACCTTCCGACGCTCCAGCGTCTCACCCTCGAAGCCTTCGAGGGCATCGCGATGGATCAGACGATCGAGGAGAAGTTCGGCGTTCTCGGGGATCACGACTGGCGCTGGCGCAAGGCGCGGCACATCGAGCAGGACTGCACGGGAAATCCCGACGGCTGTTTCGTCGCCGAGGAAGACGGAAAGATCATCGGCTACATCACCACGCAGATCGATCGCGACGCAGGACGCGGGCGCATCCCAAACTTCGCCGTCGATGCTGCCCTGCGCGGCCGCGGACTCGGTCGCACCTTGATCGAATACGCGCTCGATTACTTTCGCCGCGAGGGGCTGGCCTATGCGGCGATCGAGACGATGACGCACAATCCGATCGGCCAGCACCTGTATCCGGCATGCGGATTCGTGGAGATCGGGCGGCAGATTCACTACGCGCAGAAGTTGTGAGGCAGGCTCTACAACGCTGAAGCGCGTCGCCCCCCGCCGGAAACTCCTTTGGCCCATCCGCTAGCTGGGCCATCGTAAGGTCATGTCCACCAATGAGGCTCCGCATTCCTGTTGTGGTCACGAAGCGCCACCACCGCCTCCGAACGAAGCGCCACCACCGCCTCCGAAGCATGACTGCTGCGGTGGGGAACGAGACGTGAAGCCGCCTGCATCCGCGGCATACTTCTGCCCGATGTGTCCGGGTGTGGAGTCATCCGAGCCGGGTGATTGTCCGAAGTGCGGCATGGCGCTCGAGCGCAACCCGGCATGGCGTCCGCCGACGCGTACGCTCTTCACGTGTCCGATGCATCCGGAGGTCGAGCAGGATCATCCGGGCGACTGTCCGAAGTGCGGCATGGCCCTCGAGCCGAAGACGATCACGGCGGAGCCAGTCGATGATCCCGAACTCCGACAGATGACGCAGCGCATGTGGGTCGCCGCGGCCCTCGCGCTCCCGGTCTTCCTGCTGGCGATGGGCCATCTCATTCCGGGCGTGCCACATTGGCTGATGGGGCCCGTCTCGCGCTGGGTGCAGTTTGCCCTCACGACGCCGGTCGTGCTCTGGGCGGGATGGCCGTTTTTCGTGCGCGGCGCGCGTTCCTTGCGCAACGGCAGTTTCAACATGTTCACGCTCATCGCGCTCGGTGTCGGCGCAGCGTATGCCTATAGCGTGGTCGCGATGCTGGCCCCGCAACTGTTTCCCGCAGCCACGCAGATGGGCGGTGCGGTGGGGATCTACTTTGAAGCAGCGGCCGTGATCATCGTGCTCGTGCTCGTCGGACAGGTGCTCGAACTCCGCGCCCGCGCGCGCACCGGGAGCGCGCTTCGCGCACTACTCGATCTCACGCCGGCAACGGCGTGGCTGGTGGCCCACGGCGAAGAACGGGAAGTGCCGCTCGCGACAATCGCCACCGGCGCCACCCTCCGCGTGAGACCCGGCGCGAAGGTGCCCGTCGATGGTTCAGTTCTCGAAGGCCGCTCGAGTGTCGATGAGTCCATGCTCACGGGCGAACCGATCCCCGTCGAGAAGACCACCGGCGACCCCGTCACCGGCGGCACGCTCAACGGCACCGGCAGCTTCCTCATGCGCGCCGAGCGGGTCGGAAATGAAACGATGCTCGCTCGCATCGTGGACATGGTCGCCACTGCGCAGCGGAGCCGCGCGCCGATTCAGGCGCTCGCCGATCGCATCGCCGCGTGGTTCGTGCCCGCGGTGCTCGCCGTCGCCGCGCTTACCTTTGCCGCCTGGTTTTTCCTCGGACCCGAACCGCGCCTCTCCCATGCGCTCGTGAATGCTGTCGCCGTGCTCATTATCGCCTGCCCTTGCGCGCTCGGTCTCGCCACCCCGATGAGCATCATGGTCGGAGTCGGGCGAGGAGCGCAGGTGCGTGCTCGTGAAGGACGCCGAGACTCTCGAGCGCCTCGAGAAAGTGGACACGGTCGTCGTGGACAAGACGGGCACGCTGACGGAAGGCCGGCCGCGCCTCGTCTCCTGTCGCAGCGTCGGCGAGTTGAACGAGAACGCACTCATCGCGCTCGCCGCCAGCGTCGAGCAGGCCAGCGAACATCCGCTGGCTGCCGCCGTGGTTGCCGCAGCCAGGGAACGGACCCTTTCTCTTTCGAAGGTGGACGACTTCCAATCCACGACCGGCGGCGGCGTCAGCGCACGCGTCGGTGGCCGCGACGTGCTCATCGGTAAAGCACGCTATCTCACGGACAGCGGCGTCAGCGGAATCGACTCACTCATCGCGGAAGCCGCCCCGCTCCAGGCTCAGGCGCAAACCGTGATCTTCGTCGCGCTCGATGGCAAAGCAGCCGGATACCTCGCCCTCGCCGATCCGATCAAGTCCACCGCTCCGGAGGCCATCCGCGCACTGCATCAACTCGGACTGAAGGTCGTCATGCTCACCGGCGATCATCGAGCCACCGCCGAACACGTCGCCCGCGAACTCGGCATCGACGAAGTGCTCGCCGAGGTCGGCCCCGGCGAAAAGCAGGAGCGCATCCGCGAGCTTCGTCAGTCCGGCGCGCGCGTCGCCATGGCCGGCGATGGCATCAACGACGCACCCGCACTGGCCGCCGCTGATGTCGGCATCGCCATGGGCACCGGCACCGACGTCGCTCGCGAGAGCGCCGGCATCACGCTGCTCCGCGGCGACCTGCGTGGCCTGCTGAGCGCCATCACGCTGAGTCGCGCCCTCATGCGCAACATCCGGCAAAATCTCACCTTCGCCTTCCTCTACAACGTACTCGGAATCCCCCTCGCCGCCGGCGTCCTCTATCCTTTCTTCGGCTGGCTGCTCAGCCCGATCATCGCCGGCGCCGCGATGAGCCTCAGCTCGGTGACCGTGATCTTAAACGCTCTCCGCTTGCGGCGGATCGACCTCGACGCCCGCGCGGCGTAGGCACGCTACGGCGCCACTTCCGCGATCGGTGGCTCGGCGTAGTCGCTCCACAAGCGGTCGAGGAAAGCGGCGTCCGCGGGGCCATCCAACGCAACGATGCGGTAGCGCGAGACGTACGATTTCCCCGGCGCGATCTGCCAGTCGCCATCCTGCGATGGTGCGATGCAAAGTTGCGGATTTTTGGGGTTCAGTCGCAGCGGTTGCGGAAAGCGAAAGTTCGAGGGGTGAATCAACACGGCGACACCGGCGGGAGCGCCGTCCACATCGCCGCCGAGATAGACCCAGCGGCCCTTCGTCGCATCGCCCTGGAGTCGATCGTCGCCATTGGAAGTGAGCATCTTTACCGCATCCACCGGATTCCAGAGCGCGTTCCCGCGCACGCCCAGACCGCCGTAGTGATACTTGGGCAGCTTCAGCGGCGATGGGCTGGCGCAGACCTGCGTGGAGATGAGGTCGATGACGTTCACTGGCCGATCACCGACGGCGCCCCGATATGCGGTAACGTCCCACGTTTCATGGAGCACATCCTCCGACGCCGCGCCGCTGTGATCGATGAAACGGTGGCGGCTCACGAAGCCAGCGTGCACCGGACCGCTCCAGCTCAAGTCGAGTGCTTCAAATCGCACCTCGGCGAGCAGCTTCGTCCCGGCCTTCTCCGCGCCCTCCCCTTTGCCCTGATTCCAGAAATCCGGGTGCCGCCCTTCGTACTCCGTCTTCGTCCACGCCATCCAGATTCCACGATGCCAGCGGTGATCTTCGGGATGATTGCCCGTCACGAGCTTCCCGGCTGGGGTGAAGATCGGATGCAGATGCGCACCGTGGCGGAAGATGGGGTCCACTCCCTCCGGCACCGCACCCGCAGCCATCTGGTAGGTGAAGAGCGGACGCCCAGCCACGGCGAACTTCAACGCATCGCCGGATTCTTGTCCCTCGATTGACAGCGACGGCGCTGCCGCCGCTTTCAGCACAAAGCTCTTCGTCGCGCCTTTCGCGAGCGCGGGAACGATGAAGGCCGCCTCGCCTCCGCCATCGATCTGCACTGGGACCGTCGCACCATCTCCGATCTCCAGAACGGCGTTGCCGCGCAGATTCTGCGGCGCGGAAAAGCGCACGATGCCGCCGCCGCGATCGTGCGATCCAGCGTGCAGCGTCACTTGCCATTCCTCGCCACGACAGGGGCGATCGGCGCAGATCAGAGCGGTGATGAGGAGTGCAGCGGACGCGGTGCGGGGGAATTTCATGATGCGAAACGTTCGCGCGCTCAGTGCCAGCGCTGCAGTTCGATGATGTTGCCTTCGGGATCGGTCATGTAGTTGAGCGTGAGCCGACCGGCTCCCTGAATGTCAATCGTCACCACCTTGCCCACATCCCGTCCACCCCGCGCGATGACTTCAGCCCGCTTTGCTTCCACGTCTTCCACTTCAAATGCGAGATGGGCAAACCCCGGCCGCGTCAGTGACGTCGGGAGCGTCGGATCGTTGTGCTCGTACTGGAAAATCTCGAGCGTCGGACCGAGGTCGCCATGGCCCGGGAGCCGCACGTGCTGACCGCGAATGCGCGCACCGGGCAGGCTCGTGAGCGCATCGATGTGCGGCCCGTGGTGATCGCGCTCGCTGCTCACCGGCACGCAGCCAAAGACCTCGCAGTAGAAGGCGAGCATCTTCCGCCAATCGTTGGCGATGAGGTTCGTGTGGGCGTAGCGAATGCGGCTTGGCGCGGGTGAATCCATAGATTTGAACTAGGTGAGTCGGTCGGATCAGGCAACGCCGGCTTCGCGGAGCTTCTTCACGAGCTCTGAGTAAGAGCGGGCGTCACGCATGGCCGCGTTCATCCGGTCGAGATCCGCATCGTGCGATGGATGCGGCAGACTTACCGAGCACGTGCTGCCATTGCTCGCGAAAGCGATCTCGTCCCACTGGATCGTCTCGATCTCACGGTTGAACTTCGCCACGGCGCGTCCGCGGAAGAAGGCGCGGGTCGTTTCCGGTGGTTGGAAGATGGCCTTGCGCACATCGTCTTCACTGATGAAGCGCCGCATCTGTCCCTCGCGCATGAGCTCGTAGTAGAGTCCGTTTTCGAGCGCCACGTTGTGGTATTCGAGGTCGATCGATTGCAGCCACGGATCCGTCCAGTCGAGCTTCTCGGCCTCCTGCAGCGTCGTGAGGAGGAATTTCTTCGCGACCCAATCGAGCCGGTCGCGGCACAGCCAGTAGTCACGGGCAAGATCATCGATCACGCTTTCCCACTCGCGCAGGATCCAGACGTTATCCTCGTCGGACTTGTCACAATGTTTCTGCGCGGCAGCGAGGTAGCGGCGTTGGATGTCGATCGCGGAGATCTTCCTCCCATCGCGCAGTTCGACGATCCACGAGCAACTCTGGTCGCGACTGATGGCCTTCGTCGCTTCGACGGGATTCGCCAGCTCGAGATGCGGCGCCTTTCCCATCTCGATGAGATCGAGCACGAGCGCGGTGGTTCCAATTTTCAGCGCCGTGGCCCACTGGCTCATATTCGCGTCGCCGACGATCACGTGGAAACGCCGATAAGCTCCCGCGTCCGCGTGCGGCTCGTCGCGCGTGTTCACGATCGGCCGGCGATTCATGGTGTCGATCGAGCAGAGCACGGAGAAAAAGTCGGAGCGTTGCGCGAGCTGATAGACACCGGGCTGGCCGGCGGCGTCCTCCCCTTCGATGCCCATCTTGCCTGCGCCGGCAAAGATCTGGCGCGTCACGAGAAACGGCACAACGTCGCGCACGAGCCGATCCCACGGCACGTCGCGGTCCATCAGGAAGTTGTCGTGGCACCCGTAGCTGTGGCCGACGAAATCCGTGTTGTTCTTGTACAGGCGCGCTTCGCAGCCGGGAGGAAGGTGGCGATTCCGACGGCGCGCGCACTCGGCGAGGATGCGTTCACCGGCTTTGTCCTGCGCGACGACCTCGCGCAGGGTGCCGCACTCCGGCGTGGAGTACTCGGGGTGGGCGTGGTCGTTGTAGAAGCGCGCGCCATTCGACAATACGAGGTCGCTCTTGATCTCCGCGAAGGTCAGCGCGCGATTCTTATCGAGCTCGAAATACGCGGCTTCGTCCGTGTCCTGGAGCAGTTCCTCGGCGCGGAAACCACGCGCATCCTGGTGCGGGTCTTCGAGATTATAGTCC
>JANPIS010000269.1:0-4204 GCA_031425095.1 Chthoniobacteraceae bacterium
CATCAACGGACCGGAGCTGATCATGAATATGAAGTCGCAGGCCGAACGGTTCGGCGCGCGCTTTGCGTATGAGACGGTGGAGGATTTTGAAAAAGCCGAAGATCATGTGCGCCTGAAGGTGGACGGGCAGTGGAAGGAGACGCGCACGCTGATCGTCGCGAGTGGCGCGAGTGCGAAGTGGCTCGGGCTGCCGAATGAAAAGAAGCTTGTCGGCCACGGGCTGACGTCGTGCGCGACTTGCGACGGAGCTTTCTACCGCAATGTGCCGGTGGCAGTCGTAGGCGGCGGGGACTCGGCCTGCGAAGAGGCGACGTTCCTCACGCGCTTCGCCTCGAAGGTGTATCTCGTGCATCGGCGCGACTCGCTGCGGGCCTCGAAGATCATGGCCGAGCGCGCACTGGCAAATCCGAAGATCGAGCCGCTCTGGAATTCGGCGCCGGTCGAATACCTCGCGGACGGCGAAGGCGAGATGCGCGGGGTGAAGTTGCGCGACACGACGAACGGCGGCGAACGCGAAGTCGAAGTGAAGTGCGTCTTTGTCGCGATCGGCCACACGCCGAATACCGCTGCCTTCAAGGGCAAGCTGGATATGGACGAGAACGGCTACCTGCTCCAACGCGAAGGGACGAAGACCAATGTGCCCGGCGTTTTTGCCGCCGGCGACGTCGCGGATCACGTCTATCGCCAGGCGATCACCGCCGCAGGCCAGGGCTGCGCGGCGGCACTCGATGCGGAGAAGTATCTCGCGCAGTTCGAGCACTGAGCGGCGCTGCGGGATGAACACCGAACGGTGAAGATCTGCGACCTCACGCAGTTCTATTCGCCGGTGAGCGGCGGGGTAAAACGCTACGTCTCGGAAAAGGTGCGGTATGTGCGCGAACGAACGCAGGCGGACGAACACGTCCTGATCATCCCCGGTGAAATCGACGAGGTGATGCATGGAGAGCGGTCGCGCGTCTTCACGATCGCGTCGCCGCTGGTGTCGAAGACCTCGCGCTACCGGGCGCTCCTGCGGCTCGAGGCCATCGAGCGCATTCTGGAATCGGAACGGCCGGACGTCATCGAGTGTGGCGATCCGTATCAGGTGGCGTGGAAGGCGGTGCATTCCGGCGCGGCGCTCGGGATTCCGGTCGTCGGCTTCTACCACTCGCACTTTCCCGAGGCCTATCTGCGGAGCACGCAGAAGTATCTCGGCGCGACGGTGTCGGAGTTCGTCGTCGATGTGGCGCGGCGTTACGTGCGGTCGCTGTACAATCGCTTTGCCCGCACGATCGTTCCGTCGCCCGCGCTGGGTGCACTGCTCGCAGAGTGGGGCGTGAAAAATGTGGCGATCAGCGATCTCGGGATCGACGCGACCGTGTTCCGACCCGACGCCGAGCCGGACGAAGATGTACGCGGTGAATTCCACGTTCCGCGTGAAGCCACGCTGCTCCTCTACGTCGGCCGGCTGGCCCACGAAAAGAATACCGCCACGCTCTTCGCGGCCTTCCGCATTCTGGCGCGACGCTATCCGCGGCGGTTTCATCTGCTCGTCATCGGCGATGGCACGCAGCGCCCCGAGTTGCAGGCGCTGATCGCCGATCACCCCGACCAAGTCACGCACGTGCCCTACTGCGCTGAGGCCACGCAGCTCGCGTGCTTTTATCGTGCGGCGGATCTCTTCGTGCATCCCGGCGTGCAGGAAACGTTCGGGCTCGTGACCCTCGAGGCGCAGGCGTGCGGCACGCCAGTGGTCGGCATTCGCGGGAGCTACATGGATCGCATCATCCAGAGCGATCTCGCGCAGTGGTCGGCGGCAAACACTCCCGAAGCACTCGCGGCGGCGGTTGCGGGATTCCAGGAAACCGACGCCGCACACCTCCACATCGGCATCGCGGCGCGATACTCGTGGACGCAAGTGTTCGACGGCTTGTTTGACCTGTATCGTGAAGTCGTCCGAGAGTTCCACACGCGCTGATTCATGAACGACGGCAAGATTTACGAGATCCGCAACCTGCAGCCCGCCGATCGCGCACGGGTGCGTGAGCTCTGCTGCGAGACGGGATTCCTCGGGAACCCGATCGATCCGATCTTTGAAGACCGCGAACTCTTCGCCGACTACCTCACCGCCTACTACACGGACTGGGAGCCGGAGAGCGCGTTCGTGCTGCTGGTGAATGGCGACATCCGCGGCTACCTGCTCGGCTCGCGGCGCCCGACGCGGCAGCAACTCTACAATCTGTACAATAACGTCGCGCTCTTCCTTCGTGGCGTCGTGCGTTACCGGCACTACTCTGCGGCATCGAAGAAGTTCGTGCGCTGGATTCTCACCCAGGCCTGGCGCGAAGTGCCACAGGCACCGCGCAACACCGCCCACTTTCACATCAATCTGCTCGCCGATGCACGCAGTGTGGCACACACCCGCGCGCTCATGGATTCCTACCTGCGCTATCTGCACGAGCGCGGCGAGAAACGCGTGTTTGGGCAGATGGTCGTCTTCGAGGATCGGCGCGGGACGAAGATGTTCGAGCGCTACGGGTGGAAGGTGCTGAACAGAATGGAGATCACGAAGTACCGCGATCTGCATCCGGAGCCGGTCTATCTCTGCACGATCGTGAAGGATCTCGAAGAAAACCCGCAGCTCTACGTAAGAGCGAGCTGAGCAGCGACGGGGCGGTCAGTTCTTCACCGGCTCGGCAGCCGGCTCCGCGACCACTGGCTCGCTGGCGCCGACGGCACTCGCCGCGAGCTTCTGTTTCGCCTCCTCGATCTTCTCCTTCACCTTGCCCGCGATTTTCGGATCATCGATCCCGATGACCATCGCCTTGTTCCAATAGTCCAGGGCTTCGCGCATCTTGCCGAGCGAAGCGTAGGCGTCGCCGATGTGGTCCAGCACGACAGGATCGTCACGCTTGTCCGGAGCCTCGTCGCGGATCTGCTCGGCGGCACGGAGGAGTTCCTTGAGGGCGAGTTCCGGCTCGCCCTTTTTGAAGTAATACCAGCCGAGGCTGTCAAGATAGGCGCCGTTGTCCGGCCGGAGCTCATTGGCTCGTTTGATCATTGCACCAGCTTCTTCCAGATTCTCCCCGCGATCGACCCACATGTATCCGAGGTAATTCATCGCCTCGTGGCTGTTCGGTTCGAGCTCGAGGCACCTCTTCAGCAGGTCCGCGGCCTTATTCGTGAGTCCCGCCTGTTCCGCGGCGGCGGCGTACTGGAAGTAAAACTTCACATTGAGCAGCTCCTCCTGCCGATTTTCGGCGTCGGCCTGAGCCTCAGCAAACATGGCCAGCGCCTCGGTGTGCCGCTTCGCCTGGCTGAGCGCGATCGCGAGGCTGAACTTCAGATAAGGCACATCCGGGAAGCGCGTGACCGCCGCGCGCATGGCTTCCACCGCCTTGTCCCACTGCTTCATGCCCATGAGCAGTTCGACTAGCCGGAGATGGTTCTGCGCGTCGCTGGAGTCGAGCAGAAGGCCGTGCTGGAAGTTGTCCACGGCGCGCTGGAGGGACGCGGCGGCCTTGGCCGTCTCGCCCGCCGAGCGCTCGGCCTCGCTGCGTTCCTGGTAGAGCTTGCCGAGGAGCTCATACGTCTCGAAGCGCATCGCATTGTCGCGCGCGAGCTTCTCGAGGATCGCGATGCCTTCGTCGCGCTGGCCGGTGATGATGTAACTGCGCGCGAGTTTGTCGCGGACGTTGGCGACCTGCGGATCGCCCGATTCCTGCGGCGACGCGAGGACCGACTGATAGAAGGGGATAGCGTCCTTGACCTGCTTGGAGAGCACAAAGTAGTCGGCCACCTCCGTGAGGATCGTCGAGTCGTCCTTGCCGAGCTCCGCCGCCTTCAGATGCACGGCATTCATCTTCTTCAGCTCCTCGGGTCCGCAGGTGCCATCTTCCTTCAGGTACAGCCGCCGGTAGAGGTTGCCGAGCTGGATCCAGAATTTTGGATCCTTCGAGCCGATGCCCGCAGCGCGCTCGAGAATTTGCGCGGCCTTCGTGGGGTCGCCATTGCCAGCGTGCAGTTCGTAGAGGGCAAGGTAGCTCGCGAAACTCTCCGGCTCGAGTTTCAGGGCGTCGTTCGCGTACTTCTCGGCGAGGTCGGGCTTCTTGAGAAAACGGGCGTAAAACTGCGAGAGGTAGATGTTCGGCAGCGCCTCCTTCGGCGCCGCTTTCACGGCATCCTTCAGGATCTGAATACCGCTCGACGGATCCCCGCGCCGGGC
>JANPIS010000270.1:0-18737 GCA_031425095.1 Chthoniobacteraceae bacterium
TTCAAGCTCATCGCCGATGCGCAGAAACACGGCGCGCGCGTCGCGCTCTTCGGTCGCAAGATCAATCACGCGGAACATCCGCTCGCCTTCATCGAGATGCTGCGGCGCATCGTGGAAGGTGCGATCTCACCCGAGGAGGCAGTGAAGGCGTATCACGGCGTGCTGCAATCGCTCAGCATCCAGCCGCATCGTTCACTCGCCGACGATCAGGCGCTCACCGCCGGCGCGACGAGTTACGGCGGCTCTGGCGGGACGCGGACGACCGCCTCGAAACCCGATGGCACGCCTGCGGCAAAAACGTCGAATGGTCGCGTGGACGAGCAACTCGCGCGCATCCGCCAGCGCTTCGGAGAGTAGATGTCGGAGCGCTACTGCGCTGCTTCCTCGCGCCCGGCTGGGTCGATGGGTTCGGTCTGCGCCTCGCCCTTCACGAGAATAGTCGGTGGTGGGTTCGCTGGCGAAGGCTGGTAGATGCGCACGTAGTCGATCTCGAAGAAATTCGGAAACACCGTCTCTGCATCTGGCAGTCCCGATGGTCCGCGCACGGAACTGACGCTGTTGCTCAGCAGCACATACATCGCGCAGTTCGGCACGTAGTCCGCGACGATCGTCTTCTGCACCCGGCCATCGACCAGCCAGACGGCGCGTCCCGGGGTCCACTCAAGCGCGAAGGTGTGCCACACGTTTTCGAATTTCGTCTCGGTGTCGCCAGTGCTGTCCCACTTGGGATCGTGCATCGTCCCGTAGGCGAGGCCGTGATGCATCTTGCGCTGTCCGCCGTAGTACTCGGCGACGTCAAACTCCGGCGGCCAGCTCTGGTGCTCTGGCATCAGCCAGAAACACGGCCACAGTCCTTTGCCTCCGGGAAATTTCGCACGCACTTCGATGAAGCCGTGCGTGAAAGCGAAGCGGTCGTGCGAAGAGACGAGCCCTTGCGTGTAGTCAAAAATACCCGGGCCTTCCGCGCCTTCGACGGTGCGACGATCGGTGCGCAGCCGGAGCAGACCGTCTTCGAGGATAACGTCCTCATCGACCGTATAGCTGACGTAGTACTCGTTGTGATAACGGGGACCGTGCGTGCCGGCGAAAGCCATCTCGGTGCTCCACTTCGCCGGGTCGAGGCGACCGCCTTCAAACTCGTCCTCGAAGACCAGTTTCCATCCGGCGGGCGGCCCAGCTTCCGCGGTCGTAGCGATCATCACCGCCAGGGCCGTGAAGCCGATGACGTCGAGGGGAGTCGGGAGAAACCTCATCGCGCTTCGACGCTTGCACTGTAGCACACGTCGGGTGGATTTCAGCTTGGCCCGTGCCACGAAAGCCATTCGGCGTTTGGGCCGACGCTCGTTCCACCGCTCCTGTTCGAGGAAGCCAGAGGCTACAAAGCGCTGCCGCAGACGAGGCAATCTTTCCGCCGGTGGATACGGTGCCGGCGGAAGTGCATGGAGCCGAGATCCATCGTGAGCAGGGTGCCGGCGAGCGGCGTGCCGAGGCCGGTGAGGAGCTTCACCACTTCCACTGCGCCGAGACAGGCGACGGTGCCGGAGACCGCGCCGAGCACGGGGAATTCGCGACGCCACTCCGGCGGCGCTTCGGGATGCAGGCAGGCGAGGCAGCCGGTGTGACCGGGGAGGAAGGTGGTGAGCTGTGCTTCGAGGGCGAACATCGCGCACTCGACCATGGGCTTGCCGAGTGCAACGGCGGCGCGGTTGAGCGCGTAGCGTTCCTCGAAAAGCGGAGCGGCATCGACGACCACATCGGCTTGCGCGACGAGATCGCGGGCATTCTTGTCGGAGATGTTTTCGGCGACGCCGATGAGTTCCGTGCGCGGGTTCAGATCGCGCAGGCGGCTGAGGATGCTGTCCAGACGCGGCTTCCCGAGCCGGTCGTGCGTTTGCAGGAGCTGGCGGTTGAGATCGCGCGCCTGGACGTTGCCGCCCATGGCGAGCACGAGTTTGCCGATGCCGGCGACGGCGAGCTGTGCCGCGACGAGTCCGCCGATGCCGCCGACGCGCGAGATGAGGACGCTCGCGCCTTTCAGTTTGCGTTGCGCGCTTTCACCGAAGCCGGGCAGCCACATCTGCCACTCGTAGATGGCGCGTTCCTCGGGCGTGAGTGCGGGGAGTTCGCTCATGGCTGCGCTTCGCGGATGCGGCCATCTTCGAGGCGGAAGAGGATGTCCGCCAGCCGTGCGGCTTCGCTGCGATTGTGGGTGATGTGCAGGACGGTCACCGCGGTCTCGCGCTGCACGCTGCGGAGGAGATCGGCGAGTGGTTCGCGGGTGTCGTCATCGAGCGCGGAGAGCGGCTCGTCGAGAAGGAGGACTTGCGGCTTTGCGGCGAGCGCGCGGCCGAGGGCGACGCGCTGGCGCTCGCCGCCGGAGAGACCGTCGGGCTTGCGATCGAGCAGATGCGCGATGCCGAGCGGAGCGGCGAGTTCCGTGACTCGGTGCGTGATTTCATCGGTGGGCCGATGGCGCAGACGCAGCGCAAAGCCGATCTGCTGGCGCACCGTCATGGTCGGAAAGAGTGCGCCATCCTGCGGGACGTAGCCGATGCCGCGCTCGCCGGGCGCGAGCTGCGTCACCTCCCGCTCCGCGAGCCACACGCGACCAGCGTCCGGCTGACGCAGGCCGCAGATGATTTCGAGCAGCGAAGTTTTTCCGCCGCCCGTCTTTCCCATGAGCACCCCGTAGCGCCCCGCCGGCACGGTGAAGCTCACTTTTTCCAAACCAAACGCACCCGCGCGCCACGCGATGTCGTCGAGGCGGATCATATGCGCTCGCCCATCAGCCGCACGCTCGCGAGCACCACCACGGCGAGCGCGACCATGAGCAGACTCACCGCGACGGCAGCTTCGAGATTCCCGACGCTCAGCTCGAGCCACACCGTCGTCGGCAGTACCTCGGTCTTCATCCGCGTCGCGCCGGCGAAGACGAGCACCGGCCCAAATTCCCCCAAGCTGCGCGCCCACGCGATGCTCGCTGCGGCAAACATCCCGCGCCGCGCCGCCGGCAACGTCACGAGCCACACGGCCCGCGCCCGTGAGCAGCCCAGCGTCATGGCCACATCTTCAGGTCGCGACGAGAGGTGATCGAATGTCCCGCGCATCGTGCGCACGGCAAAGGCGGCGCCGATGGTGCATTGCGCGAGGACCACGCCGGCGATGGTGTAGGTGAAAGGGATGACGCGTTCGATGGCATGGCCGATCGAGGTCTGGAAAAAGATGAGCAGGCAGAGGCCAACGACCATCGGCGGCAGGACGATGGGAATATCGAGCGCCGCATCCAGCCACTCGCGACCGCGAAATCTTCCGCGCGAAAGCAGATAACCGACGGGCACCGCCAGCAGCAGCGAGAGCACCGCGGTGATCGTGCAAGTGGCGAGGCTCAGCCCGATGGCGTAGCGGATCTCCCGCTTTCCAAGCGCCTGCCACAGATCGTGCGGAGAGCTGTACCCCGCAGTCGCCCCGAGCATCGCGAGGAGGAAAAGCAGATACGCGCCGGTGATGACGCCGAGCACGAGCCAGAGCGGGTCGAAGCGGCGGGTCATCGCGCGTGGCGCGGACGCCTCGTCCGCGGATGTCTGCCGGGCGCCTCGGCCGGCGAGTGGCGCAGGTGGCGGACGAGGCGTCCGCCGGACATCCGCGAACGAGGGCGTCCCCGCCACACACGCTCACTCATTTCGCCGTGCCGTTCGGGCCGGTGCCTTCCGGGCGCAGCCATGGGGGGACTTCGATCTTGTCGCTGCGCAGCACCGGTTCATCGCCGCGCCAGGAGAAGCCGGCGCTCTCAAAACTCGCGCGATTCAATTTCATGCACGCGAGCAGGCGTCCGGCGAGTTGGCGGTTCGGCGAGTCGGCGCGGATGCTGAAGGGCTGCACCGCTTTCGCGCCGGGATGGTCGATCACGAGGAAGTCGAGGTGCTCGGCTTGCGGGGCGGCATTCACGCGATAGACCACGGCTGCGTCGAGCGCGCCGGCCCGCATCTGGTTCACGAGGAAGTCGGCGGTCGGCACTTCCACGACGACATTCGCGCGCACCAGATCGGCGATCTTCAAGTCGCGCAGCATCCCCTGCGTCATGTAGCCGAGGGTGCTTTGCTCCGTGTTGCAGAGGCCGACGCGCAGGCCGGGCTGCCCGAGCCCGGCGAGCGTGCGGATGCCACGCGGGTTGCCCTTTTTCACCACGATGCCGATCTCGGTCTCCGTGAGGATCTGGGTCTCGGGGAAATGCTGCGCCACCGGCGGGACGAAGCAGAGGTCGCAGGCGTAGTAGGCGTCGGGAAATTTCGGGTTGCTCGCGTCCTCCATCGCTTTCATCGAGGCGCAGAGGATGCCGCAGCCATTGAAGACGGTGGTCACAGTCGCGCCTTCCCGATCGGAGAAATCGCGCAGGAGTTTTTCGACGGCGGGACGATTCACGCCGCCGCTATAGAGGATCATCTCCGGCTTCACCGCCCACTGGTCGCCGCCGACGGGCTTGAAGCCGTGCTGTTGAAAGATGGCCGCGCCTTTCTCCGGCGCGGCGAGGTAGCGCGCGAAGCGCAGCGCGGCAACGGAGTCCTGGCACGCGGTGAGCACAGCAACGCTGGCATCCTCCACGAGCGAGGAAATCTCGGGCGCTTCGATCGCTTCGAGTCCCTTGAATTGCGGGACGGTCGAGTCCCACAGGATCGCCGCGTCCACTGCGCCGAGACTGAGGTCGCTGGCGATCTCGGTGACCGTCGGCTTTTGCACCACGGCGCGCTTTGCGAGCGGCTCATATTTTTCACCGAGCGCGGTGCGCACACTGCGGCCGATGGCGGCGGCTTCTGGATTGGCGAGCGCGAGCTTCACGTCGTCGCGCGCGAGATCGGCGAGGGTCGCGATCTTCTTCGGATTGCCCGCGCGCACCGCGATCACCGGGCGCTGTTTCACCACGGGAATGACTTCGCGGATGGCGTCGAACTTCCGGGCATCGACGATCCCGGCATCGTCGGCGGAAAGGAAGAGGTCCCCGCGCTGCGCCACGCGGATCTGGCTGAGCAGGGTGCCGGTGCCGCCGTACTGAAGCTGCACTTCGACGCCGAGTTCCTCGCGATACTTGGCGGCGATGGCTTCGACGGGATTCTTCAATCCCGCCGCGCAATAGACGGTGAGAGGAGGCTGCTTCGCTGTCGGGTCGCCCGAACGATCGCAGCCGGCAAGTGCGACCACGAGCGCGGCCAACAACAAGGAGTAGGGGCGCCCTCGCCCCGTGGATGATACTCGGGGCGAGGGCGCCCCTGCTCCTTGTTGCGTCTTCATCGCGGACTGAAAAGTTTTCCCAGCACCGAGGCGAGGGCGACGAAGGCGAAGCTCGCGCCGAGCAGGCGGAGGGTGAGGCGTTGCTGGTTCACGGGCGCCGCGGTCGCGGCGACAGCGGCGCGCGGCTCGAAGGTCACGGTCTCGGGCGCCACGGAAACAGCGGGCAGAGCGTCGGGCTCGCCGGAGGCGGAGATGCGCGCCTGTTCGGCAGTGGCGAGTTCCGCGTCCCAATCCGCGCGCAGGAGTAAGTCCCATCCGGGATTCATCCGCTTCACTTCACACGAACACGCGCCGAGCAGGAAGCCACACACCTCGTCGATTTGCTCCTCGCCGAAGCCTTCCGCGGGCCACGCTCCGAGCGCACGACCGCGACCGAAGACGACGGAAAACCAAGCTCCGCCTGGCAAGGCGGCATTCGGCTTTGGCCCGGCGAGCATCTTCACAAAGGCGCTCTCGGCAGCATGATTGGCGCGGATGCGGACGAGGGAAAATTTCACGCCGAGCTTCGGCCCGGGGCCCAGCTTGCTCGTCGGATCGCTCGGGTCGATGGGCGGGAGCGCGGCGGCTTGTTCGAGATAACGCAGGCGTTTCTCGATCGTCGCGGCGGCGCGGTCGTCGTCGGCTTTGCGCCCCGACTCGACGAGCACCCACACCGCCGATTCCCCTGCCGCAGTGCGGCGGACGATCTCTCCGCGCGCGGGCGAGTCGACGAGCTGTCCGAGCATCCCGGAGTCGAGCGCACCGGACCAGGCGTCGGCCGACCCAGGCTCGGGATGCGGAAAGGTGAGCCGCGAGCCGCCCTCCTCTTTCATCCGCACAACGGCGAGATTCAGTGGTGTGCTGTCGGTGAAATTGCGCAGGAACTTCGCCACTTGCTCATCGCGTGCGTCTTTCGGCGAGACTTCGAGGACGAAGCGATCCGCCGGCCAGCGATCCAGCGCGTAGCGGAAGACAGGGATGGAGCACGCCGGAGCCCCGGCCAGCAGGAGCATGGCGGCGGCGATGGAGGAAAGGATCGTTTTCACGGCAGTAGAATAGCTCGGGAAGGCAGGACTGGACTCTACGCAGGTCGATTTCGGCGACAAAAAAGTTCGCACACCCAGAGTTGACCCACCCCTTCGCTCGGGCCTTCATTTCCTTCCGATCAAAACTAATTCCGTTGGCTGGTTTGAAATCTACGTGCGGGACATTGGCCGAGCGAAGGCGTTCTATGAGACGGTCTTTGCCGGCAAACTCGAAAAACTCGATGCGCCCGACGACTCGCTGGAGATGTGGAATTTTCCCATGGACATGGCCGCCTCCGGCGCGACCGGCGCGCTCGTGAAGATGGCCGGTTGCACCTCGGGCGGCGGCGGCACCTTGATCTATTTCTCCTGTGAAGATTGCGCCACCGAGGCGGCGCGTGTGCCCAAAGCGGGCGGCGCGATCTTCAAAGAGAAGTTTGCCATCGGAGAGTACGGCTTCATCGCCCACGTCACGGACACCGAAGGCAATATGATCGGGCTGCATTCGATGACGTAGATCGTCGCGCCCGCGAGTAGATCTACGGCGCGCGCGGGATGGCCGATGGGCGCTTGAGCCATTACTGCCCCGAGGCGAAGGAAACCGAGCCTGTTTTGGGCGGCCGACGGGTATGCCGATTCCAAACCCGGGTGAAGTGTCTATCCCGGAGGATTGCCACCACTCGGAAGAGCAAAGGAAGTACGCCGGAGATGCGCGCGGAATCCGTTCTCAACACTTGCAGTTCCTGGGCGGACTGTCAGCGGGGCATGGCGGATCTCGATGAAAAAGACAAAGGGAACGTGTTCGAGTCGCTGGTTGCTCTCGCGCTCGAACTGCATCCGCTCTACGCGACAAAATTGGAGAAAGTGTGGTTGCACTCCGAGGTGCCCTTCGAGGTGCGCGAGCATTTGGGAATTCCCCTCAAGGACTACGGCATCGACATCGTGGCGCGGACCTTTGAGGGCGACTATTGGGCGGTGCAGGCAAAGTATCGCAGCGAACGCGACAGCTCGCTCACGCACAAGGAACTCGCCACGTTCATGTCGCTCACCTTCGGCGTTTCGGCGCGATTCGCATACGGCCTCGTCTGCACGACCACCGATCGCGTGACGCATCTGCTGGAGGCGAACGCCCGCGTTGGTTTCTGCAAGGCCGACTTCTGGGCAAGCCTCGATGAGGAGTTCTTTTCACGACTCCGCGCTCGACTCGCAGGCCGTCGGGAGATCCCACTCGCAAAGACACCGCGCACTGACCAGCACGATGCCGTGGCTGCCGCAGTGTTGCATTTCGTCGATGCTGGCGAGACCCGTGGGAAGTTCATCAGCCCGTGCGGTTCGGGCAAAACACTCACGGCTTGGTGGATGGCGGGCGCATTGAATGCGCGGCGCATCATCATCGCCGTGCCGAGTCTGTTCCTGGTCGGCCAAACGCTCAGCGTTTGGTTGCGCGAAGCGCTTGCCGCCGGGCTTTCGGTGAACTGGCTCTGCGTGTGCAGCGACGAATCTGCGGGCAAGGCGGAGCGCGACGAACTCGTCACCCATGTCCACGATCTCGGCATCCCGTGCGTCACCGATCCGGCGCGCATCATGGGCGAAATGCGAAAGATGAACGCTGCACGCGAAATCATCCTCACGACTTACCAAAGCTCGCCCTCACTCGCGCAAGCCGCGAAGGCACTCGACTGGCGGTGCGATCTCGCCGTTTTCGACGAAGCGCACAAGACCGTCAGCACGCGCCGCAGCCGCTTCACGCATTTGCTCTTCGACGATCATCTGCCCATCGCCCGGCGCCTTTTCATGACGGCTACCGAGCGCCGTTTCAAAGGCATCACCGACGAGGTCGTTTCGATGGATGACCCGAAACTCTACGGCACCACGTTCCATCTTCTTTCCTTCAAGGCCGCGCTCGAGAGCGAGCCACCAATCCTCTGCGACTACGTGATCCTCACCATCGGCGTTCGCGAAGGCGAAGTCCGCAAGCTGATCGAGGAACGCCGCTTCATCACGCCGAGCCGGGGAGAGTTCGATGCGCTCACGGCCAATGCCTTCGCCAGCCTCATCGCACTCCGCCGCGCGGTGGAGAAATTCGGCGTCACCCGCGCGGTCTCATTCCACACGAGCATCCGGCGAGCGGCCGACTTCCAACAGCTCTCGCAGGAGTTCAATCAAGCCTTTCCGGAGCAGCCTGCTGTGCGGTCTTTCCACATCGCCGGCACGATGCGGAGCACCGAGCGCGATTCCATCTTGCGCGATTTCGCGGCGTGCCCGCCTTCGCTTGTCACGAATGCGCGCTGCCTCACCGACGGCGTGGACGTGCCGGGCATCGACTGCGTGATGTTTGTGGACCCGAAGGCGAGCACCGTGGACATCGTGCAAGCCGCCGGTCGCGCGATGCGCCGCGCCGAGGGCAAGAGCAAGGCTTACATCGTCCTCCCCTTCGTTGTGCGTGAAGGCACCTCCATCGACGATGCGGCGAAGAGCGCCGACTTCGGTTTCGTCGTCGCCGTGCTCCGCGCGCTCGCCTCGCAAGACGAACGCATCATCGATGAACTCCGCGCCATCCAACGCGGTCAGTCGCGGCACGCCGGGCGCGTGCTCAACTTCGACATGAGTGCGATCGTCCCGGCGGAGGTGGAAGCGGACAGCTTCGTACAGGCGATCGAATTGCAGTGCTGGGGGAAGCTCGCGAGAATTGCGTGGGCTCCTTACGAAACTGCACGCGCGTTCGTGCAGGAGCTGGGACTAAGGAGGCAGGACGAATGGCAGGCTTGGCGCGCAGGCCGGATGCCCGAATTGCCGCCTCGCCCGCCGGATATTCCGAGCAGTCCCGACCAGATCTATGCAGGACGCGGCTGGACAGGTTGGGGTGACTTCTTCGGAACAGGCAGAAAGGGTTTTGCTCGAAGGGGGATGACCTTTCTTCCCTACGTTGAAGCGCGCGAAATCATCCGCCCGTTGGGCATCCAGAATCCGAACGATTGGTCGCTCTACAGCGCCGGAAGACTTCCGGGTAAAGGCAAACGCCCTGATAACATCCCGTCGCGACCGCACGAAATGTATGGAGAACAATGGGTTAGCTGGCCGGATTTCCTTGGATACGAACCGAGACTCAATCGTCGCTGGCTTCCATTTGAGGATGCGCGTGCTTTTGCGCGGAGCTTGAAACTCTCCGGCCAAAGGGCTTGGAAGCAGTACACCTCCGGACGCATCCCCGGCTTGCCGCCGCGGCCCGAGAACATTCCCACCGCACCGGACAGCGTCTATCAAAGCGAAGGGTGGAGCAGCTGGGGCGACTGGCTTGCCACCGGCAATACGCCGTATCGCAATGTCACGCCTCGTGACTTTCGCGCGGCCCGGGACTTTGCACGTTCCCTCGGCCTATCCAAACCGAGCGACTGGAGGCTGTTCAGTTCGGGCAAACTTTCCGCCTTGCCGCCACGTCCGCGCGACATTCCTACCGAGCCGCAGAAAACCTACGCGAACCAAGGTTGGGTCAGTTGGGACGACTGGCTTGCGCGGGCGTGAGCCGGTTTCCTGCTCCGATCCGCCGCCGGTCGTCAAAATGCACAATGTGACAGATCAAGTAGTCGCACGCGTGAAGGTGGCCCTTCCGCGTTACTTCGCATTGCACATCAGATGTCCCAGCCAGGCGGCAGCCCTGCGTTCCGACGGCGCGTTTTGCAGGTTTTCGGGGCCGGCTGCGCGCGATCGAGCGCGTGGCTTCGATCATTTCTTCGAGCAGCCGCAGCTTTTCGCCGACGGGCAGCGCGGCCAGCTCTTTGCGCCGGGCGCGCTTTGCCTGGAGGATGCGGTGCACGAGGTCGGTCATGGCTGATCGGTGCAGTATCTTTGCTGAAATTCGCGCCACTTTTCCAGCAGCTCGTGACGCGCGAGGATCGCCTCGAATCGCGCGATATATCCCGCTCGATGGCTTCGGCGAGGGCTTCCTCGACGAGCGGCGTACCGGGCGGCACGAATTCGACGGCCCATCCCTCTATGACGATGTGCTGGCCCTGTGGCTGAAAACCCCGCGCAAGGGGTACTCGTAGATGGGACCGAGAATCAGCAGCGTGCCTCCTCCGCTCTCGGGCAAAGCGACGAAGACATCGACATCCTTGGTCGTCACCGCCTCGATCCAAAAGATGGACCCGATCGCACCGCCGATGGCGAAGCGGCCAATGACGCGGTCGTGTTCCATCTGCTTGATGACGGCGAAGATCTTTTCCATGAGGGGCGGCTCGTGTGGCGGATTCGCGACCGCTCGTCGCGCGTTCGGAAGGCTGCGCTACTTCCCGTAGCACGTCACCTTGCCATCCACGCTGGCGACGTAGAGGCGGCCCTGGGCGATGGCGAGGCCGTCCCAGACGGGCGGGCTGTCGAGTTTCACGTCGCTGCTCACTTCGCCTTTGGCGGTGTTCACGGCGAGGAGGCTGCCGCCTTTTTTGCCGTCGAGCGCGGCGTCCTGCTCAGCGAGGTCTTTGTAGATCGCGGGGTCTTTCTGCGCCATGCGCTCGAAGGCGTATTCTTCGTCGATCATGTCCGGCGGGCCGCTGATGAAGATGGTGTCTTTTGCCATGGCCATGGCGCGGGCGAAGACGGGGCTCTTGGCGGTCCACTGGTGCTCGACGAAGCTGCCGGCGGCTTTGCCAGCGGGCGCGGCGGGTGCGCCGCCTTTCTGCGCGGGGCCGGCGAGGACGCTCGACGCGCCGCCGGCTTTCTTGAACCAGAGCGCGGCGCCGAGTTTGCCTTTGCCGGTCTCGGCTCCGCTCACCGCGCCGAGGAGGGTGCCGCCGGCGTCGTCGCGGGCGTCGCCATTGTCGAAGGTGCAGGCGACCAGCGCGGCGAGTCCGCGCTGGATGAAGTTTGCGCCGCTCGCGTGCTCATTGATTTCCGCCGGAGTGAGCGCGCGGCCGAAGAGGGCGAATTGATCGAGCAGGCCGGTGTAGGGTTCGTTCTTTCCGAAGTCGCTGACTGCAGACGCGCCGGCGCCGCCGAGGCTCAAGCCCTGATTCGGTTTGCGGGTGACGAAGCTCGGAGCCTTGGTCTCCGCGGCGATCTGGCCATCGACGTAGAGGATGAGGCGTTTGTCTTCGGTGAGCACGCCGGCGAGGTGGTGCCAGCCTTCGTCGAGCGCGCGCTGCGCCTGCGCGGTGGTCGTGACTTTATCGGCGCGGATGGAGAAGCCGGGGCGGCCATCCTCGAGGGCGAGCGCGTAGCCAGTGACGCCGCCGCCATGTTGGGCGATCACGCCATTGGGGCCGTCGGGCAGGACCCAGGCTTCGACGGTCAGCGGCTTGTTCGAGGGGTCGAGTTTGTCGGCGTCGAATTTCACGATCGCTCCGGAAGCGGCGCGCGCTCCGGGCTTTGCCGCGGCCTTTGCCGCCTGCTTTTTCTTACCCCCGCCTTCGACAGCAGCGACGGCTTTGAGGTCCACGTCGGGGGCATCGATCGACGCGGAGAAAAGCTGATGCTCCATCGTAGTCGTCCACTTGTAGTACTGCGGCATGCGCGAGTAGCCGAAGACGTTCTTGTCGTCATGCACGAGGATGCGGCCCTCGGGCGTGAATTTTCCGGCCTGGAAATATCCGCTGTGGCCGCCGGCGAAATTCTTGCCGTAGATCCAGTAGCTGCGGTGAAACCAGGAGTCATCGAGGAAGCCCATCGGCGCGAAGAGATGACGGCCCTCGCCTTTCTGGGTGCCGGCCTGCTCGGCGACGTTCGCGCTGATGGGGCCGATCTCGATGCGGTTGCCGTCGGGGAGAATCTTCTGCGAGCGCAGGTACATCATCTTGCCGTCGCTGGAGAGGATGTCGTTCAAGCCGACGGGCATTTGCAGGGTCTTGTGGCGGTCCTGGAAATCGCCGCCGGTCTCGGGGTCCTTGTCGTCGTACACCACTTCGGCGAGCTTCCGGCCGGTGGCGGCGTCGAGGCGGAGAAAGCGGAGGCCGCCATCGAGGAAGACGGAGCGCCCGGCGACACAGTTCACAGTGCCATTTTCCACAAGCACGCTGCCATGCACCGGCCACGCGCTTTCGATCTGCTCGAACGCGCCGTGACGGCGGGAATTCGGCGCGGCCTGGAAGCGCCAGACGAGCGCGCCATCGGTGGCGCGCAGGCAATAGACGAAGCCATCCTTGCCGCCGAAGAAGACACGGCCTTGCGCAAAGGTCGGGGGTGAGTCGATGCGCGCGCCGGCGATGAAGTGCCAGAGTTTTTTGCCCGTCGCGGCGTCAAAGGCGTGCAGGGTGTGGGCATCGACTTGCGAGACGAAGGTGCGGCCGTCGGCGATGGTCAGCGCGCTGAGCGGGCCGCTGAGTTGCACTTCCCACGCCTTGCCGAGATCGGCGACGAGCGGCTGCGGATTCGAGCCGCTGCGGGCGTTATTCTGGCGGTAAGTGGGCCAGTCGGCGGCATCGGCGGCGCGCTCTTCGATCGGCTGGCTGAAGGCGGGGCCGCGCTCGAGGCGCTGGTCGTCGCTGGGCAGCGCGGGCCACGGGGAGGTCGCAGCAGAGAGGGCGTTGAGGCCGTCGAGTTTCGCCTCGGGGTAGCAGGCGCAGTTGTGCGGGCCGGCGTAGGTCAGGCCGTTCGCGGGGAGCACGCCGTAGAGGCAGGCGCCACGGACCCAGTGGTTGAGGTCCCAGTGCGACTTATTGATATCGACGTACTCGATGCCGGTGCGCGACGGGATCAGGAAGTTCTCGGTGCCCTTCGCGATGTAGCAGCGGTGATGGAACCAATAAGTACCGTCCGGCACATCGGGCGAGAATTGCTTCTTCGCTTCGCCGGTGCGCGGATCGCGCCCGATGAATTCGCCGGTCTGGTTTCCCTGCGTCGTGCCCGCATTCCAGACGAGCCCATTCGCGACGAGCAAATCCTCGGGCGAGCGGTAGCCCGACTTCTCGTGTGGCGCGGTCCAGAGTTCCTTGCCGCTCTCGGCGTCGAGCCCCTTCTGCGAACCATCGCCACCCGCGTAGAGCACGGTCTCGCCGGTGAGCACGATGCGCGGACCGAAATTGTACTCGAGCAGCTTGCGCTTCGGCGCGGGGCCGCTGGCCCACTTCTGCACGCCGGTCTTGCCGTCGAGGCACACGAGCTGATCGCCATCGTAAAAGACCACGCGTTTCTCATCCGCCGAGAGCGTGATCGGCGCGACCTTCGTCCCCTCTTTTTTCCAGAGCAGCGCGCCGGAATTCGCATCGAGCGCGACGAGCGAGCGCGGTTGCTTGTCCCATTCATACTCATCGGCCACGCGCTTCTGATCCTGCTGGAGCTTCGGCGCGAAGTCCGAGATTGACCACTCCTTCGGATTCACCAGCGAGTAGATCACGCCATTGACGTGCAGGATTTCCTCCGCGCCCTTCGTCGCCGGGAAAGTGCGCACGACTTTCCCCGTCGCGCCATCGACGACGCTGATCGGCTCGCCGATGCCGAGCGTGGCGAAGATGCGGTCACCATCCGCCACGAGCCGGCGAGTGAGCTGCGTCGGCCCCGACTTGAGCGGCCACATGTGCTCGCTCCATTTCTCGATCGGCTTCTTCCAGAGGATCGTGCCGTTGAAGGCATCGCGCGCGATCAGGTTCCACTTCGAAGGCATGAGGATCGAGATCCGCGAGCCTTCATCCATGATGTAGTAAAGCCGCCCCGCGCTGGTGACCTGTGCGCTGACCGACGACATCCGATCATGATGCCGCGACCACCGCGGCGAGCCCACCCACTGGAGGCGCGAAGGCGGGCCGACCTGTTTGTCCTTCGAGACGGCGTTGCCCTTCGCGGAGTAGTAATAGTGCGTCCACTCATCGAGTTGATCGGACCACGTCTTGGTCGTCTTCTTCCACGCGCCACCCTCCTTCACCAGCGCCACGCCGAGCGGCACGAGCACCCGCTTCACCTCCTCGATCGGAACGCCGCCGAGATTCTCGGCGACGATCAGGTTCACGAGATTGTCGATGTAGGGCAGCGTCTTGCCGTCGAAGCGCTCCACGCTCACCGGCCCATACGCGCCCTTCGCGGAGATGGCCTCGCGCGCCGCCGCCACCTTCGCGGCATCCGTGTCGAGGCCCTGAACCTGGTAGCTGTCATTGGCGCGCAGCGCCGCGGTGAGCGAGCCGTCGCCGATGCCGAGTTGCACGACGATGCCGCCTTTCACGCCGGAGGTGGCGAGGAGGCTCGCGGCATCGTCGGCGGCGCGGACGGGATGGACCGAAAGGACGGAAAGGACGACTGCGAACGCGGCAACGGGGGAGGAGGGACGAGAAGCCATGGAAGATGGATAGCGCACGAGGCGCGGAATCGGACAGGCAAAACGCCGCGCGGGCGGACATGATTGTGCGCCTTCCGCCGATTGACGCGCTGGGGGGCCCGCGTGTTCCTTGCTACCTGATGCCCTCTGCCCAAAACGTCCTCGGCGAACCGCTCGAACCGTGCAGCTACGATCCCCTCACCGGCTGGCTCCGCGACGGCTGCTGCAATACCGGACCCGGCGACCGCGGGCTGCATCTGGTCTGCGTGCAAGTCACCGCGGAGTTCCTCGATTTCACGCAACTCGCGGGGAACGACCTCTCGACGCCGATGCCGGAGTACGAGTTCCCCGGTCTGAAACCCGGCGACCGCTGGTGCCTCTGCGTGACGCGCTGGAAGCAGGCGCTCGACGCCGGGGTGCCGCCGCCAGTGGTGCTCGCGGCGACGCATGTCTCGGCGCTGGAATTCGTCTCGCTAAGCGAACTGCAGGACTACGCGGTGGATCGCGCGTAAAGGCCTGGGGGACACACTCCGGCGTGTCGCGCACTCCCATTGGCGGAGGCAGCGGGCTGCGCTCGGCTTCCGCCCATTCGATTTGGGACACGACGGAGCGTGTCCCTCCAGGAAATCGCAAAACCGGTGGCCCCTTGCGGAGCCACCGGTCTGCGTTTCCCTAGTTTCCCTAAACGGTCTGACTACACGGCCTTGTCGCCGGTCTCGTCGGTGCGGATGCGCACGGCCTCCTCGACCGGGCTGACGAAGACCTTGCCGTCGCCGATCTTGCCGGTCTTGGCGGCCTTCACGATCGCGCTCACGGCCTGCTCGACGAGTGAGTCGGTGATCACGACCTCGATCTTGATCTTCGGCAGGAAGTCCACCGTGTACTCACTGCCCCGGTAGATTTCCGTGTGACCTTTCTGACGGCCGAAGCCTTTCACTTCGCTCACCGTCATGCCTTCCACGCCGATGTCGGCGAGGGCATCTTTCACTTCTTCGAGTTTGAAGGGTTTGATGACTGCTTCGATTTTTTTCATGTGGCTGTTTCGAGTTTCGAGTTTCGAGTTTCGGGTTTCGCGGGTCCGCAGCTTAGAGCACGTAGCCCTCTTCGCCGTGTTCGGCGATATCGAGGCCTTGGGCTTCCACCTCGGAGGTTGGGCGGAGGCCGATGATGGCTTTCACCACCAGAGCGATGACCACGGTGCCGACGATGGAGATGACGAGCGTGATGGCGACCGCTTTAAGCTGTGCTCCGAGGAGCCCGCCATTGAGGATGAGCTCCTTGAGGCCGTTCTTCGCAGCGTAACCGTCACTGATGAGGTTCGAGTTCACCTTATCGGTGGCGAGGATACCGGTCATGATGGCACCGAGCGTGCCGCCAACCGCGTGGACGCCGAACGTATCCAGAGCATCGTCGTAGCCGAGCTTCGCCTTCAGGATCATGACGAAGATGTAAGGCACGACGGCGGCAAAGATGCCGATGATCATGGCGCCCTTGGCATCCACGAAACCGCACGCCGGCGTGATGACGACGAGACCCGCGACGATGCCCGAGCAGAAGCCGAGGATCGACGGATGGCCCTTGAGCACACCTTCCATCATGGCCCAGACAAAGCCGGCCGTAGCCGCCGCGAGCGTGGTGGTCATGAAGGCATTCGCGGCAACGCCGTCCGCGGCGAGAGCGGACCCGGCATTGAAGCCATACCAGCCGACCCAGAGCATGCCGGTGCCGACCATACAAAGGACCATGCTGTGCGGGGCCATCTTCTCCTTACCGAAGCCGAGGCGCTTGCCGAGGATGATACAGAGCACGAGCGCGCTCCAGCCGGAGGTCATGTGGACCACGGTGCCGCCTGCGAAGTCGATCGCGGGAATTTTCGCGTCAGCATTCCAGACGCCGTTCATGAGGCCAGTGGCGCCCCAGACCATGTGGGCCATGGGGAAATAAACGACGAACATCCAGCAGCCGATGAAGGTCATGATCGCCGAGAATTTCATGCGCTCCGCGATGGCACCGATGATCAGCGCCGGAGTGATGATCGCGAACATGAGCTGATACATCGAGAAGACCGACTCGCTGACCCAGTAGCAGTAGTTCGTGTTCGGGGCTGCATCCACGTCCTTGAAGAAAAGGAAGTCCGTGCCGCCGAGGAAGGGGCTCGCGAAGCTGGTACCGAAGACGAGGCTGTAGCCGCAGACATACCAGAGGATCGTCACCAGACCCGAGCACGCCAGACACTGGGCGCAGACCGAGAGGACGTTCTTTTTCCGCACGAGGCCGCCGTAGAAAAGGGCCAGACCGGGGAGCGTCATGAAGAGCACCAGAGCGGCGCAGATCATCATGAAGCCATTGTGACCGGGGCCGGCGACGCCGGTCAGCGGCTGGAGCGAACCCGCCGGGTCCATATTCCCCACATAGGCGGAGAGGGCGATGATGGCCTTATCGAGATCCTCCTTGCTCGGAGGGGCGGGAGCCGGAGCTTCCGCAGCGGCGGGCTCAGCTGCTGCCGGGGCGGGAGCGGGTGGCGGGGTATCCTGCGCGAGGGCGCGAGGGCTGAAACCCAGAGAGGCTGCCGCGAAAATCGCAGCAAGCGCCCCGTGGGCGAGGTGACGTTGGAGGTTCAACATTGGTGTCGTTGGTGGTGTGGGTTTGTTGGTGATGGCCTGTGCGCTGAAGTCCGACGGGACAGCCTCTGCCCCTTTTTTTCGGGGCTGTGGTTGCCGCGCGGGAATTGGCGCTGCCTGGTGGCGGCGGCGGCTTTAGCAACGGCTGTGCCAGCCCGCTCCCGGGGTTCATTTTACAGAGGAAAATAGTCTGCCGGGCGCCATCCCTGCCGTTGGCCGGTTGGCGAAATCTGCACAGGAAACCGCAAGGTGATCAATTTGAGTCATCCCTGTGCGGCCCCGCGTTTTGCGGGCTCCGTCCTTGCGAGCGGGCCGGAAATCTGCGCTCACTTTCCGCTCGATGAAGATCATCATGCTCGCGCTCGCGCTCCTCGCTCCGTTCGCCGCCGAGGCCGAACCCTCGCGCGTCTGGAAGCTGTGGGAAGGGAAGGCGCCCGGCGACTTCACGGCGCCGGGGCCCGAGACGCTCACGGAGCCCAAGCCGACGGACAAGCTGCCGATCCAGCGACTGACGAACGTGACCGAGCCGCGCCTCGAGTTTTACGAGCCGACGACGGAGAAAAAGAACGGCGCCGCTGTGGTCATCGTGCCGGGCGGCGGATTCGGCATCCTCGCTTCGCAACATGAAGGCTCGGAGCTGGCCGAGTGGTTCCGCGAGAGGGGCATCGTCGCGGCCGTGCTCCAGCACCGCTGCCCGACGAACAAGCTGCCCAAGCCGTGGGAATTTCCCGCGCAGGATACGCAGCGGGCGATCGGCCAGGTGCGGGCGCGCGCCGCGGAGCTCGGCGTTCAGCCAGATCGCGTGGGACTCTTCGGATTCTCCGCAGGCGGACAGGTCGCGCTCATCGCCGCGACGAATGACGACACGCGGCTCTACCCGGCTGCGGATGCCGTGGATGCGACGAGCTGCCGCCCGGATTTCCTGATGCTTTGCTACGCGTGGAAAATCCTCGCGGACTGCTCCCTCACGGAGTTGAAGCCGGAGATCAAGATCACCGAGAAGACGCCTCCGACCTTCCTCGCGCAGGCCTACGATGATCCGGGCTCGCTCGCCGAGGGAAGCACGCTCGCCTTTCTCGCGCTGCGCAAAGCCAAGGTCTCCGCCGAACTCCACATCTACAGCACGGGCGGCCACGGCTTCGGCCTCCGCCCCAACGCGACCCAGGCACCGGGCGACTGGCCCGGCCGCGCGGAACTCTGGCTCCAGACGCGCGGGCTCTTGAGGAAATAGCATGCCCTACCTCTGGGTCGCACTCGGGAGCGCACTCGGCGGCGTGCTGCGGTTCTGGCTCTCCGCCGTGGTCGGTGCGCGGCTCGGGCACGCCCATCTCGGCACGGTCTTCGTGAACGTGAGCGGCTCGTTCGTCATCGGTTTCCTCGCGGCGCTCGGGCCGATGCCTATCACGCGCCAGCTCTTCATGATCGGCGTGCTCGGCGGCTACACCACCTTCTCCAGCTTCAGCCTGCAAACGCTCGAACTCGCCCACGAAGGCCGCTGGCTCGTGGCAGGGAGCAATGTGGCACTTTCCGTCTTTCTCTCGCTCGCAGCCGTATGGTTGGGGCATTTCTGCGGCGCCCTGCTCCGCAAATCCT
>JANPIS010000271.1:0-26784 GCA_031425095.1 Chthoniobacteraceae bacterium
CCGCGTCGGAAAAGATCGCTGGTCTGCAAACCCGCCTGCCCGCGCCCGTCGATCCGCAACTCGCGCACTACCTCCAGCGATGCAGCTACGATAAGGCTTTGGCCTTCGTCGAGGCACTGTGAGTGGCGAAATGATTGCGCGCTTTGCGCGATCACGGACGCGGCAGTTGCCCGCCCGAACGGCTGCTGTGAGACGGGAAAATCAGCCCGCATGCGGACTCCGCCAACGACCAAGTCCGCTCGCTTGACTTCGATTTCGTCGCTCCTACCGTTGGCGCCGCTCGATTCCGCTCTTTCATCTTCTCATGTACCGCACCGCCGCCCGCCTGCTCGCATCCCTCTCCGCAGCTGCCGTCCTCTCAACCCCGGCGATCGCCCAGGAGGTGCTCGACGGAATCGCCGCCGTGGTAAATCAGGATGTCATCACCTTCTCCGACGTCCGCCAGCTCGTCGGCCCGAAAGAGAAGCAGATCCGCGCAGAGTACAAGGGCACGGAACTGGTGGAAAAAGTGAAGGAGGTGCGGCTCCAGGCGATCAATGACCTCATTGATCGCCAGCTCATCCTGCAGGAGTTTAAGACCAACAAATTCCAGCTCCCGGAATTCGTGATCGACGAACGCGTGCAGACGATTGTCCGGGAAGAGTTCGGCGGCGATCGCTCAGCCTTTCTGCGCACGCTTGCAGCGCAGGATTACACGCTGGAGAAATTCAAGGATCAGCAGCGCGACGTGGTCATCGTGCAGGAGATGCGCCGGATGTCGGTGAAGGGCGGAACTCCGGTGATCTCCGAAGAGAGAATCCAGAAGGCGTATCGCGACCGGGCCGCCGAATATAGTACGGAAGATCAGATCAAGCTCCGGCTAATCGCGATCAAGCAATCGGGCGCGAGCACCTCACGGCGGAAGATGATCGAAGAGATCCGCGAGAAGGTCGTCGAGGGCGCGGAGTTTGGCGATCTTGCGCGGATGTATTCGGAGGATCCGACGCAGGAAACCGGCGGTGACTGGGGCTGGATCAATCGCAAGCAACTCAACGATCGCCTGACCAAGATCGCGTTTGCGCTCAAGCCGGGCCAGGTCAGCGACGTGGTCGAACTGGCGGGCAGCTACTACCTCCTCTACGTGGAAGCGAAAAAGCCGGGCGTGACCAAACCACTCAAGGAAGTCCGGGAGGAATTGGAAAAAGGACTCCAACAGCAGGAGCGTCAAAAGGCCCAGCAGGAGTGGCTCGCAAAGCTGCGGAAGAAGGCGTTTGTGAAAGTCTTTTGAAGAAGGTTTGCGCGATGAGGATTGAGTGTCGAGTCCCGCGCCCCGTAGCAACCGCGCGTGGACTCCAGCTTGACGCCACTCACTCCTAGACTCTCGACGCTGAACTTTCTCCGCACCTACGGGAAGGTCTTCGACATCGGGCTGCAGAACACCTTCGTCTATCGGTGGAATTTTCTGCTCCGGATGGTCTTCGGGATCGTGCCGCTGGTCGGCACGGTGTTCTTGTGGAAAGCCGTCTTCGCAGGCAGCACCGGAAGCATCGAAGGCTACGACTACCAGGGGATGATCTTCTATTTCCTGATCACCGTCTTCATCGACAATCTGATCACGCCCACGGAGGACGAGTGGCAAATCGCGGGAGAGATTCGCGAAGGACGGATGAGTTCGTATCTCACGAAGCCGCTGAACTATCTCGCGTATCGTTTCACACTCTACGCGAGCTATCGACTGCTCTACATCGCGGTCGTTTTCCTGCCAATTTGTGCCCTCGCGTGGGTCTTCCGTGATGCGATCCGCTGGCCGGCCGAGGGAATCACGTGGCTGGCGCTCGGTGTTTCCACGGTGATGGCGGCGGGCATCCAGTTTCTCATCGCCTACGCGCTGGCGATGATCGCCTTCTGGGTGCTCGAGGTCTCGACGATCATCTTCATCGTCTATTCTTTCGAGTATTTCCTGAGCGGCCACGTCTTTCCGCTGGATGTGATGCCGCATTGGCTGCAGGGCTTCGTGAAATGGTCCCCTTTTACGTATGAACTCTTCTTTCCCGCGCAGATCGCCATGGAGCGCGTGCGGGGACGCGAGATGGTCGAAGGGCTCTTGATCCAAGCCGGATGGCTCGTGATCGCCTTCCTCGCCGCGCGCCTGCTCTGGTCGCGTGGCGTGCGGAAGTACCAGGCCTTTGGCGGATGAGACGCTACGCTGAGATCTACTGGCTGATGATCCGCAACTCGCTGATCCGCGAGATGAGCTTCAAGGCCAACTTCACGCTCTGGATGGTCGTGGAGTTTCTCTGGTTCGTCGGGCAGATCATTTTCTTCGAGGTGCTCTACGCACATGTGGACAGCATCGGCGGGTGGTCGAAGTGGGAGTGCGTGCTGCTCGTCGGCACGCACCAGATCACCGCGCAGCTCTTTCAGGCCTTCTTCTATGTGAACCTCGCCGAATTGCCGGACCTGATCCGCACCGGCCGGCTCGATCTCATGCTGCTGCTGCCGGTGGATGCGCAGTTCGCGGTGAGCACCCGGCGCTTCGGATTCGACAATGTCGTTAATGCTTTCGTCGGCGTGATCATCGTCGGCGTCTCGCTATTCCAACTCGGAGTATTGCCGCAGGCGCATCAGTTCGCGCTTTTCGCCGGCGCCATCGCGCTCGGCATCGTCATCCATTACGCCGTGCTCTTCTTCCTCTCGACGATCGCCTTCTGGATCATCCGTGCGCAGGGCCTGATCTACGGATACTACAATGTCTTCAACATCGCCCGCTACCCGGACACCGTCTTCCACGGCCTCTTCAAGGTGATCTTCAGCTTCCTGATTCCGGTGATCATCGTAGCGAATGTGCCGGCGCGAACGCTCGCCCGAGCCTTCGAATCGCCGTGGGCTGGGCTCGCACAACTCCTCGCCGCAGCCATTTTCGTGGCCCTCGCCACCCGCGCCTTCTGGCAGTTTGCCCTCCGCCGCTACGCCAGTGCGAGTTCGTGAGTTGCTTGTCGCACAGAGGGGAAAATAGCGGGAATTCGCCCTTGCGTGCCCAGACCAAAGCCCGTAATTAACGCCCCTCATTTTTCCCGAACGGAGAGTCGTGTCATCGAAATCTTCTTCCCCCTCTATGCCTAAGCCAAAACCTGCCAAATCCGCTCCGAAAGCGAAGAAAGCCGCACGCCCACGCGGCGCAAAGCCGCCGAAGGCCGTAAAGTCGGCGAAGGCAGCCAAGCCGGCGAAAGCCGCAAAACCGGTGAAGGCAGCGAACTCCGCCAAGCCAGCAAAGGCCGAAAAATCTCCCAAGGTAAACGGCGACAAAAAGCATGCGCCCGCCGGTGCCCGGCCTGCGAATGCAGTGAATGGTATGCCCGACAAAAAAGTGAAACTATCCCCATTCCAAATCAAACAAAAGGATCGGCTCCTGCAGCTCCGTGACTCCTTGCTCGATGCCATGGCTGGCGTCGCGAAGGACAATCTGCGCTCGCGTGCGGAAGGCAGCGAAGCCAGCGCCTTCGGGATGCACCAGGCGGACGCAGGCAGCGACGCCTATGACCGCGACTTTGCGCTCAGCCTGCTCTCGCAGGAGCAGGACGCCCTTTACGAGATCGAGGAAGCGCTGAAGCGCCTCGAACTCGGCACGTATGGCGTCTGCGAGATGAGCGGCAAGGCCATCGCCCAACCCCGGCTCGAGGCGCTGCCTTTCGCCCGCTACACCGTCGAATGCCAATCGCAGCTCGAGAAACAGAATCGAGTCAGCCGCACCCGCGTGCCCGTTACCTCACTCTTCGGCCTGACCGATGAAGAGGGCGGCGACGGCGACGACGAAGAGAGCACCACCGAAACCAAGGAAGAAAAGGAGTAACCCAACATCATGGCCCGCGATTTCATCATCCTCGAATGCACCGAGGCGAAAGCCCTCGGCAAACCCGTCTCACGCTACATTTCCACGCGTAACAAGAAGAGCCCGAACACCCCAAACCGGCTCGAAAAAAAGAAATACAACCCGAATCTCAAGAAGCACACGCTGCATCGCGAGACGAAGTAAACTTTCACGATCATGCAACCCAAGACTCCGCAACGCCGCACCAATTTCCGCAAAGCCAACCGCATCATGCCGCGGCGGCGCATCGACATCGTGCTCGAGGCGATCGATTACAAAAACCCAGACATCTTGAAGAAGTTTGTCACCGAGAGCGGCAAGATCCTCGCCCGCCGCCTCACTGGCATGCCCGCGCATTTCCATCGCAAGATCAACCGCGAGATCAAGCGCGCCCGTCAGGCGTTGCTGATGCGGTAGTCCTCCGGGATTCGATCCGCTCTCTTTGGAAAGGCCGCACTGTTCTGGTGCGGCCTTTCTGTTTTTCGGGCGCCCAACGCGAGCAATCCAGCGTAAAATGGATACATTATTTGACAGCCCTCCCCTTCCCGCGAAAACTCCGCGACTCCCGAATGAAAAATTCTCGTCCGATCCTCCTCTCCACATTTGTGGTGCTCGCCACCGGTCTCTCCACACACGCCGCCGTTGATTTCGTGAAGGACGTGCAACCTATCCTCGAGACGAGTTGCGTGCGCTGTCACAACCCCAAGGGAACCGACTACGAAAACGGCGACACCGACGTCAATCTGGCCACGAAGGAAGCGGCGTTCGAAGTCACGTCCACGATCGTCGCGGGCAAGCCGGAGAAGAGCAAACTGTACACGACCACGGTGCTGGCGGATGATGCGAAGAAGCTGATGCCGCCGCGAAACAAGGTGACGAAAGCGCTCGAGCGGCTGGCCACGGCGGAGACGGAAGTGCTGAAAAACTGGATCGCCGAAGGCGCGAACTGGCCCGATGGTGTGGCGCTCGTCGCACGGAAAAAGGAAGGCGCGTCCGATGCCGGTGCAGAAGCGCAGATCGTCGAGGAGATTGCGGCGCGAATTTCTGAAACGTCGAAGGAAAAGACGGCCGAGGAAATGAAACCGTATTCGACCACGATCCCCGGCTCCGAGATCGCGTATGAGATGGTGCCGATTCCGGCGGGAACATTTAAGATCGGCAGTCCGGACGGTGAGGCTGGCCGCAAACCAGACGAGGGCCCGGTGCGGGAGATCGAGATCTCGCCTTTCTGGATGGGCAAGGTCGAGGTGACCTGGCCGGAGTTCCACCTGTTCATGTATCCCGACGAGGAGAAGAAAATCCGCGAGACGAAAAATCTTCCCGCCGCGCTCAACAAGCTCACCGACGCGGTCTCGCACCCGACGCAGCCCTACGTGGAGATGAGCTTCGGCATGGGCACCGATGGATTCCCGGCGATTTCGATGACCCAGCATGCTGCGCTGAAATACTGCCAGTGGCTGAGCGCGAAGACCGGTCAGTTCTACCGCCTCCCGACTGAGGCCGAGTGGGAATATGCCGCGCGGGCCGGCACCACGACGCCCTACTTCTGGGGCGATTCCACGGACCCAAAAGTCATTGGCGAATACGCATGGTGGGGCAAGAATGCGGACTTCAAGTATCAGAAGGTCGGCAAGAAAAAGCCGAACCCGTGGGGGCTCCACGACATGCTCGGGAACGTCAACGAATGGTGCCTTGATGGGTACGACGCAAAGGGCTACGCGAATCTGTCGGCAAAAGATCCGTGGATCAAAGCCACCAAGCCATATCCACACGTGGCTCGGGGTGGCTCCTGGGACGATGAAGATCCCGCCGCACTCCGGGCCGCCGCACGCAAGGCCTCGTCACCCGAGTGGAAGCGGCAGGACCCGCAGCTTCCGAAGAGCATCTGGTATCACACGGACGCGCAATTCCTCGGCTTCCGCGTCGTGCGGCCGCTGAAAGTTCCGACGGCTCAGGAGATGCAGGCTTACTGGAACAACGGCGTCGAGAAAGACGATCCTTCGCTGACCAAGGCGGAGTGATCTCCGATTTCCGATCCGGATTTTTCAGATTGCAGATTGGATTCTGGCGTCGTCATCCAAGCTGAACTCTGAAATCTGCGATCTGAAATCTTACCGGGGGCGGCTCGCTCCTTCACCCACCGGCTACCTCCATCTAGGTCACGCTCGCACGTTCTGGACGGCACAGGAGCGTGCGCAGGCACGATGCGGCGTCCTGATCCTGCGAAACGAAGACCTTGATACAGCGCGCTGCCGGTCCGAGTTCGTCGAGGCGATGTTCGAGGATATGCGCTGGTTTGGCTTGCGCTGGTCCGAAGGTCCGGACGTTGGAGGACCGCACGCTCCGTACGACCAGAGCGCCCGGATGCCGCACTACCACGCGGCTTTTGAAGAACTGCACGCGCGCGGATACCTCTACCCTTGCACTTGCTCACGACAGGACGTCCTGCGCGCGCTCACCGCGCCCCATCAGGGCGACGACGAACCGATCTATCCAGGTACCTGCCGTCCGGCGATCGGGAGCACCAGGAGCGGGACCGCACGCCCGGGCGTGAACTGGCGGTTCCGTGTGCCTGATGGCGAGTCCGTCGAGTTTCTCGACGGACACTTCGGACTTCAACGCGCGGTAGCGGGCGCAGACTTCGGCGATTTTCTCATCTGGCGAAAGGACGACTTCCCCAGCTACCAGCTCGCCTGCGCGACGGACGACGCGGCGATGGGCGTCACAGAAGTGGTCCGCGGCGAAGATCTCATCGCGAGCACATTTCGGCAGTTGCTGATCTTCCGCGCGCTCGAACTACCACCGCCCGCCTTTCTCCACTGCCCACTCGTCACTGACGCCCACGGTGCGCGCCTCGCCAAACGTTCCGATGCATTGAGCCTGCGCACCCTCCGCGCAGAGGGCCGCACGCCAGAGGAACTCCGCACCACGCCCGTCCTCTCCCTCCTCGCACGGTAGCCGCAGGCTCCTCCACAGCCGCGCTCGCAGCGGGGCGCTGCTGCCGGACAATATTCAGCTCATCATCCACGGCTGATCGTGCGGCCTGGCCCACGCATTCTTTCCCTTGGGTTTTGCGCCTCCGGGATTTAACTCCCTGCCGTCCATGATCCACAGGCTTCCGACCCTCCTCTGCCTCGCCATTTTTTCCGGAGCAGCGCTCGCCGAGCCTTTCGCGGGCGACATCGATCTGCCGCCGCACAACTACCACAGCCGCCCACTGACCGATCGCTTCACGCGGCTGAAAGACGATCTGGAAGGCGGACGCATCGCGCTCGATCGCACCAGCGAAAAGGCCTTTCTGCAAAGCCTGCTGAAAGTCTTCGGCATCCCCGCCTCATCGCAGATGCTCGTCTTTTCGACGACGAGTCTGCAGCTCCGCTACATCACGCCGGCGAATCCGCGTGCGCTGTATTTCAATGAAGATCTCTACGTCGGCTACATCCCGGGCGCGCGGCTCGAGATCGTTTCGCTCGATCCGGAAGCCGGCGCGGTTTTCTACATCTTCGACATGCCGCGCGGCACAGAACCCATTCGGGCTGAGCGCTCGGATCGCTGCGCGAATTGCCACGTCGCAGCCGATACCGGGCACGTCCCGGGACTCGTGGTGAAATCAGTGGTGCCCGGGCCGTCGGGCGGCAGCCTCGTCAGCTATCGGCAGGAGCAAAGCGGACACGGCATTCCATTCTCCGAACGGTTTGGCGGATGGTATGTCACTGGCCGGCATTCCATCACGGAACACTGGGGAAACACGATCGGCAGGCTCTCCGCAGGAAATGTCCAGCGCACGTCGATCACTCCGGGACAGCATTTCGACTTCGCGAAGTATCTCGTGCCGACGAGCGACATCCTACCGCAGCTCCTGCTCGAGCATCAGACCGGCTTCGTGAATCGCGTGGTCGAAGCTGGCTACCGCGCGCGGGCGGCACTGGCCGCGGCTCCGGGGCAATTGGCGCCTGCGCAAGTCGCCGAAATCAATGACCAGGCACGGCTCGTCACGCGCTATCTGTTCTTCGCCGATGAAGTTCCGCTGCCCACGGGTGGCGTGGAAGGCGACGCGGCATACAAGAAGGAGTTCCTGAGTACCCGCAAGCCCGGCGCCGGTGGCGCTGCCCTGAAGGATTTCGATCTGCGCACGAGGCTCTTCCGTCACCGCTGCAGCTACATGATCTACAGCCCCGTCTTCACAGGGCTGCCGGCTCCCATGAAACAGGCGATCTATCGCCGCATGAGCGAAGCGCTCAGCACGACCCGGCCCGATCCCGAGTACGCATACCTCCCGGCAGTGGAGAAGCAGTTCCTCCGCGGCATCCTCAAGAGTACCCTCCCGGATCTCCCAGCCGGCTGGTGACGCCGCAAGTACGGTCGCTGAGGATCACGCGTCCAAGAGGCAAACAAAACGGGCGCTCCCGCTTTCGCAAGAGCGCCCGATTGTTTTAATTCAGGAAGCGATTACTTCGCGGCTTCGAGAGGCGCGCCAGCGTCCTTCCAGCCAGAAATGCCAGCGGAAAGGTGCTTCACGTTCGTGTAGCCGAGTTCCTTGGCGGCCTTGGCCCCGGCGGCATAGGCGCCGCAGGTCGGGCCGCCACAGTAGGCGACGACGAGCGCGTTCTTGTCCGCTGGGAGCGCCTTGGCGATCTCCGCTTTCTTCGCGCGAAAATCAATGGCGCCCGGGATGTGGCCCTTCTTGAAGGAGTCAGAGCCGTTGACATCGAGGACGGTCACTTTCTTATCGGCAATAGCCTTCTGGAGTTCGGTGACGCTGATGTCCGGGAACTCGCCGGCGAAGGCGGTGATCGAGAACAGGGCTGCGGTGAGGGTGAGGAGTAGTTTTTTCATGGTGTATTTATGGGTTTTTGTTTTTGCGGAGGTAACCAAGGTCTCAATCGCGAGGCCGGTTATCTCTTAGCTTCCCTCGACGGCCTGCCGGCGAAATTTATTCGCATGAAGGTGGCCGCGAGCTGAGGTAAACAGGTTTAGCCGGCAATCACCGACCGCCAACTCGGTAACCGCAGAATTTCAAACTGCGTCGCAGACGCTCCGATACAGTTCCACGTAGCTCGGGGCCACGGCGTCCCAGTGATACTTCGCCCAGGCCCAATCCGCGAGCTGGGCGCGCTTGGCCGCGGACCATGGCGGTGCGGCAAAATACCGATCGAGCTGCCGCTTCACGCTCGCTACGGTCGGCTCGGCGATGTAGCCGCGCTCGTCCCCGAGCGCGACCGCCCATGGGGTGGTCGTGGTCGTGAGCGCAGGGGTGCCGACTTGCAGCGCCTCGAGCACGGCGAGTCCGAAATTCTCCGAGTACGAGGGCAGACAGAAAAGGTCGGCACCCTGGAAGTAGTTCCACCGCTCGGCACCCCAGACCTCGCCGACCCAGTCGATCAGCGGGAGCCGCCGATGGTTCTCGCGGGCGAGTTCCCGAAGCTGCGCCAGGTAGGCCGCCTCGCCGCCACCGACCACGACGAGCCGCGTCTGCGGTCGTTCCGGCCCCTCCGCGAGCGCACGGATCAGGAGCTCGAGTCCCTTTTTCACATGCAGCCGGGAGAGAAAGAGGAGCACGCGCTCCTCGGGCCGCCACTTCAGTGCCGCCCGGGCGCGCTCGTAGTCCGGGCGCGCGTCGCCGGTCAGCCCGAGTGGCAGCACTTCCACGCGCGAGTGCGGCAGCAGATCCCGCAACCGAGCGGCCTCCGCCGGGGCCGTGGCCAGCAGCGCCTGCGCGCGCCCGAGGTGATGCTTCTCCGCGAGGTGATAGTAGGGCCACTTTTTCCACCGCTTGTGCCGCCAGGCCCACACCTCCAGCATGCCATGCGGCGAAATCACACACGGCACGTTCTGCTCCACGCAGGTGCGCGAGGCAAAGGAATGGCGCGGCTGCCAGAGTCCGTGAAAGTGGACCACGCGTTCGCCGCCGGGCTCGGGTGGATCGCCGACGACCTCGACGCCGGCGCGTTGAAGCGCGGCGCACATAGCGGCGATGGCTGCGTCTAACCCTCCCGCGCGCTGTTCCGGTGGTGGCTGGAGAAAATGAACCTTCAATGCTTCGTCATCCTCTCTGCTTTGTAGAGGGCCTCATATTCGGCGGCCATTCTGGAGAACGAAAATTTTTGCTCGGCCAATCGCCGCGCCTCAGCGCCGATCGCGCGTAGTCTGAGAGGATCGAGCAGCGTCGGCGCCCACGAGGCCTCGGTGGCCAGCGCGATGGAATTGTCGGAATTCAGGAAGGGCATCTCCGTGAGCAAGTTTGGGGTCACCGCGCAAGGCAGGCCAGCGCTGAGGGCTTCGAGAATCGCGAGCGGCAGGCCTTCGAACTCCGCCGTGTGCAGGAAGACATCCGCGGCGAAGAGGAAGTCGCGCACCTCTTGCTGCCAGCCGATCCGCTGGATGGCATGCGCGAGCCCTCTCGACGCGACGCACGCGTCCCACTCGGAAGCCAGCGGACCGTCGCCGACCCAGATGAAGCGAGCCGTCGGCAAGTGACTGAGGATGCGCTCGGCGTACTCGAGAAAGACCAGCGGACGTTTCTGCGGCACCATCCGACCCACGGCGGCGAAAAGCGTCACCTCCTCCGGCACTCTGAGTTCCGCACGTTTCGCCACACGCAGCGCCGGACGCTCGACGAGATCGTAGAGCTCCACGCCGTTTGCCACGGTGTGGAGGTTCGCCTGCGGGCCGAGGAACGCGTGGAGATCGGCCGCCCGCTGTTCGAGTACCGCCACCAGCGGACCGGGAAAATCCTTCAATGCACGATGCGCGATCCAGTCGCGCATCGCGGCATTGCGGGCGCGGAGATACGCGGCCGTCTGCGTGATGTGAATCGTCGCGATACTCGGAATGCGCGCGAGTTTCACCGCCCGCTGCAGGTCCAGCGCGTCCTCGAGATTCTGTTTGTTCAGATGCAGGACGTCTGGCGCGATCCGGCGCCACGATTCCGCGGCGGCGCGCGCACTCGCGAAATCGAGGTAACTTGCGATGCTGCGCAGCGGCCGATCGTACATGTTGGTGTACTCGGCGCGCACCACCGGCCCGACCGGCGCAAAGAGCGCGCAGAGTTCGTCCATTCGCGAGTGAGTCGAGGCCCACAGAATCGTTTCGTGCCCCCGCTCGACCAGCGCTCGCGCAAGGTAGAGCAGGTAGAGTTCTCCCCCACCCCGCGAACCGCTGCTGCTGCTGACGAGCAGGACTTTCATTGCAGCACCTCCGCAAAAAGTGCGCGCCATCGCGCAGCACCCCGCTCCGGTGTCCAAGCGATGGCCTTCGCCCGAGAGTCGCGGCCGCAGCGCGTGGTCAATTCCGGATCGTCACAGAATCGTCGAAGCTGGCTCTCGAGCGCCGCACGATCGCCCGCGGGAAATCGGAAACCGTTCTCTCCATCAGTCACGAGATCCCAGCCCGCCCCGACCTGATCGCTGCACACGACCGGCAGGCCCGCACCGAGCGCCTGATTCACCACCACGCCCCAGCCATCGTAGCGACTCGGCAGCACAAACACATCGGCACGGGCAAAGAACCCCGGCAGCGCCTCCGGCGACTGGAATCCTGCATACTCGATCCGTGCGCGGACCTCCGCAGCCACCGTCGCGAGGAGCGTCGGCAACTCCGCCTCGCGTCCCACGAGCAGCAGCCGCGCATTCGCCGGGAGTCGCGTGAACGCCGCGAGCAGGTCGTCCACTCCCTTCCGTGCGATCATCTGCCCGCAGAACAGGAATGTGACGGTGCCCGGCGTTCGCTCCGACGGCGGCTCGGCAAGGAACGGCGCGAGCTCGCAGTGATACGGCAGATTAAACACACGAGTTTGCGGAAACCGTGCGGCGTAGTCGCGCTCCGCCCACGAGCCGATCGCCGCGATCGCTGCGGCGCGCCGCAAGGGCGCGGTCAGGAAGTCGTGCCGCGGATTGCGAGGTCCGAGCTTTTCTCCCCAGAAAATCCAACGCGCATCCCGCCACCGCGAGCGCATCAGCCACTGGCCGGTCAGCGACATCAGCGTGTTGCAGACGAGCACGTCGTAGTCGTCAGGATCAGGGAGCGCCCAGTTGCAATGCACCCGCGCGTGCGCCAGCGGAAACCAAAACCCCGGAAGGTAGCTCTCGTAAGTCGCCAACGGCTTCTCCGGCCAGGGCGAATCCGGCGCCGCGCGTTCCATGTAAAAGACTCGCAGCTCCACATCATCGCGCGCGGCGAGCGCGGCAAACAAGTCGCGCTGATACGGCGACGGCACCACCGAGAAAAACGCCGCGCGGAGCTTTCCCGCCGGACGATTCATCACTCGCCCCCGGGCTGTGTTCCCGGCGCGATCGCGCGTCGTACGCCAGGCCGACGCGGCATCGCGGGATTGCGCGCTGGGACCGGCGCTCCGGGTCTCCGCAGGAGCTTCGCCACCTGCCGCACGCTCACCTCCGCCGTCTTCACGATCACCGCCGCGACGACCAGCGAAGCGATCGTCGGCAGCACTGCCGTGGTGAAAGCAAAGAGACTGCGCATCGTGATCACCGCCGCAAAAAAGCCCGAGGCATAGACGAGGATGCCGATCTCGGAGTTCTTTGGCGAAGCGGTCGTATTCCAAAAGCCCATCACCGCGCCGAGTAGCAGACCGACGAACACGACCACGCCAAAGCCACCCGAGATATACGCTTCACCAGCGAAGGTCGCGGCGATCGTCACGCCCTCGACGCCGAGCGCCTGCTCGATCGGCGTGCTCATGCCGAGCGGCTTGCCCGGCCAGAGCGCGCGCGGGATCGGCCGGATCATGGCCAGGTACGGAATCTCCAGGCCGAGATACGGATTCCGCTCCGGGAAAAATGTCGTGAGCGTCGCGATCGTATGCAGGTTGTAGTCGACGAAGACGTACTTCGACTGGAGCTCGCCGCCCTCTCGGTAGGTGCCCTGCATCCAGTCGCGCAGCCCGTGCTCGCGGAATTGCAGCATCGTGTAAGTCGCCGCCGCCATCGCCGCCGCACAAACCGCCGCGACGATGAGAATGCGCGTGCGTTTCGCCACCGGCGAAGCGAAGGCGAATGCCGCGAGAAAGTTCACGAGATACGCGCCGAAGACATTCCGTGTACCCGTCGCGAAACCCTGAAAGAACGTCGCGAGCAGCACGATGACGACCGGAGCGAGGTGATACCACCGGTACCGCTCCGCGCGCGCCAGCATCACGCCGCCGAGCGCCGGCAGGAGAAAGAGCATCAGGGTTAGCTCGGAGAAAAACGCGCGCCAATCGCCGAGCTGCCCTCGCGACCACGGTTGCGAGAAACGCGCGCCGAGCATCGCGTCGAACATCTTCACCGGATTCCAACCCGAACACGCCAGCATGTAGAAGTAGCCTAACGACGCCGCGAGCCAGTAGAGCGCGAGCAGCTTTCCGATCGGGACCTCCGTGCGGAGGATGCGGGAAAATGGCGCCTCCTTTGGCACTGGCACATGCCGCCCCAAGAGCACGCCCGCGTAGCCGAGATAGAGCACGAGCAATCCGGAGTGGATCGCCTCCGTCGAAATCATCGTGTCGAGGAACGGCTGCGGAAAAAGGAACTCGAACAGCGTGAGGTAAAAGAACGCGACGAGCGCAAGCAGGTCGGTGCGGATGAGGTTGCGCAACCCGCCACGCGCCTCAATCGCAAAGCTGGCGAGCAGGCTGAACAGCACGCCGTAGGCGGCCTGACGGGCGATCTGCGAAGGCGAGTGGCCGGCCGCAAAGACGGCCGTCATCGCGATTCCAAAGAGCGCCGTGCCAGTCGCCGTCCAGTCTGGCCGCGGGCAGGCGTCCTGCGCCTTGAGCTCACCGGCCGAGCGCGGCGACGGGGGCCGGGACGGCGGCGGGTTGGGACTACGAGCGGGGCGGAATTGCATGGGCAGCTTTGCTGCTCAACGCAATAAGTGTGCGCGCAGGTTCCGTCCAACCGAACTTGCCCGGCACCCGGCGCGGGTTCGCCGCCCACCACTCCAGCTCCGCAGCCAGCGCGGCGGCATCTCCGGTCGGAAAGATGGAGCCGTTCTCCCGATGCCGGACGAAATCCTTGCCTCCGACCCGGTCACTCACGATCGCCGGCATCCCGCAATTCAGCGCCTGCGGCACCACCAAGCCGAAGCCCTCCTCGAGCGACGGCAGCACCAGCACCGAGCCGGACCGGAACGCCTCCGCGAGCGCGCGCTGCGAGACCGGACCGTGGAAATGCAGCGGCACCGCACCGCCGTAGCTCGCGAGGTCCGACCGCGCCTCCGGCAACTCGCCGCCGTAGAAATCCACCCGCCAGGTTTTCGCCGGTACTCGCATCAGCGCATCGAGCAGCGTGCGCAGGCCCTTGCGCAGTCCGAGCAGGCCAGCGAAGACGATGCGGAACTCTTCGCCTGCCTGCTCCGGGCCCGAGTGAAAGATCCGCTCATCCGCCCCATACGGCACGAGCCAAATCCGCTCCGCCGCAATGCCCATTCCGATGAGCTGATCGCGCACGACGGACGACGCCGCGCAATGCCAGTCCGTGAGCGCATACTCCTCGTCTTCACGCGCAAAGTACTCCGCGTCGTAGGGACAGAAATCCGTGAGCCGCAATCCGACGCGGGCGTATTCCGGCTCCATGATCCGCACCCACTCCCGCACCGGACCGGTGGCGTGGTTCAGCACCGTGGCCACACCGCGCTGTCGTGCCGCGCGGAAGATCTGCAGGCACTGACCCGGCATGCCGTGGATGAAATCCGCGCGCTCGAGATTGCGCCCGACCCAGCAATCGAATCCACGATCCTGCCAGAGGAAGAGCCGGCGCGGGCTCGGCCGCAACCACGCCGGCGCAAACTTCATCAGCCCATACGCCACGTTCGTCCGCAGGCTGTGCGTGCGAATCCGCACGCCCTCCGTGTCGGCCAGCTTCCACTGCGGATAGCCGGAGTAGTAGCACCCGAGCGCATCCAGGCGCGCGAGTTCCACAGCCATCGGGTAGAGGTGGCATGGATTGGTCGCGGAGATGGAAATCTTCACCGCGACTCGCCTCCGAAGGCTGCCTTCCATTCCTGCTCGCCGACGATCGGAGTGCCCACGAGTTTCACCCACGCTGCATAGCTCCGCCACGGGAGGGCACGGCGTCCGGCCAGACAACGCGGGACGCCCACCAGCGCAGCCAGCCACCACTGCGGTTCGCGCACCGCCCAGCTCAGACCTCGTGAAAGCGCGTACCCGAACTGCCGCAGCGCACGATAGGCGGCGACCGCAAACAACTGCGGCGCCGGGCAGCGCATCAAGACGCTCCAGAATTCATTCCGCGCATGCCGCTGATGATTCCTCACTTCACTGCGCTGCGTTCCGGTGAAGTGATGGCGAATCGTGCGTGACGTGTCCTGCCAGACCTCCCAGCCCGCGCAGACACAGCGCAGCGCAAAATCCGGCTCTTCATACATGTGTCCGAATTGTTCCGGGTATCCGCCGAGTTGGAGGAAAGCGCTGCGCCGGATCGCGGCGCCCGAATTCGCAAAGCTCCCGACGTAACGCGATTCGCCGAAAGTGACCGCAGTCAGCGACTCTGGAAACTCCTCCGACCGCTGTGGAAAACAGACGACCGCCAGCCGCGGCCGCGTGGCGAAGAGCTCCCGGATGCGCGCCACGAAATCCGCCTCCATGGGATAGCTGTCATCATCGAGACTGAGCATCACGTCGCACTGCGTCGTCGCCGCCAGTTCATTGCGCGACGGAATCGATCCGCGGGAATGCTCGTGGATCAGCAGCGTAGCCTGCGGGTGAGCGTTCCGAACCTGCTCGACGGTCGCATCGCTGCACCCATCCGCGACGACGAGGATTTCATCGGGCTGCGGAGACAGCGGTTCGAGTTCCCGCAAGGTCCGCATGAGTTCCGCACAACGGTTCCGCGTCGTGATGCACACCGCCACCGAGACGCTCATGCTTTCGGAATCTCCGCGACGCTCCGGATCACCCGGGCGGGACTGCCGACCGCCACGCTGCGCGCCGGAATATCCTTCGTCACCACACTTCCCGCGCCGATCACCGCCCCCTCCCCGATCGTCACGCCTTTCAGCACTTGCACGTGCGCACCGAGCCATACTCGCGCGCCGATCTTTGTCGGCGCCGAGATCAGCGGCAGGGCACCGGCGGCGTCCGTCGCATTGAAGGTGTGGTCGTGATCCGTGATGTAGCAGCGCGGTCCGATCATCGCCTCGTCGCCGATCTCCACCCGCTCGCTCGCATCGATGAAGGTGTCTCGATTCACATAGACACTCGTGCCGATCACGATGCGCGCGGAGTCGTTCGTCGCGAGCAGTGTGACGCCGCGTTCGATCATCGCGCGATCCCCGAGCGAGATGCCATGCACGCGGAGCGGCCACTCGATCTTTTGCACCCAGCAGCGCGTCCCGATCCGCATGCCCAGCGCGCGGAAAATCACGATCCGAATGCGTGAAGTGACACCTTGCCAGGCGCGGACGAGACGTTCGTTCAGGTCCATGTGCCGATCAGAATTTCGCGCCACTGCGGCGAGCGTGCGCGCAGCGTCCACACCGAAGCAAAAACGCGATGGAGCAACATCTTCAGCGTGAGCAGCGGCTCCGGGATGCAGAGGATATCGCGGGCCACGACGCGCTGATGCCGCAGACGCATCCGGACGAGCTCACGGGCGTTCTTCTTGAAAGTGCTCGGCGCGTCGCGGTGCTCGAAGTTCGCGGTGCGGTGGAAGTAGAGGTGATGCGTGCGCCCGATGCGGGAGGACACGTGGACGTCTTCGAGAAAGCTGTAGCCATCGAACTGCGGGAACTTTTCCCGAAGGAACAACTCGGTGCGATAAAAGACGCACGTGGAGTTCAGCCAGTCGGACGGGATGAGATCGCCCTCTCCCTCGGTATAGCTCGGCAGGCAATTGATCCCGGGCCCGAAGAGTTTACCCCCGTAAGTCGGATGCGCGTAGCCGGCCTGCAGCCGGTAATACCACCAGAGCAATCCACTCGGCGTGGTGTGCTGCATCCCGTCGATCCGGGCCGCCACACCGCCAACCTTTCCGTCCGCATCTCGCTCGAAGACATCGCACATTTTCTCGAGCGTCTCCGTCGGGACAAACACATCGTCATCGATGAAGGCCACGAGCGGCGTTCTCACGCGACTCGCCCCCGCATTTCGCTGCACCGCGGCGCTCGGCCGTGTCGCGCGTTCGTAGTGCAGCGGCAGCCGCGTCGTCATCCCGGCCACCACCGCCTCCGAACGCGGATCAGGGGATGAATCGACGACGATCACTTGCGCCGGCAGTCGCGTCTGAGTGGAAAGGCTCTCGAGCGTCGTCCGCAATTCATCCGGTCGCTCGTAGGTTGCGATGACCACGCTGTAGGCGAGCTGGCTCACGAGCGGTGAAGCCTTCGCTGGTGACGAGCGCGCACGCATGCGCCACAAGGTGTCGTGCGTTGTGCGCTCAGGGATCGCTGCATTGCGAGAGCCCTTACCGCCAACGCGTCAGGGCGGCGAGTCTTTCAGCCGCAGCAAAGCCGGCTGCCTTATGGACCAGCCGGTAGCCTCGGGGAGCTGCAGGACCCTCGAGGCGCATCATCTTCTTCGCCGCGCGAGTCGAATAGTAGTCCGCCGCTCGCGAGAGATCCGACTGCGCGAGAGTGCGCGCCATTTCAAAACACGCGCGACCAGCGAGGCGCTGGTGATCTTCGGTCCACTGTCCCTTTGCGGTCAGCCAATTCCGCAGATCGTCGATCAATGCCGTGCGGACATCGATCACGAGCCGCGGATCCTTGCGACACACCGTCTCCTGCGACCACACGCGATAGACAGCATGCGGGGTCGGGGCGAAGACGAAGCGCAGCCCGGCCTTGATCGCCCGCAGATACAACTCGTGCTCCTGGCAGCACGGCTGGAGATCCTTCCAGCCGCCAATGCGCAGCAGCGCCGACATCCGCCAAAGCGCCCCGCCGGTCTGTGGCAGTTGCCACGACACCCATTGCGCAGACAGATCAGTCTCCGTCGCGATCTCATGCACCACACGCGCTCCGCCCTCCTCAATCCACGTCGGGCTGTAGATGATATCGGCAGCCGCGCCGTTCTGCGTCTCGGCAAACTGCTGCTCGATCTTCGGCGGCTCGAGGTAGTCGTCCGCGTCGAGAAACTGCACCCACTCGCCGCTGGCTATCTTGAGCGCTGCATTGCGCGCATGATTTCCCCCGCAGTGCTCCGTCTGGATCAGCGTCACGCGATCTCCAAAGCCGCGCACCACCGCGACCGAGCCATCGGTCGAACCATCATCCACCACGATGACCTCCTTCTCCGGCCACGTCTGATCGAGGGCGCTCTGGATCGCCGCGCCGATCCAGCGCGCGGCGTTGAAACAAGGAATGGCGATGGTGACGGCCTGCTTCTTCATCTGGCGAACGCCGCGGCCGGCGGTGCGGTCGCGACGGTGCGATGCCACGCTTCGTAGAGCCACAGCGAGTAGAAGACAAGTGCGCCGTCCCAGCGCCGCGCCTGGTAATCGTCCCACGCCAGGCGCACACACTTGCGATCGAGCACCTGCAGGCAGGCCGAGTTCGCGGAGAAAATCTCGGCTTCGACTTGCTCCCGCAATTCTCCCCGCAACCAGCGCGACAGCGGAAGCACGAATCCTTTTTTCGGACGATAGCGCGGCTCAGAGATCTTCCGGCGGAGACACGCCCGCAGCACGATCTTGCCGGTGTCCTCGCTGAGCTTGAGCGACGAATCGATCCGAGCGGCGACATTCGCCAGCGGCAGATCGATGAACGGTGTCCGAAGTTCGATCGACGCCGCCATGCTCATCTTGTCGGCCTTTTGCAGCAGCGACTCTGCGAGCAGCCAATCCACATCGAAGGCGAGCAGCGCGCTGAGCAGATCGCGCTGGCGCCGCACCATGGTGCGGCCGATCTCGGCCTCACGGACACGCAGGCGCGCGAGTTGGGCCGGCGTCTCGCCTCGCGGGAAGCGCTGATCTCCCGGCAGGCCCTGCGCGCGCAACGCCACGATCTCGGCCTCGAGCGATCCACCCGCCCGGCGGCGCAGGCGGCCGAGTCGCGTCGGCGGAAAGGGATCGCGCGTTCCCGGCAACCAGCCGAGCACGCGGCGAATCGCCTCCGACCGCTCGAGCGTGTGCATTTGCGAGCGATACTTCACATCGTAGCCAGCCAGGAGTTCGTCCGCGCCTTCACCGGAAAGCAGCACTTTCACGTGCTCGCGGGCAAACTTGCAGACCTCCCACACCGCAAACGCGGCGGGATCGCCGATCGGCTCATCGAGATGCCAGGCCACGCGATCGATCGCTTCGCCGATGCCGGTGCCGGTGATCTGCAATTCGTGATGATCCGTGCCGAGCTCCTCCGCCGTGGCGCGCGCGCCTTCCAGTTCGGAGCCTTCCTCTGCGTAGCCGACGCTGAAGGTCGAGACACCTTCGGGATTCAAGTCCCGCGTGTACGCGACGATCGCGCGGCTATCGAGCCCACTGCTCAGCAGCACTCCGACTGGCACGTCGGCGCGCAGATGCATCCGCACCGATTCGTCCAGCACCGCGTCGAGCGCTTCGACACCCTCGTCGAGATCAAAGATATCCGCCGGCTCGCGCACCTCGAAGCTCCAGTAGTGCTTGGGTTCGGCGGCCACAGACGCGTCGAGCGGGACACTAAGATGGCAGCCTGCGGCGAGCTTCTGGATGTGGCGAAAGTGAGTGCGCGGTGGTGGCAGGGAGAGCCACGTCGCGAAGTCGAGCAGCGCTTCCGGATCGGTCTCCCGTGGAACGAACGGCAACGCGAGCAGGCTCTTCAGCTCTGAAGCAAAAGCGAACGCACCCGAGCGCGAGTAATAGTAGAGAGGCTTTTGGCCGAAATGATCGCGCGCGAGGAAAAGCCGCCGCTGCCGCAGATCGATGATCGCAAAGGCAAACATCCCGCGCAGCCGATGGAGCATGCCTTCCCCGAGATCTTCGTAGAGATGCACGAGCACCTCGGTATCGCAGCCCGTCCGCATTCGATGGCCGCGTGCCTCCAGCGCCGCACGTAGTTCGACGTGATTGTAGATTTCACCATTGAAGACGACCCCAACGGTCTGGTCCTCGTTCCAGATCGGCTGCCAGCCGCCTTCCAGATCGATGATCGAGAGACGCCGCATTCCGACGGCAAATCCCTGACCGATGTGCATTCCCTCACCATCGGGCCCACGGTGCGCAATCCGATCCAGCATCTGCCCCAATTTCGCCCGAGCTTCTGCTTCGGAAGACGAGGGATGGATGAATCCGGCAATGCCGCACATAGGGATGGGAAAGAGTGAGCCGGGGGGTGTGATCAGCGATCCGTGTGCCAGCCGGACGCTAAGCCGGCTCCCATGGCTGGCAAGCACTCAGCGCAACCGGGATGAAACAGCCCGCTTAACTCACCGCAGCAGGAGCGGCTGCGGATTCTCGACCCAGCCAGGCGGACGTTCGCCCGCGCCTTGGCGCGCAACGTCGCCGACTTCCGCGCGCCCACGCTTGGCGAGGTGCATCAGCCGCGCGACGACGTCCGGATGTTCCGCGGAGACCTCGCGCGTTTCGCGGAGGTCATGGCGCACGTCGTAAAGTTCCGCGGGTGCCGCCGCGGTCTTGCGCGCATTGGTCACGAACTTCGTCTCCAGCGGCAGATACAGCTTCCACTGGCCGGCGCGCACCGCCTGCAGTTGCTCCAGCCGGTAGTAGAGAAAGCCATCCGTATCCCACGGTGAGTCAGACCGCTTGGGATCTATGATCAGCGCGCGGATATCGTGACCGTCGATTGCCGTCTTCGGCAGATCCGCACCCGCGAGCGCCGCCAGAGTCGGCAGCAGATCCATCGTCGAACAGAGTGCATCGCTCATCGCGCCCGCGGTGATGCGCCCTGGCCAGCGCATCACACACGGCATGCGCATCGCACCTTCGCTCGTGTCGTAGGCCGGGCCCTTGTAGGGCGCATTGCTGCCGGCGGGATGCGGGCGTTTCACCGCGCCATTGTCCGAAGTCCAGATCACCAGTGTCTTGTCGTCGAGGCCGAGCCGCTTCAACGCGGCCATGATCTCGCCCGTGCTCCAGTCCAGTTCCTCCACGCTGTCGCCGTAGTCGCCATTTTTCGATTTGCCGCGAAAAGCCGGGCTGGAGAACGGGCGCGGAGTCGAGCCGGGCATGGTGTGCGGCAGGTAGAGAAAGAAAGGGCGATCCTTGTTCCGCTCCATGAAGGCGACGGCTTCTTGGGTGCAGCGCTGCACGAGATAATCGCGATCCACCGGCGCTTCGAGCACCTGCTCCCCGCGCAGCAACGGCAGCTCCGGCCAGACATCGGGACGTTTGTCCTTCGTCATGTCGTCCGAATAGGGAATGCCGAAGAATTCATCGAAGCCCTGGCGCGTCGGGAGGAAGTCCGGCTGATCGCCCAGATGCCATTTGCCGATGCATGCCGTCGCGTAACCCACCGCCTTCAAGACTTCAGCGATCGTCGTCTCATCGGGATTGAGCCCCTTCTTTGCCACCGGCTGAAGCACCGGCGAACGATTGTCGCTCTCGTGCATATTCAACCGGCGCGGGTAGCAACCGGTCATCAGCGCCGCGCGGCTCGGCGTGCAGACGCCGCTGGCGACGTAGAAGCTCGTAAACTTCGTCCCCTCTGCCGCGAGGCGATCGACGTGAGGCGTGCGGTGCGGCGTCGCGGGATTAAAACAGGCGAGGTCGCCGTTGCCGAGATTGTCCACGAACACGAGGACGATGTTCGGCTTCTCGGCGGCGCAGGCCGATGCGATGACCACGAAGGTCCAGAGCGCCGCGATGAAAGTGGGTTTCATTTTTCGGTGGTGTGCCGTTTCGCCTTCGAACGGCCGCCTTTCCCGAGGTCATATTGCGGGTCGGCGTAGGTCGCGAAAAACGTGTCGAGCCGCTCCGCCAGCTCCGCGCGCACGGGCTCGGTGCCAGGCTGGCCGTAGCGATTGAAGCGCTCCTGCGGATCGGCCTGCATGTCGTACAGCTCGAACGGTCCCTCGGGAAAACGCGCCACGTACTTCCACTGCTCCTCACGGATCGCCCGCGTCGTCTCCATCTCGTAGAAGATCACATTCTCCCACGCGATCTTCGCACCGCGCAACACCGGAGAGAAATCGCGTCCCGGCGACTTCGGCTTCGCGGGCATTTTGTCCGCGAGACCGAGATCGCTCAGCACGCTCGGAAGGAAGTCATAGTTGCTCACCAGCAGATCGCTCGTCTGTCCGGCGGGAATTTTCCCCGGCTGCCGAAAGAGCAGCGGAATCTGCATCATCAGCTCGTGCGCGCCCGTCGGGCGAAAGTGATCGCCCATGCCCCACATTCCATTCTGGCCACCCATCCAGCCTTGATCGGATGCATAGACGACCAGCGTGTCGTCATCGAGCCCGAGCCGCTTCAGCGCGGCCATCACCTCGCCCACTCCGTCGTCCACACCGCTCACTTCACACGCCACCCGCTCCATGGCCACCTGCCGATTGTGAAATTGTTTGTTCGCGTGCTGCCACGGATGCATCGCGTCCACCGGGAAGCTCACGAAGTGATGCCCGCGATAGGTCTCCGCGTGCCGGTTGCGCGACGGGTTCAGCATCAGATTCCCCAGCGCATAGGGCCCATTGTAAGCGAGGAAAAGGAAGAACGGCCGCTCCTTGTTTTGCTCGATGAACTCGATCCCCTTCCGCGTCCACAGTTCCGTGGTGTAGCCAGCTTCCTTCCTCATCTTGCCCTCCTCGATCACGTCTTGATCGTAAAACTCCCGCGTCGAGCCATCGGGTTTCGTGACCCAAAAGGCGAAGCCTTCCGAGGGCGTGAGATTCGCTCCGAGATGCCACTTTCCGCTCAACCCGCAGACGTAGCCCGCATCGCGCAGCACTTCGCCGAGTGAGGTAAATTCCGCGAGCGTGTTGTAGGCCTCCGGCCCCATCATGTACTTCGGATCGAGAAAGGAATGCACCCCGTGCTGCGAGGGTAGCAACCCCGTCAGAAAAGTCGCCCGCGTCGGCGAGCACACCGGATTGCTGCTCAGCGCGCGGGTGAAGCGGATCCCCTCCGCTGCCATCCGATCCAGATGCGGTGTGCGGATGTCCGGGTTGCCGTAGCTCCCCAGCGTCCACGCGCCCTGATTGTCGGTGAGGATGAAGACGAGATTGGGCGGCCTCGCCTCGACGCGCGCGGCGGCGAAAAGTGCCATCGCGCCCACGACCGCAGCGAGCCAGCGCTTCACGGGACGCGCGTGAATTCCACCTGAAAGGTCTCCCCCTGCGTTGCCTGGAAATAGTCACCCGACAGCTTGTCCCCCGCCTGCCGCAAACGATACGTCGAGCCCGGGTAGTTCACGTCGCGCAATTCCACCACCGCCGTGAGCTTCCCGGCCTCCATCACGCCCATCGCCTTCCCGACATTGATCGGCCCCGGGTTGTAATACTTCGCCTCCAGCTTCCCATCCGCCGCGGCAGAGAGGATCTCGATCAGGTAATCCCCATCCGTCCGCTGCCACTTCCCAATGAGCGGCGCGTAGTCCACCGCAGTCGCGGAAGCCGAGGGACTCGTCCCCGACAAAGCCGTCGGCGCTGGCGGCATCGGCCAGAGCCACCAACCGATCCCGACCACGATCGCCACCATGGCGAACCAAATGATGAGGTGCCGAAGCGCAGAAGGATTCGAGACCGGGTGAGATTTGGAAGGTTTGTGTTTCATCGAAGCGGGGAGGAATACCGCAATGACCGCGGATTACCCTCAGCTTTCGCATCCACTCTCGCCCGATGGAAGCCCAGATCCAGTGGGGTCATGGCCGTGCCGCCACGAAGTGCGAAAACGGCGCGTTCAAGATGTGGTTACCCGACAAGGATTTGAACCTTGACTAGGGGAGTCAAAGTCCCCTGTGCTACCGTTACACCATCGGGTAAAACGAGACGCGGAATCTGCGCGATGACCGGCAGCTTGGCAAGCGGTGCGCAGTGAAAAGTGAAGGTGGAAGGTGGGAGGCCCCGGTCCGATGATGGAGCGCCTTTCCTCTTTCCACTCCTCTACACCCGAAAGAGCGCACCCATTTTTTTTCCGAGAATGCGGCTGGCCACCACGATGGTAAGGCCGAGGAAGACCATCGCCCACACGCCGAGCGCCGCGGCGACGAAGCGCCCCTCGCCCATGAGTTGGAAGAGCTCGTAGATCGCTTTGGTGATCGGAAAGTGCTGCTGCTTCTGCGCGAGGATGAGCGAGTCGGAGACCTCCAGCATCGCAAAGGAAAAGGCCAGCAGCCCACCCGCGAGCACATTGGCCGCGATGAGCGGAAAGGTGATGCGTCGCAGCGTCCGCAGCGGCGGGCAACCGAGATTCTGCGCAGCTTCCTCGAGCGTCACGCTCGTCTGCTGGAGCCCGGCGACAGCCGAGCGAACGACATACGGCAAGCGGCGCACCGAGTAAGCAATGACGAGCAGGAGAGTTGGGTCCTTCGAGGGATTCAGGAATGCGAATACGCGCCCTTCCTGCGTCATCGAAATGTAGCCAAAGGCGAGCACGAGTCCCGGCACCGCGAGCGGCAGCATCGCGAGTGCATCGAGCATCGCCCGGCCCGGCAGCGTCGTGCGCACGACGATGTAGGCGATCGCCACGCCCAGCAGCAGATCGATGACGGTCGCGCAACTTGCATATTTCAGACTGTTGGCGATCGAGGGCACGGTGAGGTAATGCCCGAGCGCGGTGTGGTAACGATCGAGCGTCCAATCCGTCGGCAGCACCGTCTGATACCAGTCGCGCGACAGCGACACGAAGATCACGCCCAAGTGCGGCACGAGAGCCAGGAAAGTGACACCCGCAAATCCCAGCGCGAAGCCCCAACCAACGAGCGCAGAGACCGGTCGCACCGCGCTCGACGTCGTCGCCTTTCCAATTGACGCGCCGACCGATTGGCCAAACGCGAGCTTGCTCACGGCATAGAGCAGCACCGTGCTGAGGAGCATCACCACGACGAGGGCGAAGGGGAATGGATTCCCGGCGATCTCCTTGATCCCGTAGAAAATCTGCACCGACGTGACCCGCGTCAGATCAAAGATCAGCGGCACGCCCAGCTCCGTGAACGCGAAGATGAAGACGATGGTCCCGCCGGCAAATAAGCCGGGCATAATCAGCGGAAGGGTGATCCGGCAAAACTTTCGGAATCCTGTGCAGCCGAGGTTTTCCGCCGCCTCCTCCATCGCCGGATCGAGGTTGGCGAGCGCAGCGGTGAGGTTGAGGAAGAGGATGGGGTAAAGATGCAGCGCGTTGAGCGCAACGACACCCCACAGCCTTCCCTCGCCCAGCCAGTCCGGGCCGCCACCCGCCTCCCAAAAGCCGAGATGCGCGAGCAACGCGTTCAACGATCCATTCTGCCCGATCATCTGCCGCACTCCGATCGCGCCGACGAAAGGCGGGAGAATCATCGGCACCAGGAGCAAGGCCGAGAGCACCTTCTTCCCTGGGAACTCAAAGCGATCCGTGATCAGCGCCAGCGGGAGGGCAATCGCGAGCGTGAGAGCGGTGCTCGCCGCGGCAAGGAAAAAGGCGTTTCGCAGGCCCTCGAGATAGATGCGATTGCGGAAGATTTCGGCGACGAAATCCACGGTGAACCTTCCATCCGCATTGAGAAACGCGCCCGTGAGCGTGGCCCCGATCGGCCAGACAAAGAAGCACGCGAAAAAAACGACCGTCAGCACCCAGACAAACCAGGCGAAGGACTTCGACATGAAGATCAGCAGTAGCGGGCGGAAATCGCAACGGCGAACTACTTTTCCGACCGCTTGCGGGCGAAATACCACAAGCCGCCCGGCAGGCTCCAGAGCAGCTCATTCCCGACGGCCAGCACCGACAGCGCGACCACCGTCTCCTTCACGCCAGCACCCGCCGCACCGCCCAGCCCAATCTGAAGGTGCTGAAAATAGAAGATCAACAGCATCTCCCGCAGCCCGTGGCCATTGATCGTCACCGGCAGCAAAACCGCAAAAAGCACCACCGGCATGATCAACAAAATCTGCCCATAGGTGATGCCGATCTGCAGGGAACGGGCGAAGCAAAAGAGAATCAAGAAACTCAGAAAGTGAATGCCGAACGCGAGCACCACAGCCCACCAGAGACCGCAACTGAGCACAAAATGGTTCTTCGTCGCGGCCAGTGTCCGCCGAACTCGCCCGATCCAAACTGGCTCGCGCCTTCCCCGCCGCATCCACCACGCGATGCTGGACACGATAGTGAGCACCACACCTCCAAGGATCACGATCCAGCCCACAGAGATCCCGTGCCCCGCAATCTGTTGCAAAGGAGCCGGCTCCATCACAAATGCCGCTCCGGCCAAGACCAGCAGCGCAAGCAAGGCACTCAAGCGGTCCGTGAAAACACTCGCCGCAGCCGCGGCCTTCCGATCCGGCGCGAGTTTACAGACCTGGTGAATCTTCACCACGTCGCCACCCGTGCTCCCGGGGAGCACGGAATTGAAGAACTGCCCCTCCCAGGTCAGTGAAAGAATCCTCACAAAGGGAAGCTCGATGTGTTGCTGCCTGAGGAAAATCCGCCACCGCACCGCAAGGGAGACGATCAAACCGAAAGTCATCAGCGACCCGACCGCAACCCACTTGAGATCTACCCGCTCCAAAACTGCCGCCAGTCCCGCCCAGTTCAGCTTCCGGACGACGAGCAGAAGCAGCCCCGCCGAGAACAGGCACCTGAGGAGAAATTTCAGTCGAGCCACAAAATCAACGGCATGCTGAGCGAAGCATCCAGAAGGGAAGGAATAACAACTCTCCGCCAGGACTCTGCTGAAAACTCAAAAGTTAATCCGCTCCTTCTCCACCACCAGCGGTCGATGCAATACCTGCGTATGAATGGCACCGATGTATTCGCCTACAATCCCGATGAAAAAAAGCTGCACGGACGAGAAGAGAAACAGACCGATTACGGCTGGGGCGATTCCCACGGGAAACTGGTTCCAGAACAAAAGCTTATAGATGA
>JANPIS010000272.1:0-9024 GCA_031425095.1 Chthoniobacteraceae bacterium
GCCTCGTAGTAGCCAAAGGCGCGCTTGAAGGTGCGATCGGTGCCGATCATCCCATTGAGGAGTTTGCCATCCTGCTCGCGGGTCGTGAGCAAGAGATGCCCTTTGCCATCGAGGGTGACGGCGTCGTCGTGGATCACGCCCGCCTCGCGGGGTCCCGGGTAACGCGTGTGCCACTTCTGCGGATCGAGCTTGGTGCCGTCGAATTCGTCGTGCCACACGAGAGTGTAGCCTTTCGGTACATGGGGCGAAGGCTTCGGTGCATCCGCCGCCGCCGCACCGACGAGGAACAACAGCATAGCGCCGAGAACAGAAAGGGACGGGGGAAAACCCATGGCACCTGACCATGGGCTGTGACGAGGCGGAGAAGCAAGACGGGCGAGGGATGGCTCCCGGTGACCGCGAGGGGGCGGTGACATTGACCACAGAGATACGGTGCGCACAGAGAATGAACGCTTTGCGTGGGGAAATGCGGGAAGCAACCCGTTCACTCGGCGGGTGAGCGCCTCGTTTCCAGTTTCATTGAGCGCGCTGCGCGCGGATGGGTTACGCATGGCGCTCGGAGCGCGCCATCCACCGTGGTGGGTTAGCGGAAGAACTCCTTGGCCTTCTCGAAGAAGCTCTTGTGCATCGGGGTGTTTTCGTCGCCCATGAGGGCCGCGAATTCCTCGAGCTTCCGGCGGGCTTCGGCGTCGAGCTTGGTGGGCACTTCGACGATGACGCGGACCATGAGGTCGCCGCGGGCGCTCGAGTTGAGGACGGGCATCCCTTTGCTGCGGAGTTTGAAGATGGTGTTGCTCTGCGTGCCCGCGGGGATTTTCACCTGCGCCTTGCCTTCGAGGGTGGGCACTTCGAGTTCGCCACCGAGCGCCGCGGTGGTGAAGGAGACGGGGACTTCGCAAAAGAGATGATTCTCTTCGCGCTCGAAGACTTCGTGTTCCTTGATGTGGATGACGACGTAGAGATCGCCGGGCGGGCCGCCGCGCATGCCGGCTTCGCCGTTGCGGACGCTGCGCAGCCGTGAGCCGTCTTCGATGCCGGCGGGGATCTTGAGCTTGATGCGCGATGGGGTCTCGGCGCGACCTTCGCCGCCGCAGTTGCGGCAAGGCTTGTCGATGACCTGGCCGGTGCCGCGGCAGCGTGGGCAGGTCTGGGAGACCTGGAAGAATCCGCGTGAGCTGACAACCTGGCCGCGTCCGCCGCAGTCGCGGCAGGAGACGGCGCGGGAACCGGACTCGGCGCCGGAGCCGCTGCAGACGCCGCACGTCTCCAGCTTCTGGACCTCGATTTCCTTTTCGCAGCCGGCCGCCGCCTCTTCGAGACGGATCTGCATATCGTAACGCAGGTCGGAGCCGCGCTGTTTGCCGTCGCGATCGGGCCGCTGCTGGCCGCCGCCGAAGAATTGCTCGAAGATTCCCCCGCCGCCCCCGCTGCCGCTCGAACCAAAAACCTCGCGGAAGATGTCGAAGGGATCGTGGAATCCGCCCCCGGCCCCGCCGCGGGCGGCCCCGCCGCCTTGCGCGAAAGCCTGATGCCCAAAGCGATCGTAGGCGGCGCGCTTCTGCTCGTCGGAAAGGACGTCGTAGGCTTCGCCAAGCTCCTTGAATTTCTCCTCGGCGGTCTTGTCACCCGGGTTCTTGTCCGGGTGAAACTTCACGGCGAGTCGGCGGTAGCTCTTCTTCACCTCGTCGCCATTGGCCGAACGGGTCACCTCCAGTACTTCGTAGTAGTCGCGCTTGGTCATGAGTGAATGCGCGGATGACCGCAGGCTTTGGACTGCGGCGACTCGTCGCCGCTTTGGGGCGGCGCGGACTTGTCCGCTGCGGCAGTTGGCCCGGATGATGTCACGGCAGCGGCCTGCCACGGGAAGCAAGCTTCCGCTTCCGCAAAGCGGCGACGAGTCGCCGCAGTCCAAAGGTCGCCGCTCATTCTCCTTTGCCTTTCGACACCATCACCATCGCTGCGCGCAGGAGCCGGTCCTTGAGCTTAAATCCCTTGCGAAGCTGGCGGATGATCACGCCTTCCGGGATCGTCTCGCTCGCCTCCTGGGCGACGGCTTCGTGCAGGTTTGGGTCAAAGTTTTCGCCCTCCGCCTTCACCGGCTCGACCCCGTGTTGCGTGAGGAATTCGCTGAGCTGTTTCGCGACCATCTCCATGCCGGTGAGCAGCGAAGCTCCGGAGGCGTCGGTGCGTGCGGCGTTGAGGCCCAGCTCAAAGTTATCGAGGATCGGGATGAGCCGCTCGAGCAGGGCGGCATTTGCGTACTTGATGGCGTCGTCCTTGTCGCGGGCGGCGCGCTTGCGAAAGTTTTCCAGATCCGCCTGGCTGCGCAGGGCGAGGTCGCGGAAGCGCTCGAGGTCCGCCTGCACTTTCGTGAGTTCCTCGCCGCCATCGGTTTCAGGTGCGGGTTCGGCGGGTGGATTCGTTGAAGTGGTGTCGATGCTCATATTTTGCGGATGACGATCAAGGTGATGTCGTCGTGCTGCGGGTGGCTGCCGACGAAGGTGCGGAGGTCGTCGGTCAGCTTCGCGATCATCTGGGACGCACCCTCGGGAGCGCTCGCGAGGATGGATTTGATCACATTAGCCATGCCGAATTCCTCCCCCTGACTATCGAGCGCTTCCGTCACGCCGTCTGTATAAAGGATCAGGCAATCGTCGCGTTCAAGGGTCAGAGAAAAATCGGCTGTGACCCTATTGAACACGCCTCCGCTGTCAATGCCCACGGCCATGCCCGGCGGGTTGATCTTCGAGACCGTTTTGTCGCGCGCGCAGTAGAGCAGGGGAGCGTCGTGGCCGGCGCGGCAGAGCGAGATCGTCGGCGAGTTCCGATCGATGATCGCGTAGGCCATGCTGATGAACATGTCCTCCTTGATGTCGGGAAAGAGCCGCGCATTCACCGTCCGCAAGGTCGCGGCGGGAGAGGTCACGCCGGGCGCGGCGCTTTGCAGCACGCTCCGGCAGGTGGCCATGACGAGCGAAGCGGCGATGCCTTTGCCCGAGACGTCGGCGATGACCACGCCGACACGGCTCTCATCCACGTGGATGTAATCGTAGTAGTCGCCGCTGACGTGTTGCGCGGGCAGGTTGATGCCGCTGATCTGGTAGCCAGCAACGTCGGGCTCGTTCGCGGGAAGCAGGATGCGCTGGATCTCGTGGGCGTCCTGGAGCTCGCGCTCGAGGCGTTTCTTCTCGGCGGCCTCGGAGAAGATCATGGCATTGTGCAGGGCAAAGGCGGACTGCTCGGCGACGGCCTTGAAGACGCGAAAGTCGCTCGCGAGAAATGGCTCCGACGCGGTGGCGCGAGTGACGACGAGCACGCCGAGCTTCATCTCGCCGTGGACGAGTGGACAGATCATCGCGGAGCGCGGGGCATCTGGGGCGCCCTGGACTACCGCGAGGCGCGGATCGCCGGACTGGAGGAGCTGCGGTTCCTGCGTTCGCCACACTTCTGCGAGCACGCCTTCATTGGCCGCGATACTGTGGTGGCGGAGATACGTCGGCCAGGTGAAGGTCTTCTGCCTGCGCTCTTCCTCCGGCACCTCGAAGAATGGCGGGCAATGCCGCGACACGAATTGCGGCACGAGCCGAGTCCCGGTCTTGTCCGCGCGGTAAAGCGCGCCTCCGTGGCCTTCGAGCACGCGCAGCGCACCTTCCACGACGAGGACGTTCAGTTCGTTCGGTCCGCTGGTTGCCGTCAGGGCGGTGCCGAGGCCGTGGAGGAAATCGAAGACGCGTGTTTCCTCGCCTTCGATCTTATCTCGCGACCGCCGCAGGGCGTCGATGCGCCGCTCCTGGCGGCGAAAAGTAACGAGGAACGCCACCGCCGTCGCGGCAAAGAGAAGACCGAAGATCGTCGCCAGCATCGCGGCTCAAAGACCGCCTCGCAGATCGTTCTTCAAGTACTCCAGCACGTCCTTGAATTTCGCCGCATTCGCCGGATTCGCTTCCACGACCGCTTCGTGCGCATCCAGCATCGTCTGGGCCTGCGTGGCTTTGTCCACCGGTGCGGTCGTGAGGGGCGCCGTCACTGGGACCGCCGGTCCGGCGCCAGTGTCGATGGTGAAGAGCTGATCGAGCCCGAGATTGCAGAGGAGATCGCGGTTGCGCTCGTTGAGGCGGACGACGCGCAGTTCGCCCTGCCCGAGTTCTTTCAAGCGCAGGGCGATGCCGGCGAGGGTGCCCATGAAGGTGGAGTCCATCAGCGGGCAGTTCGCGAGGTCGATGCAGAATTCGCGGTGTCCGCGATTGGTCATCTCTTTCGCAAACTCCTTCAGCCCGGTGCTGTTTAGGAAGGTTCCTTTTCCTTCGACCCGGACCATGACGATTTTGCCGTCGACGCCGACGAGGATGGCAGAGGGGACGGTCACGATAAAAGGGAGCGAAGGCTCTCGCGTCCGGAACTGGCAACCGGGGACGCGGATACGAGGCAGCGATGGACGCTCCGGTTCATGGCTCGATCAGTTCCAGAGGAACGATTGATTGAGCGCGACGATTTTCCCGTTCTCGATGAGCAACGCGCGCCAGGCGGTGATCCGGCCGTCTTCACGATAGTCGTCGCCGACCACCTTGAATTCAGAGCTGATGGTGCCCTTCGCACCTTGATAAAACAGCTCCTGCGCCTGCACATGCGAACCGAGATTGGATTGCCGATACTCGAGCCGGACGACGAGGTCCGAGGGCCGGGTCGAGCGCCACGCAAAGGTGAAGTAGTGGCCGTAGCGTTGTTGCCGGTCGAAGTTTGACACAGCACCGAAGTTCAGCCGCTGGCGCTCGAAAGCGATCATCGGGTCGATGGTCGGCTTCTGGGTCAGCGGATCGTGGATGAAGGTTTTCGTCTTCCGGAAGGAGAAGGCGTCGTCCAGAGCGAGCGGGAGCACATTGGCCTTGTCCAGCAACCGAGGCGGCTCACCGCAATAGCCGGCTGTGGCCAAAGCCACCGACACCAGCATGGGGATCAGGCGTTTCATGTAGGGCTGGAAAAATACGCGCCGGGTACGCGGAGTGTCAATTCCCCGAACCGGCTAGAACGGGAAGAAAACCGGCGGCAGTTGAGAGTTGCGGGTCGCGAGTGGAGAGTCTTCACCGGAGCGCCGCACGTAACGACACCGCCACGAACTCTCAACCTCGCCCTTGATCGACATCCGATACGCCCGCGGTCTGGAACTCCCCGCGGAAGGACTCTGGCTCGATCCCGCCGATGCGAAGCGGTTTGCCTTCGTGTCGCATGCGCATAGCGATCACACCGCGCGCCACGAGGAAATCATCGCGAGCAGTGGCACGACGCGGCTGATGCAGGCGCGGCTGGGCGGGACGCGGCGGGAGCATGTGCTGGAGTTTGGGGAGCGGCGGGAGTTTCCGAAGTTCGCGATCACGCTGCTGCCGGCGGGTCACATCTTCGGCTCTGCGCAATCCTTCATCGAGAGCGACGCGGGCAGTCTCTTATACACCGGCGACTTCAAGCTCCGCCACGGCCTCTCCGCCGAGCCCGCGGAATGGCGCTACGCCGACACCTTGATCATGGAGACGACCTACGGCCTGCCGAAGTACCGGATGCCGCCCACGGACGAAGTGCTCGCGCGGATGATCTCGTTTTGTCAGGAGACGCTGGACGATGGCGCCGTGCCGGTGCTGCTCGGCTATTCGCTCGGCAAGTCGCAGGAGATCCTTTGCGCGCTGCTGCGGGCCGGGCTCACACCGATGCTGCATGGGGCGGTGTGGAAGATGACGGAGATCTACCGGCAATTGCGACCCGGCTTCCCGACGGGCTACGTGCCCTACGTCGCCGGAGAGGTGGCGGGCAAGGTGCTCGTGTGTCCTCCGAGTGCGAGCCAAACGATCATGGTGACGCGGATCAAGAATCGGCGCGTGGCCACGCTCACGGGTTGGGCGCTGGAGCCAGGCGCCACTTATCGTCTGCAATGTGATGCGGCCTTTCCGCTCACCGATCACGCCGACTATCCGGATCTGCTGCGCTATGTGGAGCTGGTGAAGCCGAAGCGGGTGCTCACTCTGCACGGTTTCGCCGCGGCCTTTGCACGGGACCTCCGCGCGCGCGGGGTGGAGGCGTGGGCGCTGAGTGAAGAGAACCAGCTCGAGTTATCGCTGACCGGCGCGGTGGTCGCGCCTGCGCGGAAGCGCTCTACTCCGGCGCCGGGATCCGTGGTCCGGGCCGCGACGGACGACGCGGAATTCGACGCCTTCGCGCAGGCCGGCGAGCGCCTCGCTGCGACCACGAGCAAGCTGAAGAAGACCGCCCTGCTCAGTGAATACCTCCGCTCGCTCGACGCCGCTTCGCTGCCCGTCGCGGCGGTCTATTTGACCGGCCACGCTTTCGCGCAGGTCGATTCGCGAGCCTTGCAGGTGGGCGGCGCGGTGATCCGCCGGGCGTTGCTCGCCGTCAGCGGATTGAGCGAGGGCGAGCTGCGCGCGATCTCTCGCACGCATGCCGATGCCGGCAAGACGACCTACGAAGCACTCCTCGACCGCACCACACCGGAGCCATTCGGTCTCACCGCATCGCGCGAGTTTTTCGCGAAGCTCCAATCCGCGCGCGGCCCCGTGGCGAAGGGTGACCTGCTCCAAGCGCGGCTCGCGACCCTCACGCCGCTGGCGGCGAGCTACGTCGTCCGGATCGTCACCGGCGATCTGCGGATCGGGCTGAAGAGCGGACTCGTCGAAGAAGCGATTGCCGCGGCTTTTGACGAAGAAGCGAGCGCGGTGCGGCAGGCGCACATGCTCACTGGCGATCTCGGTGAAGTCGCCACCCGTGCCGCGCAGCACACCCTCGGCGAGGCGAAACTGCGGCTGTTCCACCCCATCCAATCCATGCTCGCGAGCCCTGAGCCCACGGCTGTGGCCGTCTGGGCGCGCGTCTCAACTCTCCACTCTCCACTCTCAGCTCCTCCGGCGTGGGCGGAGGAAAAATACGACGGCATTCGCGCCCAGCTCCACGTCGGCGGAGGACGTGCGGAAATCTTCTCGCGCGATCTGCGGTCGCTCACCGGTGAATTTACCGATCTCGCCCGCGCCGCGCGGCAGATGGAGCGCCCGGCGATTTTCGATGGCGAGTTGCTCGCCTACGCAGATGGCCGCCGGCTCACCTTCTTCGACCTGCAGAAGCGCCTCGGACGAAAGACTGAGGACGACCTCTTCCTGGGTGCGAATGACATTCCGGTGATCTTCAAAGCGTTCGATCTGCTCCTGCTCGATGGCGTCTCCCTGCTCGACCGCCCGCTGCACGAACGGCGTGCCTTGCTGGAAAATCTTCCGCTCCCGCCGGCTCTCGAAGTCGCGCCGATTTTCACCGTCGCCTCCGCGGCCGATGTGGAAGCCGCCTTCAGTATGGCCCGCGAGCGCGGGCACGAAGGGCTGATCGTGAAGGAAAGCGCGAGCCGCTACACCCCGGGCCGGCGCGGTCAGGCGTGGGTGAAATTCAAAAAGGAACTCGCGACGCTTGATGTCGTGGTCGTCGGCGCCGAGCAGGGGCACGGCAAACGAAGCCACGTGCTGAGCGACTACACCTTCGCCGTCCGCGACGACGCCACCGGTGCGCTGCTCACGATTGGCAAGGCCTACTCGGGCCTTACCGATGTGGAGATCGAGGAGCTCACCGAACACTTCACCGCCACCACCGTGGCGCGGCGCGGAAAATATCGCGAAGTGCATCCGGAGATCGTCCTCGAGATCGCATTCGACTCGATCCAGCCCAGCGCCCGGCACGCCAGCGGTCTCGCCATGCGCTTCCCGCGGATCAAAGGCATCCGCCGCGACAAGACGCCGGCGGACATCGACTCGCTGAGCACCGCGCGGCGCCTGGTCGTGCGACGAGCGTGAAGTCGGGAAAATTGGACGTCTGGCTCCGCACCACCGCTGCCCGCGGATGCGTCGGATCCTTCAACTTCGCTCAGGATGACAGCGCTCTTTTGGAATGCTCGCGCAGTGGCCTCTGCGCGCTGGGCACCGGGCACTTCACCATGCCCTCACCATTTGCCAAACCCTGCGCCGCCCCGTATAGCTGCCGCCTTTCCTGATGGATCGCCTCCTGATCGCGTCCACCTTCTGTTTCCTGTTGGGGTTTGCCTACACCATGCACGCCTTGGGAGCCCGCGTGTACCGGCCCTCACGGCTGAACTTCTTCGCGATCCTCACCGGCTTCGTCTTTCAAACCATGTGGCTCTCGCAGCGCGGGCAGCAGCTCGGACGCTGTCCGCTCACGAACTTCTTTGAAGTACTCATCTTCCTCGCGTGGTCGATGGTGCTGCTCTATCTCGCGATCGGCACTTCGTATCGGCTGTCCCTGCTCGGCGTCTTCACTTCGCCGCTGGTCTTTCTCTTTCAAGTCGGCGCGATGCTGGTCGTGCGGGACGCCCCTTCGCAGCCGCGCGGGCCTTCGAATCCATGGCTGGAGATTCATGCGGCGATCTCGGTGATCGCCTACGGTGCCTTCGCGCTCGCGGGCGTCGCGGGCATCATGTTCCTCGTGCAGGAGCGCCAGCTCAAGACCCGTCAACTGCACACGATCTTCCACCATCTCCCGCCAATCCACGATCTCGCGATCGCCAATGGCCGGCTCATCTTCACGGGCTTCGGGCTGCTCGCCGTGGGCATCGGTGCCGGCTTTGCGATGGGAAACTTGGACGCTCATCGCGGGGCGCTCTACTGGTCCATCGGCGTGTGGATCCTCTACGGCGGCATCCTGGCCGCGTGGTGGTGGCGCAAGATCAGCGGGCGTCGGGTGGCCTGGCTTTCGGTCGGCGCATTCGCGGTGGCGCTGGCCACACTCGGGGGACTCATCTCGATCGGGAAACCGGGAGCGTTTTAAGCGCATGGAGATCCTCTGCCTCGGCCTCAGCCACCACACCGCGCCCGTGGAACTGCGCGAAAAATTCGCCGTGCCGGACGGGGAACTCGGGACGGCGGCCGCGCAGCTCAAGAGCGCGCCGGGCGTGAGCGAGGCATTGATCGTCTCGACGTGCAATCGCGTGGAATTCTATGTGGCCGCGGAGGATCCCGTCGCCGGCTTCAC
>JANPIS010000273.1:0-18165 GCA_031425095.1 Chthoniobacteraceae bacterium
CCGCCGCTCGCCGAGTGGGACACGCTCGTCACCCCAAAGTTCACCCTGCACGGAAAACTGGCCGGCGGCGGAGATGGACGCCTGCGGTGGCTGCCGGTCGGCGGCGTCCGGCCGATCCTGCCTTCGCAGACGGATACGATCGAAATCCGCCGCTCCTTCTCACCCACCGCGGAATTCGTCGGCGCTCCCGCGCTCTTCTACACGCACACCGGCGACATCATCCCCGGCAACCTGCGCGACCTCGATCGCACCGCCGTGGAAATCGAGTCGAGCGTCGTCGAGGCAAAGACCCTGCCCGTGGATGGACTCGACGCCATACAGCTCGGCGGAGCGGGCGGTCGGAACCTCCGGGGCTTCAGCGACTCCGGCTGGAAAGTGGTCAAGGGTCCCGCCGACGCGGTCCGGAAGGACGCGGGCTCGCTGCTTCTGCAGGTCGGAAACTCCGTCGGACACCCGTCCGTATTGCACAGCAATGAGATCAAATTCATCTTCGGCAGCGAGAGCGGGTACGGCGCCCTGCGGGTGCGGCTTTTCTGCGCGGGCACTGACCCAGGTGAATCCACCAATCTCCTCCTCGGCTGTATGGGCAACCGTCTTTCCTGGGGCATCGAGCAGGTCGAGGGGCAGTTTGATAACCAACAGCAGCTTCCAATGGAGCCGGGCGCATCGGTCACCGTGCGAATGGTCATCGCGGATTCCGGCGTGGATCTGTACCTGAATGGCGTGCTTGCGCGGAATGCGGCCGTGACACCTGTCAAACGCGCCGGTGCGGGCCTGGTCTTCGAAGCCGCGAGCATGTGGGGCAATCCCGTGCAGCCGATGATCGTGCGCGACTTCTCCACCATGTCCGGCCCGGGTCGCGCATGGTTGCCGGAGGTGAGCGCAGCCGCAAAAATGGAAGCGCTGACCGTCCCACGCTTTCGCAAGGACGATCCGCCACGGCACGCGCTGCTTGCCTCGAACGGAGATTTGCTGCGCGGCGAGATCGAGGCCGCGACCGCGACGCATTTCGGCTTCCGCTCCGGACTGGAAAACCTGCGTGTCCCTCGGGACCGCGTGCGGGCGGCGATCTGGTTGAAAAAGCCCGACCCCACGGCCCCGCCACCGCAGCCACCGACGATCGCGAGCAAGCTCCTCGAGTCGAAGCTCACCCGCCGAGTGCGCTACTCGAGCGCTGGATTGGGGATTCTTCTCAATGCTCTCCAGCGCGAATTCAGTGCGCTAAGGTTTGTCGTTCCAGAACTGGCGAATGCGCCACGGGTGACGATGCAGCTCGGCGGTCAAACCGTCTCCGCGGCGCTCGACGAAATCTGCAGAGCATTTGGTCTGCGCTATCGCGTGCAAGACGAGACGATCGTGCTCGAAGTCGGCCCGGGCACCGCCAGCGATCTCGTCGAAAAGGTTTACTGGCTCAAACCGTCGGCCTTCGCTTCTGCCGACGCCGCGAAGGACGCGCTGGCGAGCACCGGCGTCACTTTGTCGAAGCCGTCAGCGGTGAAGTGGAACGCGAAGAGCGGGCAACTCTCGTTCACGGGGCTGGCGACCGAGCACGAGAAAGTCGCAGCCATCCTTGCCACGCACTTCGGAGGCGTGCTCGGCTCGCAGTCGCACTGGCTCCTGCTCACCAATGGCGGCAGGCTCGGTCTGGCCGTGGAAAAGTTTGGGGACGACGCGGTGACGGGGAGCCATCCGATCTATGGACGCTGCCGCATTCCGATCGCGGAGATTCACACCATCCGCACGTCTCCGCCCGAGCCGACGCCCGCGATGAAGTCGCTGGCCGACTGGCATCTCCTCTTTGCACCCGAACCTGTGCTGCCGGAGTCCGGCGGGGAAAGCTCCGCTGCGCTCGGGAAACCGGCGAAGCCATTCAAGCTTGCGATGCTTGAGGGTGGGGAATTCGAGCTCGCGCAGTGGAATGGCAAGGTCATCGTGCTCGACTTCTGGGCGACGTGGTGCGGGCCGTGCATCAAGTCGCTGCCCGCGCTCATCGAGTCCATCGCCGCCTTTCCGGCTGATCGCGTGACTTTACTCGGCGTGAACCAGAGCGAGCCGGCGGAGCAAGTGAAACGCTTCCTCGAGACGCACGGCTGGAAGTTGCCCGTGGCGCTGGATGCCGGACAAAAAGTGGCGCGGCAGTATGGAGTCGAGGGCATCCCGCACACGGTGATCGTCGGGCCCGACGGCAACGTAGCATGGGTGAAAACAGGCTTTAGTCCTGATGGCGCGACGGAAGCTGCGGAGGCGGTGAAGAAGCTGCTCTCTGGCGCGGCACCCGTGCCACAATAGCCCGGATAGAACGCGTCACTTCGACCGCAGGTTCAGAATTGCAACGCCAGGGTGAAGGAGAAAAGTCGCGGCGCGCCGATGCTCACAAGGCCGCTGGCGGTCTTGCCCACCTCGCTTTCGGTATCAAAAAGATTCTCCACTCTGCCGCAGGCCGTGAGGTGCTGGCTGAAGGCGTAGGCGAGCGACAAATCCACGGTCGCAAAGGGCGCGAGCGCCCGCGTGTTGAGATCGTCTTCATATTGCCGCCCGACGTAGCGCCCCTGCACCCCAGCCTGCCACTGACCGCGCGTCCACTCGAGGGCGACCAGGGCGACGTGCTCCGGCGCCTGCGCCAGGCGTTTGCCTTCGATCTGCGGCGACTCGGCGGCGCGCGTGACGGTCGCATGGGTGAAGAGATATTGCGCGCGCAGACGCCAGTCCGCGGCAAAGCGCCAGAGGATTTTCGTTTCGAAGCCGGGCACGGCGATGCGATCGAGATTGCGCCGCTGCCGCAGCACTCCGCCTTCGGGAACGAATCCGCCGGGATCGAATGTGCCAGGGCCGGTGCCGAGAGTGACGTTGCCGACGGCGTTCCGGAGCTGTTGGTAGAATCCCGTGACGGAAAAACTGAAGCGTTCGACCGGCTCCCAATCCACGCCGAGTTCCGCTCCGCAGAGGCGCTCCGGTTCCAGTGCGGGATTGGCCTCGGTGATTTCATCGCCCACGCGAAAGGGACGGTAGAGCTCATTCAGCGTCGGAGCGCGGAAGCCGGTGTACACGGCCCCGCGGGCGCGCAGATCGCGCCGGAGCTGCGCCGTCAAGCCAAGGCGGCCATTGGGCGCGACGCCATCTTGCGTGGAAAATTCGTCGTCGCGCAGAATAGTCCCGGTCGTGCGATCCCGCTCGGCGCGCGCGCCGTCGAATTGCCGCCAGTAATCCACGCGTCCGCCGGCTACGAGGTTCACGGCATCGCCGATCAGCCAGGTTTCCTCGACGAAGGCGCCCGCAAAGAGCTGCCGCCCACCGGCGTTGCGAAAACGCGTGAGGACATCGCCGACGCGCAGAAAGTTCTCGTTGGTCTCGCCTTCGACCCAGCGGAAATCCGCGCCGGCAATGATGCGATGGGCCGCAGCGATCTGCTGACTCCAGACCAGACTTCCACCGGCGGCGTTCGAGGGCACGTCAAACTGATCGAGCGCCAATGTCTCCACGGTCCGGTCGCGATTGATCGCGCTGAAGGTGCTGCGGAAACGCCGGCGCTGCGCGTAAAATTGCAAGCGAACCTGGGCGTCGAGCGTAGGGACGAAGCGGTCCAGTGTCGCGCTGAGATCCTGGCCGTCGCCGGCATTTCGCGTCAGACGCGTGCCGTTGTTGCGGTGCTCATCGAAGGCGCTGGTCGTCACGGAGAGCTGAGTGTGCTCGTCGAGCTGCCAGGCGAAAGCACCTCGCCAAAGCCACGACTCGGCGTCCGCGGCGGTATCGATTGATCCGCTCTGATCCGCCTGGAGCACGGGATAACCACCAGTCTCGAACCGATCGAATGAAGACGTGAGGCTGAATCTTTCCGAGCTGAGGCGCGCGCCGAGCGAGACCTCATGGGTATCGTGATTGCCGACGGTCGCCACGAAGTCCGCGCCTTGCCCCTCCTCCTGCTCGCTGAGCAGATGGATGGTCCCCGCGAGCGCCGCATTGCCGAAAAGCCCGGCCCCGCCACCGGGATTCACGATCACTTCGCGCAAACTCGACGGTGGCACTCGTGACCATGGCACCCAGCCAGCGAAGGGATCGTTGAGCGGAATGCCGTCGAGCAGCACCAGGGTGCGGCCCGCGCCGTTCGGTCCGACATTGCGCAGGCTCACTCCTTGCGCAGTCGGGTTCGCCACCCGGCTGCTGCTCCGGCGGAAGAGCGAGAAGCCCGGCGCAGCGTTGCGCAGCAGATCATCGAGCCGGAGTTGAGGGGCGCGCCGGAGTTCCTCCCGATCAATGGTCGTAACCGAGAATGGATTCGTCCGCGCACTCGCCGGAAGGCGATCCGCCGTGACCACGATCGGAGGCAGGCGCGTAACCACATCCTGCGCGAGCGTCGGACCCGCCGGGAAAGAAACGACGAGGATCAATCGCAAGCTGGCGCGAAAACTCATCTGCGATTCATAGCAGCCGTCCGATTTAAACCAAAGGAGGAGATGGCGTCCGCGAAACGCACAAGAACAGAGGGTGGATTGCTCCGCGGACTTCATGTCGTGCGCCCCGTGCGCACGCCACGCTGATAAGAAGTGCTCGGGAGGGGACTTGAACCCCTACGCCTTTCGGCATACGCCCCTCAAACGTACGTGTCTGCCAATTCCACCACCCGAGCTTTTCTAAGGAGCGGAATTTCTAGCAGCCGCGAAATCGGGTGCAAGTAATCTTTTGTCGCTTGGTGACAATCGTCCACGCGGCTGGCAAACGGTTGCCCATGTTGCTGCTCCGCCTACTCCTTGCCGCGCTCGTCTCCGCCGCGGCGGCGCGCGCTGCCGTGCCCTCGACCTCGATCCCGAGCACGTGCCGGCAACTCGTCGTGGTGACGACCGATTCGTGGAAATCCTCGCGCGCCACGCTGGGGCGATACACGCGGACCGGACCCCGTGAACCCTGGCGTTCTGTCGCACAGAGCATGTCCGCCGTGACCGGCCAGAACGGACTCGCGTGGGGCCGCGGCCTCCACGCGATCCCGCCGCGAGCCACCCGCAGCAAGCGTGAGGGCGATCGCTGTGCGCCAGCTGGGGTCTTCCGGATCATTGGTGCCTTCGGGCAACTGACGCAGAAAGAGATCGGTCCCTTGCGGCTCCCGTATCATCACGTGGATGAGGATTGGGAAGCGGTGGACGATCCGGCGTCGCGCTACTACAACCGCATCGTCGATCGGAAGCAGGTCGCGCGTCCGGACTGGCGGAGTTCCGAGCGTCTTTCGGAAGGGCGTCACTACCGTATCGCCATCGACCTCGCGCACAATCCGCGTCACGTGCCGGGAGCGGGCTCGTGCATCTTTCTGCACGAGTGGATCGGAGGTCGCAGCGGGACGGCCGGCTGCACGGTGTTGCGCGCGCACGATCTCCTGACGGTCATCCGCTGGCTGGATGCGACCGCCGATCCAGTTCTGGTCCAGGCGCCGAAGGAGGAAGCTGCCGCCCTGATTTCCGGCAAGCGCTGATCCGCTGAAGAGTCCGCAGAGCGGCGCTCCAAGATTACAGCTGGCGGATCTTGATGTTGCGGAAGGCGACCAGATTCCCGTGGTCCTGCAGGCAGATGTGACCTTTGGGCGCTTTGCCAAAGCCGGGCTTATCTTTGAATTTCGAAGCCGCCACTTTCGTGTTCCAGTCGTCGGACCCGATCTCGTACTCCACGTATTTCGTACCGTTCATCCAATGCTCGCACTTATAGGTGCCAGCAGGAGTCTTCACGCACTTGAGGACAAAAGTGTTCCATTCGCCCACCGGCTTGGTGGTGTCCACGCTCGCGGCGTAGAGCTGGTACATCCAGCCGGCTTTTTGAGGGTCGTGGCCGTTTACGTTGTCCTGAATTTGCGCCTCCGGCCCGGTGAACCACGGCTGCGGGTCATCCTCGAGCACTTTGAACATGACCCCGGAGTTGCCGCCTTCGCTGATCTTCCAATCGACGGAAAACTCGAAGCTCTCGTATTGATCCTTTGTGACAATGTTGCCGCCGCCTTTGCCTTTCAGCACGAGCGCTCCTTCTTCCACCACCCACTGCTCGGAGAGTCCGTCCTTCTGGTAGCCGCGCCACCATTGGCCCGCGTCCTTGCCGTCGAAGAGCAGCTTCCATCCGGCGGCCTTCTCGGCGTCGGTGAGGGCGTTCAGGTTGTCCATCGCGATGCACTGCGCGCCGATGGTGAGAAAGAGGGAGAGGACGAGGGCTTTCATGGGAGGACGATGAAACAGGAGCAGGCCGCGCGGCGCAACCTCCGCGTCTATGGCAGCTCGCGCAGGAAGCACTCCTGCAGAAAGCCGTAAAAGTGAACCTGAAAGAGCGCCAGAGCGCGCGCATCACCTTCGAGCGGCGCGCGGCCGTCCATGTCTTTTTCCGAAAAGTCATTCCGCGCCGCGATGGCGAGCCGCGCCTGATTTAGCGCGTGAATCCATGCCTCAAGATTTTTCACCGGGATCGAGATCGCCTGGGTCTTTTTCCGACCTTCGGGAGCCAGTTTCTTGATGTCTTCCTCCACCACGTCCAGCGCGTCCTGGAAAAGACGGCGCAGGTCCGGCTCTACATATTCGCGCCAGTCGCGATCCGCTTCGGGCTCCCGGCCCTCGGTCGGCGTCGGGAAGATGCGGGCGCGGGCCGGGCCATTTTCCCCAGGATCGGCGCTGCTCACGATCAGCCGGAGCATCTCGCAACACACAGCATTGAGTTGCGTGAGGGTGACGGTGCGGCTGTCGAGACGGGTGATTTGCATTGCAGTCAAACGCGACGGTGGGGAAGACGCCCCGACTGCCGCTCCCCTCTTCCTACTCGCTCTTCTCCAAGGTGGCCAGCAGCAGGTAGGCGTGGAGTTGCTGCACGTAGGTTTCGGCACGCTCACGAGCGCCCGTCCACACGATGCTCCGACCTTTCTCATGCACCTCCATCATGTGGCGTTCGGCACGCTCGCGCGGGTAGCCGAAAACCTTCATGAAAATGCGGGTGACGTAGCTCATCAGGTTCACCGGATCATTGTGGGCGACGACGTTCCACGGCATGTCGAGCGCCTCCTCGGTGTCGGTGTCCTGCTCGATGATCGGGGCTTGAGGCATGGAGAAAAAAAGTGCGCGCTGGTGCGGCGAATGATTACCCGGATTGACGGCGGCGAAAAGCACATCGACGGCCAAACCGACGATCGCACGCTGCTCCTGGCGCCGCCTTAGGCCTCAAGGCACAGCCGGAGCAGCCGGAGCAGCCGCGGGCGGCGAGAGGAGTTTCTCCAGTTCGCCGATCCACTTGCCGGCATCGGGATGAGTCGGGTTCGCTTTGATGAGTGCGAGCATCTCCGTGGCGGCGCGATTTTTGTAGCCGATCTCGGCCATCTCGCTGGCCCGGCTCCAGAGGAGTTCGGGGCGGCGGACCGTGTTGAACTTCGCAATCTCAAACTCCGCCCGGCGCGCCGCGACCGCTTCGCCTTCCCGCTTGATCTTGATGTCCCAATACTCGAGCGCGCGTGGATCCTTCTGCACCCGCAGTTCGGGCAGGACGATCTTCTCGAAGATGGCGTCCACGTTCCCCGGATGCGCCTCCCACTTATCCGGTGCGACAAAGTCCGCGACGCGCATCCATTGCACGACTGGGCTGGAAGCCAGAGGCCGCTTGAAAATCTGATCGGCCATCCGCTTCACGGCCTGGCTGTCCGCGACCTTCTCGCGCACCGGCCCGCGCTTCCCGGCACCCGCCGCAGCTTCGCGTTCTTTCCGGATCGTCTCCTCGAGCGTATCGATCGCCGTATCCAGCGCGGTCGCTTCCTTCGTGTAGGCGATGATTTGCGGCAGCAAATCTTTCACCGCCACGCCACTCGAACGCTGGAGGGTCAGGCCGAGCCATTTGAAGAAAAGCTGCGCCGCAGCCTGCGCCTCACGACCCTTGAGCCCCTCCCCGTCGTGTTCTTTCCAGACGCGGAAGGCGGCATTCTCCTGCGCTACGCCCTGAAACTGCGTCACCCGGACCGCATCCATCCAGAGCGCCGCGGCCCGCTCAGCGCTCGCTGCGCCTCCCGCCGCCTGCTGAATGGCCGTCTGCTTGGCGCTCTTTTCCTGCGTCACCTGCGTCTCGCGCAACTGCCGCAAGGTCGCGAGAATTTCCGCGGGATTGATCGGCGGACCGTCCTGTGCGGATGCGGAGATGCTGGTGGTAAGGACGACGAAAGCAGCGCGGCGGATCAGGGGAGACATGCGGCGGCGATTAAGCGTTTGCCAGACGGGCGAGGCAAGACTTCATCACGCGATCCTGAACGCGATGCATGCGCTTGCGTTCAGCCTCCGTGCGATCGTCGTAGCCATTGAGATGGAGCAGGCCGTGGATGAGGTAGAGCGCCAGCTCATGCTCGAGCGGCTGCCCATAGTCGCGGGAATGCACGAGCGCCGTGCCCGCTCCGATGACGATCTCGCCGTGCTCGAAGGTGATCACATCCGTCGCTCCCGGAATATTCATGAACTGCGCATGCACTCGCGCGATGGTGCGATTCGAGACGACGGTCACTTCCACCTCGGGAAGCGAGCGCAATGCGAACTGCCCATTCGCGCATTCCGGCAGGCATTTCTCGAGCGCGATCTCCGCCATTTGCCGCAACCACCGCAGATCGAATCTCACTTTCCGCTGGCGATTCTGCACCACGATCCCTCCCCCGCCCTTTCCTGAGTCCATGTTCACGCCGCAGTCATCGGCGGCACATTGGGCGGGCGATGCTGTGCCGCCGCTGCCTGGATTCGCGACGAAGGTGAGATCGAATCGGACTTCTCAGTGCGCTGATCCGGATACGCCACCCGGCTGTGCATCATGCTTCGCAAGGTGTGCTTGAAACTCTCGGCCAGCTCCTCGAGCTCGCGCATGGTGAGGTCGCAATCCTTCAGCTGTCCGTCGAGCAGCCGCTTCTCGATGATGTCATCGACCAGCTGATCGATCTTCTGCGGCGTGATCTTCTCGAGGCTCCGGCTTGCGCTCTCGATGCTATCCGCGAGGCTGATGATCGCGCACTCCCGCGTCTCCGGTCGCGGCCCGGGATAGCGGAAGCTTTCCTCGCGCACTTCCGGCACATCTTCCTCACGAATGTTTCTGATCTTCCCGTCGGCCAGCGCTTCCTCCTGCTGCTGCTGGGCTCGCTTGTAGAAATACCACACCAGCGACGAGCCGTGGTGCTGCTGGATGACGTCGATGATCTGCTGGTTGAGGTTCGCCTTCAGCGCGAGGTCCACGCCTTCCTTCACGTGAGCGATGATGATCAGCGCGCTCATCGTCGGCGCGAGCTCGTCGTGCGGATTGCGGTCGCGCCGCATATTCTCGGTGAAGTATTCGGGCTTCACGAGCTTGCCGATGTCGTGAAAATACGAACACACGCGGCACATCGTAGCGTTCGCGCCGATCGCCTCGGCGGCAGCCTCGGCAAGATTGGCGACGACGAGACTGTGGTGGTAAGTGCCCGGTGCCTCCAACGTCAGGCGACGGAGTAGCGGGTGATTCAGGTCGCTGAGCTCCAGCCAGGCGATGTCTGTGGTGACGCGGAAAGGATTTTGCAGCAACGCGACCGTGAGCACCGCGAGCAGCGCCGTGATCACGCCCCCGCCGACGGCGACCGCCGTTTGCCAGCCGAGCAGTTTCCAATGCACGTTTGGGAGGTCTTCCAACACCACCGGCCCGATCAGCCCGAAGACCACCGCCAGCGCCCACGTCGCCAGACCCACGAGCAGCCCGGCCCGCAAAAGCTGCGTCCATCGACGCGCCGACAAAGTCACAAACACCGCCGTGAATCCGACCACGAGGCTCATGACGGTGAACGTCGGATCCTGGTGCCGCGAGACGATCATGCCCCATAACGTAACGAAAACCGCCGCGTAAAGACCATGCCCCCGCCCCAGCAGCACCGACAGCGCAAGCGGGGCAAATGCGAGCGGCGCGAGGAGACGCCAAAGCTGCTGCCGCTCGAGACCAGTGATCAGTCCGGCGGTCTGCACCTGCGACTCGGCCATCGAGAGCACGGACTTGATGAGTACGAGATGCAAAAGACAGATGCCGAAAAGCAGGAGCAGCCGCGAGTTACTCGCGAAGGTGCGTGGGTGCGCGATCCAGACCTGGGCCAGCGCGGTTCCGAAGATCAGAATTGCAAAGAGCGCCTGCTGCATCGGCCGCGGCTGCGGCTCCGACCAGACGAGCAGCGCCAGCCCGAGCACAAAGCCCACAATCACTCCAAGCTTGGCGATCAGCCCGTGCTCGAGCGTTTCCACCCACTCGCTTTCGGTGCGGCGGCGTCGGATCTTCGACGATGCGAGCCCCTTGCGAACAAGGCGCTGTCTTTCAAAAAAGCCAAGCATTCGCGTTTAATTTCAGCCCGCGACAGTCGAGCCCGCGACTGAGAAATGCAACGGTTTGTTTCTCCCGGCAACGCGCATCACTGCCGTTGCTTCTTCTTCCTGCCCTTCGCGGGAGCCCCCGGATCTTTCGCCGCAAACTCGCGATCGAGCTCTGCCGGTCGCGCATCCTTAAAGCGATCGAGCACGGTCTGGAGCATCGCCGCTGTCGCCGCCGGTGCGCCGCTGAGCGCCACGCGATCGAGGGCGCGCTCTTCCGCAGGATCCGCCGCGAGGTCGAAGAACTCACCCGTGCGGTACAACTTGTAGCCATGATCAAACGCATACTCCCGCACTCTGGCGTCAGCGTTCTGCCGCGGGGAATACCACGCGTAGAGCCACTTTCGAGGTGCGCCGGATTCGCCGCGCAACTGCGGGAGAAAGCTGATGCCGTCGATGCCAGTCGGCACCGGAACTCCGGCGGCCTCGCAGAGCGTCGGTAGAAAATCCACGCTGCTGATGAGATCGCCATTCACGCGAGCGTTCTTGATCTTTGCCGGCCAGCTCGCGATCAACGGAACATGCGTACCCGCGGCGGTCGTCGAGCCTTTTCCTCCGCGAAAGTCGGCACCCCAGAAGCGCGAGGTAACACCGCGTCCAGTCCCATTGTCTCCGAGGAAAAGCACGAGTGTGTTTTCGCGGAGCCGCAGCGCCTCCAGCTTCGCAAGGACACTGCCGATCAACTTATCCATATACGCCGTCATCTCCGCGAAGTGCTTCACGTCCTTCCGCGCATTCTCGCCTTTCGTGCTCGGATCCCAATCCGGGCTATCCGGCGTCGGCTGAAAGGGATCGTGCGTGAGGATCATCGGATAATAGAGGAAGAACGGGTGCTCGCGATGACGTGTGATGAAATCGAGCGCGAAGTCGTTGACCAGCGTCGGTCCGTATTCGCCCTTCCCGAAGTCCTTCTCGACGCCGTTGTGTTCGAGGCCGGGATTGGCGTAACGCGGCGGGCGGCGGGTGTGTTGCCAGAGATAGGATTCCTCGAAACCAAAGTGCTGCGGTGAGTCCGGCTCTTTGCCGAGCTGCCACTTCCCACAGATGCCCGTGGCGTAACCAGCCTGCTTCAAGAGATGGCCAAAGCTCGTCTCCCTCCGCGCCAGCGTGCCGAAGTTCACATAGTTCCGCACGTTGTAACGTCCGGTCATGAGTTGCACACGGGTCGGCGTGCAAAGCGGCTGCACGTGGCAATGCTCAAAGCGCACGCCCGTCACCGCGAGCTGATCCAGCACCGGCGTGCGGTAGGATTCACCGCCATTCGCCGTCACACACTCGTAACCGAAGTCATCGGCCATGATCAGGATGACATTCGGCGGCGCCGCGACGACATGAGACGAACTGATGAAGGCGAGGAGGAGCAGTGCGAGGAGTGTTTTCATTTCTTCGGAGTCTTCGTTGCGGCAGCGGTGGAGAGCCAGTGGGGAGAGGGAACGTGGGCGGTTTTCATGAACTCGCGGATCTGCTGCACCACGGCGGGATGTTCCGTGGCGAGGTCGCGCTGCTCCATCCGATCCGCGCTGAGATCGTAGAGCGTGAAGGTCTCCTTCGCAGGCAGATAGTGGCCCTTCCACTTTCCGAAGCGCACTGCCTGTTGGAAGCCGCCGCTGTATTGCTCCCAGTACATCATGCGCGTCGCCAGCACCGGTTGCGGCTGGCCGAGGATCGTCGGCAGCACACTCATGCCGTCCACTTTGCCCGTCACCTTCGCCCCGCCGATCTCGCACAACGTCGGCAGCACATCGGCGTAATACCACGGCGCATCGCTCACGCGGCCCGTGCTCACTTTGCCCGGCCAGCGCACGATCATCGGCACGCGGAGCCCGCCTTCGAGTTGCGAGCCCTTCTGCCCGCGGAAGGGTCCCACGCTGTCGAGCACGCCGTCGCGCCGCTCGACGCCGCCATTGTCCGAGCAGAAAAAGACGACCGTCTTTTCATCGAGGCCGAGCTCCTTCAACAGCGCCATGAGCCGGCCGAGGTCGCGATCGAGCCGCGTCACCATCGCCGCGTGGACCTTGTAATCCTGCGGCCAATCCTGGTCTCCGTAAGTCTCCAGACTCGGCACGACATACTTCCCGTGCGGCAGCGTCCACGCGAGGTAGAGAAAGAACGGGCGCCCGCGATGCCGGCGCACGAAGTCGAGCGTCCACTCAGCGAAGAGATCGTGCGAATACTCGCGCGTCTGGCCGTCGAGATTGCCGTGCAGCGTCACGCGCTCCGTGTTCTTCCACAGATACTCCGTGTAGTAAGTGTGCGCGTGCTGCTGATTCAGGTAGCCGAACCACTCGTCGAAGCCCTTCTTGTTCGGAATGCCCGCGGTGTCTGGCTCGGCCAGGCCCCACTTGCCGGTGATTCCCGTCGCGTAACCCGCCTCTTTGAGCAGCATCGCCACCGTCACATCCTCCGGTTCGAGCGGGATGCGACGTTGCCCGCCGACACCGCCGACCATCCCGGAATTGCCGCGGATCCGCGTGTGGCCGAGATGCTGCCCGGTCATCAGCACGCTGCGGCTCGGCGCGCACACCGACGCACCTGCATAGACGTCGGTGAAGCGCGTGCCTTCCTTTGCAAGTTGATCGATGTGCGGCGTCTGGATGTGCTTCTGCCCGTAGCAACCCGCGTCGCCCCAACCCATGTCGTCCACCATGAGATAGATGATGTTCGGCTTCTCTGCCGCGGATGCAGCGGAAAGCGAGAGCAGCAGCGCGAGCGCGAGCTTGGGCAATCGGCGGAGTTTCATGGCGGTGCGCAGCGTTCCTATTTCCCTTCCGCCGCCCACTGCTTCATCAGCGCGATGTTCCTCTCCACCTCGGGGTTCCCCTTCCCCAGATACGGGAACATGTCGCTGTCGTACATCGCCTCTGATTCTGGGCCGCAATCTTTCGTCTCCGCGATCCAACGATCGAGGCGCGCGCTCAAGGTCTTCAAGGTCTCCTCATGCTCGGGAACCGCGGCCAGGTTTTTCACCTGCCACCGGTCGTTGGTCCACTCGTAGAGCTCCTCGGACGGGCGGGCGGGCGCAAAGAGCAACGCCTCGCTGAGCGAGTCCAGCTTACCCTCCGCGTGCAGCGAGCGCAGCGTCTGCACGATGGACTTGCCATCCTTGTAGGCATTTGGCTGAAGGTGCGGACGCTGTGGGTAAAAGTTGCGGATGTAGAGGAAGCGATCGGTGCGCACGCTGCGGAGGCGCTCGACAGTCTCGTCACACCGATCGCGGGCGGCGAAGACCGCGTCGCGCTTCGCATAGTCCTCCGCGAAGACATCGCGTCCTTGCATGGACGGCGGAATGGGAAGGCCTGCGGCAGCGAGCGAGATCGGCGCGAGGTCGATCTGCTGGACGAGATCGTCGCGCACCGCTCCCGCCGCGATGCCGGGACCGCGGACGACCAATGGAATGTGCGTGCCTTCGTCGTAGAGGAACTGCTTGCCGCGGGCGTGGCTGATCCCGTGGTCGGTCATGAAAATCACCAGCGTGTTATCCGTGAGCCCTTCCTTTTCCAGCCGCGCCAGTACCTCGCCGACATGCCGATCCGTAAAGCGCACCGCATCCAGATAGGCCGCCCAATCGCGGAGTAACACCGGGTCGCGCGGATAGTAAGGGGGCAGCGTCACATCCTCCGGACGGACGGCTGCGCCGAATTCCTGCGCCGCCCGCGCTGAGAGCTTTTGCGCGCTCGCGTCGTTGCCCCCGCGCAACTTTCCACCGGCGAGCTGTGCCTGCATGAAGAACGGCTGCCCCTCTTTGCGCCCTGCCCAATCCGGCCCGTCATACATCGTCGCATCCCACTCGAAGTTGTAATCCGTCTTACCGAGTCCCCCACCCATCCCCTTCTTCCCACCGCGCGCGGAACCGGGCAATCCATCGCCGATGCAGGTGTAGTAACCGGCCTTTTTCATCAAGGCTGGCACCGGCACCACCCCCGCCGGCAGCCCGATCTTTTCCACACCGCGCCCGCTGCGGTGGTGATGCGCGCCGATGCTCGTCTGGTACATCCCCGTGATCAGCGCCGAGCGGCACGGCGAACACACCGGCGCAGTGACGAACGCGTGCGTGAATTTCGTCCCTTCGCGCGCCAGTCGATCGACGTTGGGCGTGGCGATTGTTTTCTCGCCATAGCAGGAAAAATTCGCCGACATATCATCGACGACAAACCACAAGATGTTCGGGCGCTGTGCGGACGCCGCGTCCCGCAGCAGAAGGGCGATCAGGCAGACGAGAAGCCAAGGAGTCATGGGAAGGGACGGACGATCCATAGAGTGGAGGAAGGCAATAAGTGGCAGACGAGCCGGTTGAGTTCGCACAACGATCCAACGGTGAGTTCGCGCGCGGGCGTTGTCCAAGCGAATATCGTGACCGCAGAATCCATCCGCCCGCCTCATCCTTCCCTCATGCACCAGTTGCACCACATCTCGCGATAAGCAGCCTCGACATCGCGGGCAAAGCGCCTGGCATCCATCAGAGGCGTGCACTCCATGCGTTCCCGCAGCGTCCGCCGCATCTCGGAAAGTCGGGGCAGGTCAGTGGCTAATGCGACCACGCCCCGGATGTATTCCTCGCGCGTCGCTGCGATCAACTCCGGAAGATGCAAATTCATCAACTGGCAACGCCCAGCCCGACCCACGACCGTCTGACCGACCAGAGTCATCACGGGCACCCCCATCCACAAGGAGTCCAAGCTGGTGGTGTGACCGCTATACGGAAGCGTATCGAGACTCACGTCGATTTGATGAAAGAGTTCGAGATAGGCCCGGCGCGGACGGCCCGCGAAAAATTCGATCCGGCCGGCAGCGATTCCCTCTTGTCCGAACAAATCCAAAACGGACTGCCGATGATTTCCGTCGGGCGCCAGGAGCAATAGCCGGGAAGAAGGCAAGACACGGAGGATCTCAGCCCAGAGACGCAACACCCGTTCGTTCACTTTGCAAAAATTGTTCAGACAGCCAAAAGTGACGAAGCCATGCGCGATTGCGGGAAGGGTATTCACGTGAATCTCCCGAGCATCAAAGGGATCGTAACACCAGAAGCTATGCGGAAGCCGGATGGTCTCCTCCGAGTAACATGACTCGTCCAGACCCGGAGGATCCAGAAAAGGATCACTGAGACGATAGTCGATGGTCTCCAGTCCCGTGCTGCCTGGGTATGCACCAAAGGTCACCTGCACCGGAGCAGGTTTGCGAGCGAAGACGAGGAGCCGATTGCCAGCCAAGTGCATGCCGAGGTCCACGAGGATATCGATCCGGTCGTCCCGGATCCGGGCGGCAAGTTGCTCGTCACTGACGCCGACGGTGCTGCGCCAGTGCTGAGCGCGGGAGCGAAAGCGCTCGGTCATGGCGTCTGGCCGGGTGACTTGCGCATAGCAGAAGACTTCAAACTCGTTCGCATCATGTCCGGCCAGCAGCGGCAGCATATTGAAGCCAACCACATGCTGGCAGAAATCGGCAGAAACATAACCGATCCGCAAGCGACGCCCCGGCGTGCGGCAAACGTCATGCGGTAAAATGAACTGCCGCACTGGATCCGCATACCGCTGGCTAAAGCGCCGGAGTTCACGCCTGATCGCAGGTGCGTCGTAATCCGGCTGGAAATGAAGGGTGTAAACAAGATTGCTGCCGTATTCGGCATTGCCTGGAGCGAATGTCGTGGCGCGTCGATAATGGACGATAGCCTGATCGAGCTTGCCCATGTCCTTGAAGGCGCAGGCCAGATTATTGTGTGCGGTGGCGCACTCCGGCTTACATGCGATGGCCTGGAGATAGGCTGCGACCGCATCGTCGTAATGGCCCAGCCCGACCAACGCACGACCGAGATTGCAGTGGGGCATCGGCAGATCCGGCTGCAGTTCGATTGCCCGGCGACACGCCGCCATGGATTCCTCGAAGCAGCCTTTATCCGAGAGTGCGGCGCCGAGATTCGTGAAGGCATCGGCAAAGCGTGGATTGATCGCAACGGCATTCTGATAAGCAATGATGGCCTCGTCCCATTGGCCCTTATCCCTCAATGCATTGCCAAGATGGCTATACGCGGCCTGAAAGTCAGGCCTGAGAGTGAGGGCCTGACGGCAAGCCGCGATCGCTCCGTCCAGTTCGCCCTTTACTCGCAAAGCATTACCAAGATGGCTATACGCCTCGGCATAGTCAGGCCTCAAGACGATGGCTCGACGATAGGCGCCAACGGCTTTCTCCAGTTCGCCATTTTCCACTAGCGCGTTGCCGAGGTTGTTGTGGACCTCGGGCAGGTCGGGGCTCAGGACCAGAGCCCGACGATAGGCAGCGATAGCTTCGTCCAGGTGCCCCTCTTCTTTCAGGGCGTTAGCGAGGTTGTTGTGGGCTTCGGAAAAGAGCGGCCTGAGCGCGAGAGCCTGGCGAAAAGCCCGGATCGCCTCTTTCCGCTGACCTTGCTCCCTCAACGCATTGCCAAGGTTGGAATGGTAGTCTGGATCGCCGGGCTTTAAAGCGATGGCTTGGCGAATCAACTCCACCGCTGCATCATGGCGACCGGTCTGATCCGCTAGCACCCCCAGCAGGTGCAGCGCATCTGCTTGCCTCGGATCGACCACGATGATCTTTTGGTAGAACGCTTCGGCCTCCATCAAGCGCCCGGATTGGTGGTGCTGGAGCGCCAGCCGGAGTGCCTGCTGGATGTTCATCGGGAAAAGAACGGTTCCAACGAACGGTGCCTCACCTTATCCAAGGGGCGAGTGCTCGCCGCGAAGGCGCCAGCCCGCGCCCCTCTCACGGCAGCAGCGTGAGCGTGAGGGCGCGGAAATCCATCACGCTCGCGCCGGGAATTTCCGTGGCGCGCAGGGTGAGCGGGCCACGGCCCTTTTCCAGACGCACCGTGCCGAGATTCAGCGGGCGGAATTCCTTCATCTGCGACTCGCCATCCGGGCGCGGCAGCGTGTCTTGATTGGTGTACAGTGGCGGGTCCCAGCCTGGCGTCACTTGGGCCGTGGTGCGGCTTTGCTGGAAGGCGAGTTCGATCGTCGAGCCGGCATCGGCCAGCGGACAGGTGTAGAGGATCTCCACGGCGTAGGTGCCCGTCGTCGCCACTTCGATCTCCCACACGATGGAGTCGTCCTTAGTCGTCCAGTTCACGAAGTAGGAACTATTCGGCGCGTTGCTGCTCCGGCGCACCGTGCCGCGTGCCTCGCCATCGCGCGCGGGCAGCCACGTCCGCGGAAACTCCCGATAACCCACCGGGATCGCCCGCGAATCCACGGCGTTGCCCTTCCCTTTGCCTTTGGCCCTGCCGGGTTCGGCGTTGCCAAACATCGCCCCACGCCACGCCAGGACGGCATAGCTCAGCGTCTGCACCAGCTCCGGCTTGTCGGCATTTACGGGTGTGGTCTGGCCGGGGTCTGCCGTCATGTCGAAGAGCTGGCCTTCATCGTCGAAGCGATAAGTCTGCGTCCGAACCGAAACCTTGCCAGCCCAAGTAGAGAAGATCATCCGATTCTCCCACTTGGCACCTTGCCCCATGAGCAGCGGAGTCAGATCGCGCCCATCCAGCGGCTTGTCACCCAGGCGCGGCACACCCGCGAGCGCCGTCAGCGTCGGGAGCAAGTCGATCGCACCAGTGATCTCCGTGACTTTGCGATCCGCCGGCAGCTTCGCCGGCCAGCGGATGAACATCGTCGAACGCACCCCGCCTTCATCCGTTGTCCCCTTCTTCCCCTTCATGCCGCCCGTCCAGCGCGCGGTGTTCGGACCGTTGTCGGAGAAGTAGAGCACGATGGTGTTCTCCGTCGCGCCAATCTCCTCGAGCTTGCGCAGCACGCGGCCCACGTTGTCGTCCTGATTCTCCAGCATCGCC